>JACQSU010000024.1 GCA_016211165.1 Candidatus Woesearchaeota archaeon | reverse complement strand
TCAGCGAGAGGCTCCGCAGCCGTGCGAGGAAGACTCGCAGCAAGGAGCCAGCGAAAAGTCGTCAGTTCAAATGCCTAGTCCCTTAGTGGGTGCGAGGGTTCGAATCCCTTCCCCCGCATAAAAGAGGGGCCGCGACCCTCTTTTGAACTCCCCTAAAAAGGGGGCGAAACCCCCTTTTCCAACCATGAGAACCGGACCATCAAACCAACACCTGCACGCGCTCATCGCACACCTCAAAAAAGAGAGTCACACCCATGACACTCCACTCTGGCATCGACTCGCAGAGGACCTTGCGCGACCAGCACGACAACGCAGATCAGTCAATATCTCACGCATCGAACGCTATGCAACCAAAGACGACATCGTTGTCGTCCCAGGCAAAGTCCTCGGCACTGGAACCCTATCCCAAGCAGTCACCGTCGCAGCATGGCAATTTAGCGAATCAGCAAAAACACAAATCGAAAAAGCAAAAGGAAAAGCCCTCACGATCATCGACCTTATCAAACAAAACCCCAAAGGACAACACGTCCGTATCATCGGGTGAACACCATGGAACTCATCATCGACGCAACCAACCAAATCATGGGACGCCTCTGCACACACGCGGCAAAAGCGGCACTCCTCGGCACAACAGTCAACATCATCAACTGCGAACGCGCAGTCATCACAGGATCACGAACATACCGCCAAACTGAAATGCGAACAAAAAAAGAACTTGGACAACCCCAACAAGGACCATTCGCATCAAAAATGCCGGACCGATTTGTACGCCGATGCGTCCGCGGCATGCTTCCCCACCATCAACCAAAAGGACGAGCGGCATTTGAGCGCGTCATGTGCTACATCGGCACACCCCTCGAACTTCAAGGCAAGGAAACCACACGCTACGACGACGCAGATGTCGCGCACGCCACACGAGCAAAACACCTCACGATCGCACAAGTCTGCGAGTTCTGGGGCTATAAAGGAGCATCACAATGAAACTCATACACATGTCTGGAACCAGAAAAACCGCAAGTGCACGAGCAACCTTGCGAGAAGGCAAAGGAGTGGTCCGCGTCAATTCACAACACATCACCTCATTTAGCACACCACTCGCACGCGCAAAAATCATGGAACCACTCCTCATCGCAGGCGACATATCCAACAACCTGCGCGTTGAGATCATAACAAATGGCGGAGGCACCAACGCACAAGCAGAAGCAGCACGCGTCGCAGTCGCCCGAGCAATGGTTGCATACGACAAAAAACTAGAAAAGAGATTCCTCGAATACGACCGGCAACTCCTTGTTCCAGACGTACGGCACAAAGAAACCCGCAAGCCCAACAGACACGGAAAGGCACGCGCAAAAGTCCAAAAATCATACCGTTAAAAAAGAGGGGCAAGCCCCTCTTTTAAACACCCCAGAAAAGGGGGCAAGCCCCCTTTTGAACCCCCAAATATATAAACAACGACCACGGAACAACAACAATGCTCATCCCACCACGATGCTGGAGCTGCGGAAAACCCATAGGACACCTATGGGAAGCCTATACCGAAGAATCTGCAAAGGATGACAAAGGAAACGTCCTAACATCTCTTGGCTTGAAACGCTACTGCTGTCGCCAAATGTTCCTTGGACACGTGGACCTTGTCGACACTGTTGCGATGTTTAAGAAATTTTGAGACGACTTTGAAATCTTTCGTGCCGTTAGATTCTCTGACATGATTAGGACAAACGGCTTCACGCAGCGCCATACACCCAAAATGATCAGCGCGATAGCACATTTTTGTTACTATACGATCTTCCCGGCCGGCCTGGCAATCAAGATGATCCACGAGTTATTGGATGCAGCCCAGGAACGATAAACGTTTTTCTCGCCGAAACTCATAAATACCAAGAACCGACGAAAAGAACTGTGACCCAAGACATCCGATCGTATGTGCGCAGATCACTTGCACAAGGATTCACACCAGAAACGATCCGTGCTGTCCTTCGCAAGTATTCTTCATGGGCTGAGATTGAAGCTGAAGTCGAAGATGAGTTGACCAAAACAGAAGCAGAAGCCAAACGTCTTATCATCGGGGGACACTTGATCAAATTAGTCATCGCAATGGCGGTTCTGCTGCTTATTGTTGTTGTCTTTACTGCTATTCGCAATCAATCACAACGTATGATCGCCCCTGGAACTGTCCCCCAATCCGACCTTACCGCAGCAGTCACGTGCGATGAATACTGTGGAAAAGTACAGAGTGCATGCGATGGTCCACGAACACAATACCCATCTGAGCGAGACTGCCTCACATACTGCGCAACACAAGCCAAATTCCCTGCAGGAAAACGAGAAGACCCTGCCAGCAACACTATTGCATGCCGAAAGTATCATGCAAATGTCGCAAGCACAACTGACCCAGACATCCACTGCCCACACGCAGGGCCAAGCGGTGGCGGTGTTTGCGGCACATACTGCAACAACTACTGCCACTTGTCCCTGAAGAACTGCGCCGGACGACCATTCACAACTGCATCTGATTGTCTTGCACGATGCGCGCAATATTCTCCCTTAGGTACGCCTGGTAATACTTTGGGGGATAGCGTCCAGTGTAGAATATATCATCTTGGCGTGGCAGGAGTGGATGTTGCGGCCGCAGACATTCACTGTCCACATGCAGCTCCTGATGGTGGTGGTGTGTGCGTCGGTGTGATTCCAACACGAACAGATGTAGCATCTTCTCCGCCTCCTGCACCTGTAATCAATCCTCCAGGTCCGCGTTGCGCAGATTATTGCACAAGCGTGCAGACTGCATGTGTGGGAGACAACCAACAGTATGAGAATGCCCAGACCTGCCTTGCGCAATGCGCCTCCTATCGCATTGGCACACCTGGTGAGACCACGGGAGACACACTGAGTTGTCGTACCTACCATGCACAAGTTGCGTCCGCTGTGGACCCTGCTGTGCACTGTACCCATGCAGGACCAAGCGGGGGAGGGATTTGTATTGATGAACCACAACGCGTGACACAACGTCAACCTATCTCTCCTTCCACGGAGGTATCTCCAACACCCTTACCCATTGCACAGCCCACACCTGCGCAACAACAAGCGATACCAGCAACACAAACAATCACTATCCAACAATTCAACTTCGCACCACAAGAAATCACCATCCCCATAGGAACCACAGTTACATGGATCAATAATGATAATGCACCACACACTGTCACGACGGCTGACGGACGATTGAACTCTCCGACCTTGAACCAAGGCGACTCTTTTAGACACACATTTGATACTGCGGGAACATTCGACTACTTCTCCGCCATATATCCTACCATAACTGCACGGCTCATTGTGAAGTAGGGCGCTCCTGCGCCACTTTTTAACCCCCACATCCTTTTATGTCCCGACCGAAACGAGGAACAATAAACGATTTATAGGCACTTGACGAATTATATGAACTTTTGCGTCCAATAAGTTTTCATACCGGTCTTGAGCGAGCGTAG
>JACQSU010000022.1 GCA_016211165.1 Candidatus Woesearchaeota archaeon | reverse complement strand
TATGAAGTGATCTCTTCTTCGATTCGCAGTACTTCTTCTCGCAACAACGACATCCAGCCCCGACCAGTTTCAGTTAAAACACAACGGAATAGAACAGCATTAGACGTTTCATATATCCTTAGGCGCAACAAAGAGCTTCGCTCTTTGTTGCGTCCCGCGCCGGCGCCCTTCTTCTACTATTTTACCAACTGCAAACCCTTGTTATTCCCATCTCGGGACGCAATAAGAAATATATAGCGTTCCCATCCTCCTTCCCTGTATGAAGCGGGTAGTGGGGGCAGTCATTGTTCTTGCCATCATTGCGGCGTGCGAGCCTGTGCAGCAGGGGTGTACACCTGAGCAGGCATTGACTTATCTCCAGAAATTGAACGCGTCCTTTTACGCTAACTACTCCACAGAAAAAACAGACGTATTCGTCCCTATTGAAAATCTCACGGAGTCCACTACTCCCCCAGGCCCAACACCAACCGAAGACCTGCCCAATGTCTCGCTTCCGGAGACAGCAGTCCTTGCCCCCATCCCAACAAAGACCGTCTCTGAAGGGGATCTTGTCTCCTTCCCCAATCTTGCCGCCACAGATCCTGACGGAGACAACCTTTCCTACACATATAGCGAGCCTTTGGATACGAATGGCCGGTGGCTTACCAAGCGTGGCGATGCTGGAGAGTACACAGCAACAATAAGCGTGAGTGATGGCACAGGCATACAGACTCAAAATGTCAGGATCATTGTCTTGCGCAAGAACAAGGCTCCAACAATCACACCCATTCCCGCGATCACTATCAAAGAGGGTCAGGTACTTGACCTTGAGCCGGATGTACGCGATCCTGACGGCGATGATGTGCGCATCACATTCTCAGGATTCACCAGCGCGCTTCCGTACAATGTCTCATTTGATGACGCAGGCAACCACACGATCACGATTACTGCTTCTGATGGGGAGCTTGAGTCTACAACTGATGTGCACATACGCGTTCAGAACGTCAATAGGCCTCCCAAGATCGACAAACTTGAAGATGTCGAGATCCGTGAGGGCGACCTTTTCACACTTCAGCCGACAGCTGATGATCCTGATAAGGACCAGCTGCGATTCATCTTCACAACCCCACTCAACAAATCCGGTGTGTGGCAGACCAAACGCAAGGATCAAGGAGAGTACCGAATCAATGTAACCGTCACTGATGGATTCGCCACTGCCAAGACCTCGTTCCTCCTTGTTGTTAAGACAGCAAACAACAAACCCGTCCTTGGGGGCGTCACGAACCTATCTGTCAAGGAAGGAGACGCAATCATCCTACACATCACAGCGACCGACGCTGACAATGACAATGTCAGCATCACGTATTCTGGATATATGACAAGTTCCGAGAAGCGCGTCGGCTTCTCTGATGCCGGAGAACATAAGGTGAACATATCAGCAAGCGACGGCCTCGATACTGTGTCTGCGACGTTCACCGTCACTGTAGCTGATGTGAACCGGCCGCCAGTGTTCAATTCTGGTGCGTTCAAGTGAGAACTTTGTTCAAATAGGGGCCGCGCCCCTCTTTGTGCCCGTGTCCTCCAAGGTAAATGTGTTTTACTTGTGGATCATTGAGCAGCTTCCTGCCTCCGTGCAGTGCCACGCGCCCTTCCTCAAGTACAAAGATCTCATCAGCTATCTCGCAAACAGACTTGGCGTTTTGCTCGACCATCAGCACGGTGCAGCCTTCATCCACGATGTCGCGGATCTTTGCAAAGATCTCCTTCATGGTCTTTGGAGCCAAGCCAAGTGATGGTTCATCCATCAAGATCAAGTGGGGGTCCTGCATCAAGGCTCTGGCTATCGCAAGCATCTGTTGCTGTCCGCCAGAGAGCGAATATGCATTCTCCGAAAGCTTGGCCCGGAGCGGTGGGAAATGCCCCAGGACTTCCTGCAATCGCCTCTCGACAAGCGCACTGTCGGTGGTTAGATACGCGCCCATCTCCAGATTCTCACGAACAGTGAGTCCACAGAACACTTGCCGTCCTTGGGGCACAATGGCGATGCCCATCCCAATCCGCTCGTGCGTGGGCAGGCGAGTGATGTTCTTGCCTTTGTACACAACAGATCCTTTGTAGATATCGCAAAGATTGAAAATACTCTTGAGCGCTGTACTCTTGCCTGCGCCATTGGGTCCGATGATGACAGAGATCTTTCCCGGCCTGATATCCATATCAACGCCAAAGAGGATCTGCAATTTGCCGTACCCGGATTCGATCCCTTTTAGCGAGAGGAGCGTCATTTTCCCAGATACGCCTCCAATACTCGTTTATCCTTCTGAACAACGGACGGCTTGCCACGCGTCAGCACAGTCCCTTCAGCCATCACAATGACCTCATCTGATATGCTCATCACAAATTCCATGTCATGCTCGATGAGTAAGATGGTATTTCCCGCCTTTTTTAGTCGGAGTAAGATTCCCCGAAGCTCCTGCCGAACTTTTGGATTCAGGCCAGCAGTTGGCTCATCAAGCATGAGCATCTTGTGGGGTTTGAGAAGCGCCCTCGCAATCTCAATCATGCGCGACTGTCCATATGAGAGCGCAGAGCATTTCACATCAAGGCCTAATGGAAACCTCACCTTTCCAAGGACCTCCTTCATTTCTGCGTCTGAACACGCATGGGACACAAGCAGATTATCTCGGACAGTCATATTTCTAAAGAGTCGCGCCTGCTGGAATGTTCTACTAACTCCTGCTTCTGCGACTTGATAGGATGCTTTGCCTGTGACATCCGCGCCATCAAAGATAACCCTGCCTGAATCAGATTGGATTATCCCGCAAATGATGTTAAAGAGTGTAGTCTTACCTGCGCCATTTGGTCCTATGATGCTTGTGATGGTATGAGGAGTGACATCAAGTGAACAGTCTCGCACAGCATGTACTCCGCCAAATTCCTTCCAGATCTTCTCAACGCGGATCATCCGAGATCCACCTCACCAAAGATGCCTTTTGGTCGATAGATCAGAATCAAGAGGAGTAGGAGTGAAAAGATGATTTCTCGTGCAGGTCCAATAACGCTGCTTGGAAATCCAATGAATCGCAATGGCTCAGGCAAGAGTAAGAGGATTGCTGTGCCAACAGCTGCGCCTTTGACACTGCCAAGACCTCCAACGATCATCATTGAGAAAAGTAGGATAAGGTCAGCAAGGCCAAAGATCGTTGGGTCGATGAATGTGATATAGTGAGAGAATAAGGCGCCTCCAAGCCCTGCGAATGCTGCCGAGGTTCCCAGGGCAGCCATCTTAACGCGCATGGTGTTGTGTCCAAGCATCTTGGTCGCGAGTTCGTCATCACGCACAGCCTGGCAGATCTTGCCAAAGCGTGTTCGTGTAAAGTAGTGGAAAAACGCATACGTGAGCAGGGCAACAACAGCGACAAACACCAAGAACTCAGTATTATTGGACGCCACTCGTGGGATGCCTGGCAATCCAAGCGCTCCTCTGGTAAGATCAGTCCAGTTGCGTGCGATGCTTCCCAAGATAAACGTGAATCCCAGCGTTGCCAAGGCAAGGTAATCTCCCTTAAGCCGCATGGTGGGGATCGAGAGCAATATGCCGCAGAGCGACGCCATAATGATTCCTGCAGGGATTGAAAGCCATAACGGGATGCCTGCAAGGGACAACAACGCTGATGTATAGGCTCCAATACCAAAGAATCCAACATGGCCCAGGTTGAGAAGCCCTGTGAAGCCGATCGCGAAGTTAAGGCTCACCGTAAGCAGCGAATAGATCCCAATCAGGATTGCAAGGTGGATAAGATAATTGATGAATGCCATAGCTAAAAAGAGGGGACTACGCCCCCTCTTTTGAACACCCCCCTACGTTTTCCGAAGATCGCTGCGCAGATTCCGAGGGGGTTGAAAAGGGGAACCCTTCCCCCTTTTTACAAATCATGCTTCCCTCACCTTTGAACCCATGAGTCCATTGGGTTTGAAGAGTAAGAACACAAACAGCAATACGAACGCGATGGCATCTTTGTATCCACTAGGCAACCACCAGATGCCGATGTTCTCGACAAGTCCAAGGATAAAGGACCCAAGCACTGCTCCCGGAACCGAGGTTAATCCTCCAACAACTGCGCCTGTGAACCCCTTAATTGCAAGCGATGTTCCCATTTGAGGATACAGATTTTGCTCAAGGCCAATCAAGATTCCTGCAACGCCTCCAAGGAAGCTTCCGATCAAGAACGTCTTAGTATAGATTGATTCTGGGTCAATGCCGACGGTCTGGGCAACTTCTTTGTGATCTGCGACTGCACGCATGGCTTTTCCAAGACGAGTCTTGCGCATGAGAATCCATAGCACGACTAAGAGCACAAGCGAGACTCCAATGATGACCAATTGCAATTTGGTGACGCGTGCCCCAAGGAGTTCAAACACGGGGTTCTTGATAGGGACTGTCTTGACATCTGCGCCCCAGACGGCAAGAATGGATGCGCTTACAAGGCTCATTAGTGCAAGGCTTGCGATAAGAAGGACGGCAGATGAGCTTTTGCGCATTCGAAGTGGTCGATATGCAACGCGATTCATCACTTCGCCAAGAAGTGCTGATAAGATCAATGCTCCTACAATCGCAACAGGGAGCGGCCATCCGAGAAGCACTGCAAACATGTACAAGAAGTACGCACCCATTGCAACAACAGCGCCGTGACTAAAGTGCATAAATTTTGCGACAGAGTAGATAAGTGCAAAACCGCTTGCGACAAGCGCATAGATCGCCCCTGCGATGATACCATTGAGGATGAGTTGTGTCGCGATTGCCATGGTTGTGGGGGATGACTACTCTCAAATGTGATTTCCATCGGGGGTATATACCTGCTTACCTGCTCTATTTATCAGATAGCTCCGTACAGTATATACTACTGACAGGGTATTGTGTTGCTTTTATTCGTTCCTCTTTTGCTCCGATGTATGAACACAAAGATCCTCAATAAGTCTCGGGATCTCGCGCAGCGTCTCTTTGACTGTTCCCAAAGACACGTCGTCCCCGTAATAGTTGATTCCATTGCGAATCTTCCGGTAAGAGTCAAAACGGCTCGCTACCCGAGGGTTCTTGAGCACCTCTTCAATAAATTCAATCATCACAGCGTGGTCTTCGAATGAGTAGCCCTTAAGATAGCCTATAGCTTCCACGTATTGGCGAAGTGACTCATAGGATTCTCGCAGAATCGTCTTTGAGGTGAGTTCAGTAAGTGGGATGAGTTTCGCAGTCTTTATGCACTGATCAGAAGCACGGATAAGGCTTCTTGCTCGGAGAGGGTCGACAGGGACCTTCTTTGCTGCTCCCTCAAAGAGCCGATTCTGGAAACTCATGCTACCTCCAGAAAGCCGGATAGTGTAAGACCATTGAGGATATTGTTCACGAGATTGGGGTTTTTCCTGATTGCTGCGCTCCACGATTTCTTGGAATAACGGTGTATCGAGATGTGTCTTCCGATCACTTGCTCGCAGTCTGATAGATCGACATCCTTTGAGACTGCAGTGACCACGCATATGTCCACGTCACTCTGCTCGTCATCGCGGGCTTTGGCAAAACTGCCAAAAAGCACGACCGGAGGATATTCGTATGCTTTTTCTAAAGTCCGGACAAGTCCGCAGCTTCGGATACGTTCAAGATTGAAAAACAGTTTGAGATTACGGAATGCAGGGGATTCCGGGTTTGCTTGGAATGTCTCGTATGGAACTCCAGGTGATTTGTTCAGCAATCCATGCGAAACTGCATCGAGAAGATACTTGCGCGCAGTCATGTGGCTGACCTTGGTCATCCTCGCCACCTCACGGAGCAGGAATCTCCGGTTTGGGAACCTGAAGAATGGAGTGAGAATGGATAGTCGTGTTTCCATGTGGATATATTAGTAGCTAGTTGTATAAAAAGGTTTCCACCCATCAGTCAATTACCTCGACGAGCTCCTGGAACATCCCATTCCGCACAGTTTGAGTATGATTGGTTTGTGATTTTAGCCCAACTTGGAACGGCGATGGAGGGATTATTTGTACTAGAAGATCTGCCGGTGAGATAAACCGACAGTAGATTCGATTCTGAGTAGTTGGTTGGGGATGTTGCTCCGCTGTGGTGTCATGCGTAATCGTTCAGTCTTCTGAAAATTCTCGTCAGTAATAATATGTGTTCTTGAGTAGCGAAATTCTTATTAACTAGTGTAGCTACATTGTAGCTACAATG
>JACQSU010000018.1 GCA_016211165.1 Candidatus Woesearchaeota archaeon | reverse complement strand
TAACGCTTCGGTAACCACTGCATCCGTGAACTCACGGATAACCTTGTGACAGTACCGAACTTTCAAGGTCATCATTATCCATACCTCACCTACTGCAGTCATGGTAATCACCTTCAGAAAAGTTTATAGCTATCGCTAATCAGAACACGACATAAATATACTACACCCCACCGGTCATCGCTCGCTAACGCTCGCTCAAGACCGGTAGGAAAACTTATTATAGTCGACACACAAGAGAATACTATCACACATCGAGGTGAACATTATGGCAAAAGACAGTTGGAATGTTCGTGGATTGGCGTATGCCAGTGGCACGGTTTGCGCAGTTGATTGTGCGCTGATGGCTCTTGTAGGGATGTTGGGTGTGGAAATCTTATGGTATAATAAGACAATTATGCCACTGTATCAAAGTATGCTTCCGTGGTGGTCCCCGACTCCGGCGGGTATTGTCATTGGTGCTATTGAAGGATTCGTCATCGGCGCTGTGCTTGGCGGTCTGCTTGCGTGGTTGTATAATTACTTCTCGGCGTGATAACTCTTTTCCTCTTTGTTTTTCCATATTTTTTATGCAAGATCTAGGGGGAATGCTTATGGGTGCGTATGGCAATTCGCCTTCAAAAGCTGTTCTTGATCCTATCCAAAACGATGCCGCACTTACTGAATTTAGCGATCTCAAACCCTATGATTTTCCAAAGGCGCCAAGGGGGACATGGGAAGAATTTTGCAGACTGAATATAGTAAAGGAACTTTTGCGTTCGACTGGCACGAAGTGCATCTCAACTCACTTGATATAAGGCTGCAGATGTAGAAAATACTTATAGCCAGTTGATTAAATATATGAACAATAGAATCAACTGGCTAATAAGCAAGTTGAGTCGCCAAGGCTTTTTGCGGCATAAGCGAAAAGTTCCACTATTTACTCAACTTGCTATAAATATGTCAAATATGTATCTTACATATGGCCCACATGACTCTCGCAGTTCCGGATGATATGTATAAAGAGATGAAAAAGCACTCTGAGGTCAAGTGGAGGTGATCGTCACGGTGTTTTCGGTGGTAGAACACCCCGATTGGTGGAATTGATACGATCATCGCTGCGATGTGCATTAACCGAGGATGTGCATTACTAACCAATAACTCTCACTTTGCCTACGTAAAAAAAGTGGTACCAGAATTCATAATGAGATCAGAGAAATAGACTTTTTTGTCCCACACCTATCTACTCCAGTATCTATTTGTATATAAAGCACCGTCGATTGATTTTTACTGTGACTTTTGTGTCATCACCTAGCCCCTGGGGAGTATGAGGGGCAGAGCCCCTCATTATGGCTAAAGATACTTCACTTGCGGACACGGACAAGGCAGAACAGATAGGATTTCACAAAGGATCGCTCACAACGCTTGCAAAAGAGCGGGAGGCAGTGCTTGGGATGCTCCAAGTTGTTGAGCAACTCATGCAGATGCATCTTAAAGCGCTCAAGGATATGGGCGTTGATTTGGAAGCTGAAGCCAAGAAGAAAAAGCAACCGCTTGAATCAAAATTATGAGCATAAAAACGTTTAAGTTCCGAGCCGCAGACGAGGATCATTAAACGTTTTTCCAACAATGGCCAAAAAAAAGGAGTACGAAGAGAAGAAGGCTGAAGCAGCCCAGGGTCCTCCATCTCCATTTGATGCGCCGCTTCCACCAGGAGTCCCGCCTCTCACAAAGGAGCAAAAAAAGAAGTTGGAAGAAATCAAAGCAAAAATTGAGGTCTTCCAAAAGGAACTTCTTGGAAAATTTGAGGACTATGTTGTAGGCATTGGCCTGATGCCGCCACCACAACCACAGCCAGGCCAGCAGCTCTCGCAAGAAGAGCTTGACAAGATTCGACTTCTCATTCTCATTGACGACACAGATTCTCAAAAGATGTCAAAATTGGAGCTTAAGGATAAGCTCACACAAATCATCGCCGAGATGGCCCAAAGAAGCGACAAGCGTCTCACGCCAGACACCATCCTGCTAAGCGAGCTATGGATGTCGTGCTACGACGGGAAGTACGACCTGCTGCAGATGACGGCACTAGCTGCTCCAATTTACGATAAGGGCATGCTTGCCGCAGTCAAGATCGGCGAACTGCACAAATCCATGGTGATCAAGAAATTCGAGAAGTACATTGTCTCATACGTCCTCTTCGGGTCCTTGGTCAGAGGCCAAGCGACCAAAGAATCAGACATTGATGTGGCGATCATCATTGATGATACTGATGTCAAGAAGATGACGCGTGCAGAACTCAAGGACAAACTAAGGGCAATCATCATCGGGATGGGCATTGATGCTGGCGAGATGACTGGCATTAGAAACAAGATCAATATCCAGCCGTACATTCTCACGGAGTTCTGGGATAATATCAAGGAAGCAAATCCTGTGATTTTCACAATCCTAAGAGACGGTGTTCCTTTCTATGAC
The DNA here is from genome assembly GCA_016211165.1 of Candidatus Woesearchaeota archaeon. Lineage (GTDB taxonomy): Archaea > Nanobdellota > Nanobdellia > Woesearchaeales > JAGWAF01 > JACQSU01. The sequence continues at coordinate 2,693 of JACQSU010000018.1, read as the reverse complement.
AGGGGTATGTTCATGCCGTGGAAACAGCTCCTTAAAATGGGTAAGATCAAACCATCAAAGGAAGCGATTGATATGTTCCTCTCGTCTGGCGAGCAGATGGTTGCACGAGTCAAGGCTAGACTAAAAGAGCTTATCGAAGCTGATATCTACTGGGCGACTCTTACACCGACACAGGCGGCTTTGATGATGTATGGTATCCCTCCCCCAACGCCTAAGGAGACCATCGAACTCGTGGAAGAGGTGTTTGTAAAAAAACTTGGGCTCCTTGAAAAGAAGTATGTTGATACGATGCGGGAGATCCGCCGATACTACAAAGGGATGGAGTCTGGTGAAGTGAAGGAAGTCTCAGGAAAAGAGATCGATGATCTTCTCAAGCGCGCAGATGAATACTTGCAACGTATCAAGAAGCTCTTTACTGAGATTGAGCAGATGAAGGATAAAGAGGAAATGGTTGATGTGTATGATTCCATCACAACCATTGTTCGAGACATCTTGCGTCTTGAAGGCTGCCAAGAAGTGCCACAAGATCAACTCCAAAAGACATTCGAGAAAAAACTCATCGACACGAACCGCGTGCCTTCCAAGTACGCTCGTCTTCTTGAAACACTTTTTAAAGCAAAGAAGGATTATGACGCTGGTAAATTATCAGATCTTGAAACAAAGGAAGCAAAGAAGGCAAGTCATGAATTGGTGAAGTTTCTTGTTGAATTTATCCAGCGCAAGCGGGCTCGAGAATTGGAGCGAGCAAGGATCCGCGTAAAAGCAGGCAATAAGTTTGGTGAGATCCTCGTCCTTGATAACATCGCATTCATCACGCATGATCTTGACGCGCAGGAGCGCGAGATTTCAAAAGCAGATGTCAATCCCGATGGGTCGCTAGGGACGCTCAAACCAAGTTCGTATGAGGAACTTGAGTCACATCTTGCAAAGATCGAGATTCCAAAGGCAGTTTATATCAAGAGTCCGATCTTTGATGATCTTCAACGCATTTGGGGCCGTGATGTTGAAGTCTTAGTGAATCGTGCCTAAAAGAGGGGCCTCGCCCCTCTTGTCAAAATGGGCGGGCGGACCTCCGGTCACAGATCGGAGGCATGCACGCGAGCACCGGGAGGCCCTACCCTGCACCAATCAATGAATTCATCGCACATTACCTTGGGGCCTTGGATGAGGATCTCAACAGAGCCATCAGCGTTATTTTTCGCCCATCCGCGAAGCCGCAGACGACCGGCGATCCTTGCGGCCGATCCCCGAAACCCCACACCCTGCACATCACCAGAAATGATGATTCGATAAGAAAGCATCGTAGGACCTCATTGGGATCAGACCAGATTCGCCAAAATATCCGTCTTGGTGATAATGCCCAAGAGCACACCCTGCTCGACAACAAGCACAGCAGGATAGTGCTTGAGAAGGGTCGTGACAATGGCGCGGGGCGCAGTGGGATCAACAAGGGGCGGGCAGGATGCCATCACACTGCGGATCGTGAGCTTGTCAAAGGACTTCTTTTTTTGGCTTGCATCCAAGATAATCTCCTCACTGATAATACCCACAAGCTTATCCTTGTCAACGACAGGCACTTGACTAATGCCGTGCTTGCGCATTATATCAATAGCGTCGCTTAATAGCTTGTGCGCGTCAATCATCACGACATTCTTTGTCATGATGTCGCTTGCTCCTGGCTCAGCGCTTCGGACCATGTCTTCCAAATGATCTAGGATTGCCTTGCCCTTTGAGAATGTCGGGTCGATGCGGCCAGTCTCAAGCTTTGCAATCAGGGACTGTGATACACCCACGCGCTTGGCCAATTGATGCTGGGTGAGCCCGAGGCGCTTTCGTAACTGACGCACATGCGAGAGTGTGAGTGTTGTCACTTGGCATCCTCACGACACACTTCACACATCTGCTGACCATTCACCAATTTGAGATCCTCATCAAAGTTCCCACATGTTTGGCAGATGCCTTCTCGCGGCTTGCCAACTTGTACCATCTTGCGCTCTTCTTCAGCAATGCGCATCTTATCGACAAGATTCTCGAATAATTGGGGTTGGATCTTAAGGATGTCTTTGATTGTGATAAATCCAACGAGTTTTTTGCCATCGGCTACTGGAAGGTGGCGGATGTCATGATCCTTCATCAAGTGAATAGCCTCGAATATGTCTGCGTTTGGAGGCGTGGTTATCACTTCCTCAACCATCACATCCTTAGCAGGGGTTTTGGCGGCATCAAGACCACTTGCGACGGCCTTTCTCACCACATCGCGCTCGGTGAGAATGCCTACGAGCGAATCCCCTTCCTTGACAAGCAAGGACCCAACCTTTTTCTCTTTCATCAGATGAGCACAGTCCTGGAGCGTAGTGCCTGGAGCGACGCTGATCGGTAAACGCGTCATTGCATCGACAACCTTAATGCCGGTTTTCATCGACGATAGATCGCCGGCGTAGATATAAATGTTGCGGGAAAGAAACGTTTAATGTCCCTTCGGGACTTATAGGCAGTTGACGAATTACATGAACTTTTGCGTCAACTGCCTATAAGCGTTTTTACTTGCACATTGATTTGCACGCGACTTTGCAGAGTGCGCACAAGACCAAGAGCACTGGTACGACGGTCTCAAATGACCATTGCATGCCGTATATCCATAGTGAGTATGCCAAGACGAGTTCGCCAAGGATCATTCCCCAGCATTGCATGGT
>JACQSU010000020.1 GCA_016211165.1 Candidatus Woesearchaeota archaeon | reverse complement strand
TGACTTGCGCATTGTAGCTACAATGTAGCTACACTAGTTAATAAGAATTTCGCTACTCAAGAACACATATTATTACTGACGAGAATTTTCAGAAGACTGAACGATTACAAATCCTGACAAGATTTATAAACTTCCAAAGCTAAACCGAGCTTATGTCAGAGATGCTCCTACAACAGATCGCGCAGGATGTTCGCTTGATGCGGCAAGAACTCTCTGAACTTAAGGATGAAGTAAATGACCTTAGGGATGTAGAGCTAGAGGTTCGTCCTGAGTACCTTGAAAAGATCAAAAAGATAGCTTCTGGTAAATTCAAGAAATTCTCTTCTGTTGATGACTTGCGTAGACAGCTCGAAACTGATTGAAGATGTATTCATTCGAACGTTCAGACGAGATTGACAAGATTCTAAAGAAGCTGCGATGAAGAAGATCCGTGAAGTTTGTCAGAGTCCCCAACATTACAAGAACCTTCAGCACGACTTGAAGGAGTTTAAGCGTGTGCATATCGACTCTTCATTTGTGATCGTGTTCAAGGTCGACGAGAACAACAAGGTCGTTCGTTTTGTGGATCTTGACCATCACGACACAATTTACAAGAAGTGGCGATGGCGTGTGTAGAAATGGGAGAAGGTGCCTGATGGGAAAACGGATGCTCAACGATGAAAAAACGATCCTAATAGAACAGTGGCGGCGGGATGAGCACGCGACATTTCAAGGTTGGGACTTTTCATACTTGTCTGGAAGATGGAGTGAAGAACAGCCTCCGTGGGACTACGTGTCATTAGCGAGAAAACTTATTCGGCATGGTGGGCTGAATATTAAAGAAGTTTCTCGGATCACTTCTCGAGGAGGGGTATTTTTTAGTCAGAATCAGGAAATCAAGATTCCCCCTTGACTTTTTAAGCCGACCTATCCCGAGCCTTGCGCACGTGTCAAGTGTCTTCACAACGCATATAAGCATAACCTCCTGGGACTTCCACATGAAACACCCTCTGAATCACGTCAAGCTTAACCTTACCATTATGCTGCTCGCTGCGGTAATTGGCGTGGCATGGGCTTCTTGGATGTATATTCCCGAGGTGGCAGGGGATTGGGCTCGCGCAGCGACACTCCTCATTCTTCCCTATCTTATTGCGGCAATTATCGTGCGTATTAGTGTCAATCACGTGATGGGACTTTTTGATACAAATGTCTCCATTGAACATAGACTGCTACTACGCAAGGCTTATACTGGCTTTATCTACATGTTCGCAACACTGGTAGCATTGTACGAGCTAGGCGTTGCGGCCCAGAACATCACCATCCTCGTTGGACTCATCACCACAGCTCTTGCGCTTGCAATGAAGGATATTATTACCTCATATCTTACATGGTACATTCTGCTCACGAAGCGACCATTCAAGATCGGCGAATACATCAAGATCGGTGATGAACAAGGCATTGTTGAGCATATAGGCACGTTCCACGTGCTTCTGAACGATTCCCCCGAGCGCAACAAGGAGTTCATTCGGGTTCCAAACAAGGTGTTTCTCGAAAAGCCCATCTACAACTTCGGTCGAAGCGTCCCCATCATCCTACGAATCCCAATCAAGGCCAAGAGCTACGACCAGAAACACGCAAGGATCCAAGCACAGATCAAAGAGCGTACAGGAACTACTCCCCAGATGTGGCTTGATGCAGACAATCTGGGGATCTGTTTGCGCGTGGAGTGCCAAACAACATTCACCGAGCGCACCAAGATCAAGGACACGATTCTAGGTGTTGTGCAGCAAGAAATGGGGGATTAGAACTCTGGTTTTTCCCCCGTGAGGCAGTATGTGCAGTAACGTTGCTGTGCGTCGCCCATACCTGTTGCTTTGAGAAGTCCTGGCACAGACAGGTACGTGAGCGTATCTGCATCGATGTATTCGCGGACCCTCTCGACATTGCCTTCGTAGGTGCGTGCGATGAGATCCTCTACAGGGCCATTGGCGATGCCAAACTCGCAGACCCACCGAACAGGTGGTGATGCTATACCGACATGCACCTCGAGTGCACCAGCATCCCGAGCCATCTTCACAAGCCCCTTGGTTGTATTTCCCCGAACAATGGAATCATCGACGAGTTTGATGCGTTTTCCTTTAATCATCGCCGATACAGGTATCTGCTTTTCCCGTAAGCTCTTGCGCCGCTCTTCTTGCGTTGGCTGGATAAATGTCCTGCCCACGTGATGATTCCTGTAGATACCACGGACAAGGTCGATGCCTGATGCTTTGTGGTAGCCATATGCGGCGTCAAGGCCGGAATCCATCACAGGAACGACCACATCGATCCGAGCCGGATGTTCTTCCTCGCCGTAGAGCATCATCCCGGACCGGAATCTGAATTCAGAGACCTCTACCCTGTTTTGCGTCTCGGCAGGATTGGCGAAGTATACTAGCTCAAAGATGCAGTGGTATTTGCGCTCGGACGTCCTGCCGATCTTTCGCGATAGCATCTGGTTGCCTTCGAAGACTACCATTTCACCTGGGTTGACATCGCGTACAACATCGGCGCCGACTCGTCCAAATCCGTAGCGTTCAGAAGAAACGATAAAACCATCACCGATGCGTCCGATGATCAGAGGACGGAAGCCTGCTGGATCACGCATTGCATAGAGTTTCTCCGAGGTAAGGATCAGCATCGAATATGAGCCGTCGACGTGCGCCGCGGCATCGAGTATGCGTTTCTCAAGATCTCGCTCAGGAGAGTTGTGCATAAGATGGAAGATGATCTCTGTGTCCGTTGTTGTCTGGTAGAACCCGCCGAGTCGCTGCTGGAGTTCCAGGAAGTTGGAGAAGTTTCCATTGTGAGCAATGCTAATAGGAATCTGGAACGGGAAGAATGTTGCGGACTTGATGGGTTGGATATTGTCTTCGGTTTGCTCTCCTTGGGTTGCGTATCTTGTGTGCGCTATTGCCGCTCTGCCAGGGAAAGCCCACTCATGCGGATCAGAAAAGATGCTCTGGACATCACCCCTGCCGCGTTTGCGCTCGAGCGTCCCGTCTGGCAACGCTACGACAAGCCCAGCCCCATCCTGACCACGATGCTGCAGCAAGCGTAGCCCTTCTAGGGCAGTGCGTGCGGCGTTCTCAACATTATAGACTCCGACAACTCCGCACATCTATGCGAAGAGTCAGGATTGTTATTTAAGCGTATCTCAAGGAAAAATCGTTTATTGTCCCTCGCTACGCTCGGGGCATAAACGATTTTCCCGATATGCATAACTATATTTCCAGGGGGTTCAAAAGGAGGCAACGCCCCCTTTTTACCGTGTCACTTCATATCCTTTGATCTCTTCAAGCAATTTGCGTGCTTTGGCATTGTTCTCAAAGTGCTCGCGGACTGGGCGTACCATTGCATCGATGTAGTGCGCGACGGCGTTCTTTAGGTCCATCGGATGCACCAATCCCTCACGGTAATGATGTTCCAGATCAGTGTATGAGGTAAACTCGAGGTTCCCACCAAACCTTGCAGGCCTCTCTATAGTCATCATGTTGTGCATGCCAAAGACAAGGTACTTGCAGTACTCTAGAATGGGATTTTCAACAACTTCCTTTACAGGACAGTATGCCTTGCCGATCTTGCGTATGATCTCAGCCTCGGAGTCTGTCATAAAGATGGCAGAATCCGGCTTAGACTTGCTCATCTTAAGCTCGATATGCCGCTCAATGCCTGTGGTCTCTGTTGCCGGAGGTTGTCCAAGACCCATGAGCATATGGTGGTGAACTGCGACGGGGTTTCCGTAGGCGAGCTTCTCACCAAGCTCGCGCGCAAGCACATTGACTTTTCTCTGATCCATTCCCAACTGACAAATATCAACACCAAGGTAGAAGACGTCAGCGGCTTGCATGCATGGGTACATGATCTGCGAGGCCTGCAAGATATCGCTTTCTTTGCGGCCCATGATTTGCGTGCATCGAAGCACTCGCTGAAGTGTCGAATTGCGCGCCATCTGCATCACGATCTTCCAGTACTCGTCGTCATCCATAAAGTCCGATGCCCAGACAAATTCGATATTGTCAAGATCCATCCCAGTGGCTTTCCAGCATTCAATGAGATACTTCCCGACATTTTGGATTTTCTCAAGATCGCCGCCCATCTTGTTGTTTGCCCATCCATGCCAGTCTGCGACAAGCATCTTGAATTTGCAGCCTGCGGATGTCATCCGATTGATATTGATTGCGCGTAAGATTCCTTGAGCGATGTGGATCACATTCGATGGCTCAAATCCGTCATAGGCGATGGGATGTTTCTTGGAATCAAGGAGGATCTTTAGGTCTTCTTGCGTAATGATCTCCTCGCCAACAGACTTGATGAGTGAGAAGCGTTGTTCTGTGTTCATAAGAAGAAAACAGAAAGACCCTATTTAATCCTTTTTCTCCTCAATCTCAACAACCATGATAGTGAAGTTAAGGGCTTTGCCAGCCAGGGGGTGGTTAAAATCAACCGTCACCTCATCTGCAGTTACTTCAGCAATGACTACAGGGAACTGGGCTTCGTTGGGCGCTTGCATTGCCATCTTCATTCCTGGTCTGGCATCAAAGTCAGGCGGGAGCATCTTGAGTGGGATCTTGCGAAGATGCTCAGGATTGTGTTCGCCATACGCTTCCTTGGCGTCGATGTGGATCTTTTTCTCTTCGCCAAGCTTCATGCCGACCACTGCGTCATCAAATCCCTTGATGACATGGCCTTCGCCTACAGTGAATTCAAGCGGTGCCCGACCCTTGGACGTGTCAAACATCGTGCCATCATCAAGAGCGCCGCTATATTCCACCTTGATATGGTCGCCTTTCTGGACTGTTTTCATAGGTTGGGGCGGGCTTTGGCTTGCCTTATAAGCTTGTCGATGATGGGGATTGCATCATGGAGTGAGCCGATTGCGTGAGTTGGAATCTCAAAGTGATCTGCTGGAGCCTGATCCTTATACTTGCCGTGGCGGATCTGGATGGTGGTGCAACCCAAGACATTGCCGCATCGGATCTCTGCGTTAGGACGGTCGCCGATGACGACGACATCAGTTGGGCGCGCCTGGTATTTTTTCATCGCCGCCTCAAACCATTGGAGTTTCTCTGGATCTCTAGAGACTATGTGGATATCATCGAATCTGTCGCCTATTCCAAGGATCTCAAGCTTGCGCTGTTGTATGCCAGGATGATCAGGATGGTTTTTGGTGATGAGGACCTTAGTGCAATCGGCAATCCCCAGGACCTCCTGCGCTGCAGATAAGAGTCGAAGCTCTGCGACTCTGCCATGATCACCTGCGAGCGCGTCGGTATCGCACAGCGTGTTGTCAAGATCAAAGATAAGCAGGGGTTTTCCTGCGCCGCGGACGCGCTCGTAAGCCTCAAGCGCTTCAAGAAATGGCCCTGCAAAGCGTTCTGGTCGTTGTCGAGCTTCGATGCGTAACACATCATACGACACCCACTCAGCAATTTTTATCTCGGAGGCATCTGCTTGAATAGCGCCTAGATGCGTTCCGATAAAGAGTTGATGAAACACTGCTTGATGTTCAGAGAGGTGATATGTAAAGTCGCACGCGAATGTAAGAGGGACCACAACGCCTAACTCTTCTTGCAGTTCCCGCACAGCAGCTTGCATGTAGGATTCTCCGGTATTGAGATTTCCGCCAGCGCTTGATGTGTACTGCCCTGGGAAGATCCAGGCATTCGCGGGTCGTTTGCAGACAAGAACTTCTTGTTTGTCATTGACAAGCCAGATGTGGACGCCACGGATGTGGTGATTGGCAGAGATTGGTTTTTGCCCAATCACACTGTTGCGCACATCCACTACGTCCACTATTTCCATCACGTACAGCAGTTGCTCGTCGTTTTTAAACCCGTTCCAAAGGAGTAAGCATCTTATACCTGCGTCTCCAGCGCATCCGCATGGACATCACGCTCAAAGAGGTCCAGCGTTTGCAAGCTGAATTTGATGAGATCTACAGAGAGCATGATATCCAGACAGATAAAGTGCGACACATCACGCGCGAGCTTGGCAAACTCCTTGGAAAGTTATCATCATATTGTGAACATCACGAATTAGGCGCACGACACGAACAACATGTTCTTGCAAAGGAGATCATCCCTGACCTTCTCCTGTACTCCACACAGCTCTCGAACTTGATCGGCACAGATCTTGGTCAGTGTTATTTCCGCCGCATTGAAGAGCTCAAAGGTTAATGCGTGAGAAGCAGTTCTGGCCTGCTGGCCTTCTGCATGGCATCTTTGATCAACACAAGTTCGAGCTCCAAGATTTTTTTTACAACCGAACTTTCGAGGAGTGACTCACAACATCTTCAACTTCCCAGTAACAGAATCTATCTTCTCCACAACATCAGCTCCAACGCCAAGACAGGTAACGGTCCCAGGATCCACTTCAGTGCGCCCAGCATCTGTGATCATGGCGGTAACTAACCCAGCGTCTTCGCATCGGTTTTTGTAGTTGATCAAGTCCTTAAGATCAGCCACTTTTAGAACTACCTTTTTCATTCCTTGATCACGCCATTTGGTAATATCATCCTTATGTGACCGCAACACTGCCTCGACAGAGGCATGCGACACTTGCGCCGCGACCTTTCCCTTGGACATCCCAAGATCCATACGCACAATGATAACCTGCTTGTAGGATTTCATCGCAGGACAACGGGGCCCCTTGTTTATATGGCTTGTGCGAGCAATGCTTATAAACATCAAAGGATGGGTTTTTGTCGTGAAAAGGGGGGACTATGGGTGAACTAAGAAAAGACTACATCTTAGATCGATGGGTGATCATCGCTCCAGCCAGGGGCAAGCGACCGCATCAGTTGCAGTCTAAGGAAGAGTCACGTGATAAAACGTGTCATTTCTGTCCTGGAAACGAAGATGGCACGCCTGCCGAGATAGGACGGGTTGAAAAAGACGGCAGGTGGGCTCTGCGCTGGTTTCCTAACAAGTACCCTGCGCTCGCTCCCGAAGGTCAGGCCGAGATTAGAACCGACAACAGATACTATACATTCAGCGCGTCGTATGGGTACCACGAACTGATTGCGGAATCTCCTGATCACCACAAGCAATTATGGGATCTTGATCCGCAGGATCTCGTCCCACTTCTGAACCTGTATTGCAGACGCATCGAGGAGCTGATGCTTCTGCCGAGCATCCAATTTGTTGCGGTCATCAAGAATCATGGGTTATTGGCAGGCACGAGTATTGTGCATACGCACAGTCAGGTCTTTGCGCTAAATCACATTCCTGCGCATGTTCGAGAGAACATAGAGGCATTCAGGAAGCATTCCCACTGTCCATATTGTGACGTCATTAGTCGGGAGAAGGACTCTTACCGACACTGTTTTGAGAATGCTGCGTGGATCGCTTTCACACCCTATGCTTCACGGTACAATTATGAGATCTGGATCCTGCCAAAAGCGCACGCAAAGAATCTGAGCCACGCAACCGACCTCAATGGCCTTGCAGACATCCTTCACCAGATCTTAGGAAGACTCAAGGTGCTTGATTGTTCCTATAATTATGCGATCCTGTACAGCCCGATTGACGATTTCCATTTCCGCATCGAAGTGACGCCGCGGATCGCAACCCCTGGAGGTTTTGAGATGGCGACGGACGAGTTCATCAACACTGTCAGCCCTGAAGACGCTGCGGCTTTCTACCGAGGTGAACGCGGTGTCGAATGAAGTGTATGGGCTTCTGACAGATCGCAAAGGCGGCTATATGCTCCTTGGACCAAGCATTGCGACAAGTCGATTCCAAGGGTGGTATCTTGGCACGACGTCGGCACCTCTTCGCGTGATTGAATCGCTTCATATCAACGAAGAGCTCTCGGAGGTCTCCACAGCCCTAACATCCATCCAGAGACGGTATGCAACCATCACTGAAGACCTTGGATATGTGAGGGGCCTTCCTGCGATTGCGCAACGGCTAAGCAAGAAGACAAGTGTCGAACTCATCATTGATGGCAAGCGCATCGACGATCATCGCGAGTGGGGCCGACGTTATACCATCCATCATCAGGATGGCATCGTACTTGTAGAGTTCCAAAAAAAGGAGGATGAGAAAGAACCTCGCGATGGCGAATACCAATGGTGGCTTGCGATCGCAAGTGAGGATCTGCACTTGCTGCCACAGGAGCAATGGATTGAACATGCGTACACGTATGATCAAGAGCGTGCATCCCCACCATTCAAGCGGTATGTCTTTTTCGCAGCCACCATCAATGCAAGAGAAGTGGTGTATGCAGTTGGTCAGGACAAAGAGAGCGCCTTCACGACTGCCAAGGAAGCGTGGGCCAAGCGCGAGTCAGCGTGGAAGGTCCACGACAGGCTCACAACGGTTCATCCCAAGGGAGAGATCAATCACGCGTATCACGCAGCGAGACACGCACTTTGCTCGCTTCTGGGGCCGCAGGGTCTACAGGCAGGTCTTCCGTGGTTTCACCAAGTGTGGTCGCGCGATGCCGCCATTTCTCTGCCAGCATTGATGATGATTGGCCACGAACAAGACGCGAAGCGCATAGCCCTTGAACTTCTCAAGAACATCGGAGACGACGGTCTTGTGCCCATCATCATCCACCCCAAGTCCACGGATCGGTGTTTTGACGCCGCGGGTTGGCTCTTTTTTTCGTTGCACTTCCTCATTGAGCGTCATCCACGTCTCTTCTCCCAAGATGAAATCGACACAATCCTATCGACGCTTCACTCTGCAATCAGCACGGTCAAGTCCTTGATGCAGAAGGATGACTTCATCGAAACTCCGAATGGAATGTCATGGATGGACGCGTCGTATGGGGGGGACACGCGGCTCGGCGCTCGCATCGAACATCAGGCCCTGTTTTTAGCAATGCTCAAATTCCAGCGTGTGCATGGACGGAAGAATGGTGCAAGTGAAAAAGAGTTCGCTGCAAAGGTCCGGTATCACTTCTTCAAGAACCACTATCTTTATGACGGCAAGGACGACCCCATGATTCGTCCCAATGTGTTCCTTGCGCACCACGTCTATCCTGAACTTCTCACGAATTCCGAGTGGGAGCAGTGCTTTGATCGTGTCCTCACGCAGTTGTGGCTTCCGTGGGGCGGTCTCTCAAGCATCGACACCCAACATAAGCTTTTCACTGGTCACCATACCGGAGAAAATCCGCAATCTTATCACAGAGGGGATTCTTGGTACTGGATAAACAATCTCGCCGCGATCTCCCTTGAGCAAGTTAACAAGAAGAAATACGCGTCGTACATAATCAAGATCCTCAATGCCTCGACTAAGGACATCCTCACATTGGGCGCACTGGGACATCATTCCGAACTCTCAAGCGCCCTTTCCCAGACAGGACAAGGATGCATGTCCCAAGCGTGGAGCGCAGCGATGTATGTGGAGCTCGTCAATTCAATAACGTGAGCGCCAACTAGCCCTTTGTTTGCATTGTCATGCATGAAAAGGGTCTCGAGTGTTTCTCGTGCGCACTCAACAGTCCTGCACAGGACGATGAAGATAGAATCTCGTTCCTGCCGAGTACTTTGGATCCACTGTGACTAGCTATAGGCAGTTGACGAATTATATGAACTTTTGCGTCCAAGTTGAGTCGAGATGCACTTCGTGACAGCCCGACGCAAAAGTTCCAACATTAACTCAACTTGCTATAGCCACAGTTATCGATCGGTTATACCTCCGCCACGATGTGCAGGCTTTGTGCCCACGCAAGTGGCGTGTTTTCATTGTGTTCAGAAGATCTGGCGTAATACAATTCTGGCAGTTCGCCAGCGCTGTTCATTACGCTGCGCGTCTTCGCAAGATAGTGCTGATACTTTTGTGTATTGCCAATCTGCTTGTAGATGATCGCAAGCCATGCAAATCCCATGGTCCACTCTGCTTCGCCGTCCCGATTATGGTACCAATCGCCAATGTGCCGAATCACACCGCGTTCACGCACAAGGTGTTCCTCGACATTTCGCAAGATACAGTCCCTCACCCGTTTATCAACTACATTGTAGGGATAAATCAGTGAGAGTAAGGCTAAATCGAGTTTCCTTGTGTGACTCTCTTTTGGTAGCAGCTTCCAGAGCGCTTCCTTGCCAGCAGTGATGAGCCATTGCGGCACCATCACGATGCCCTTGACTTTTTCCAGACCTGCAACACATGCGCCAATGGAGCTCGCGTGTATTTCTTCATTGTCTTCCCACATGCCATTGTCCGGATCCTGCCAGTATTCAATGGACACAAGGTACATCACGACCTTTTGAAGCATCATTCGATCCACATCATCGCGTAGGATGCGAACGCCTTTGCGTTCAAGGTCTCCGATCTTCCATAAGAGCGCACCGATGGCGTCATTTTGTTTGTTGCCCCATTCTTCATGAAATTCCTCCAAGGTGTCGGGATGGTATCGTGCATGAATATACTGATAGCGGTGTTGGGGCTTTTCTCTGATCGCCCAGTCTATCTTGTCTTGGTGTTTTATAAGAATGTCAAGATGTCGCTGAAGATTTACCACAACATCCTCGATGCGCGATACTGCCTCAAGGCCAAGGAGCGTGTAGACATTATCCCGTATCCAGCTTTTGTTGTATCCTGTGCTGACGTCTGCCTTGCTTGCGCGGAAGAGTCCGCTTGGCGTGCGCAGTGATTGTATGTGTTGAAGTGATGCGTTGATCATGGGGGGGTTACGCACTGCAGCCCAGGGTTAGGGGGATAGATGAAGGGTCGGCACAATGAATATGACGACGGCCCTGGGCCGGCAGGTTGTAACTACTATGTAATAACAAAAACTCGTATATAAAACTTTCTAATTTAACCACTGCGAAGGGGCAACAGACCAACACAATGCGATAGCGGGTATCACCTAACGTTGTTCGGTGGACCCGCTATCGCAGAAATTGTATAATGTGAGAATATAGTCTGCGATAGCGGGGATTCCAAGAATCGTTCTTCGGTAAGTCATTAGCCTCAATGTTCTGTATTACGTCGCAACGATTCTTGGGCTCCGAACAAGAGTGAGGAGACTTCGAATCCCCGCGATCTATTGGTTGGCCAAAGAGCGAAGCATTGTAGAAACACAATGCGATAGCGGGGATTCGAACCCCGGTCACAGCCTTGGCAAGGCCATATACTAACCGCTATACTACTATCGCGTGAATTCTTCCTTGTTCGCTGAGGCTCACAATGGAAGAATTTTCAGACGGAGGGATGGGGGGTATAAAAGTGTTGCGCAGAGAAGATTTTTAACGTCGCGACAGCTCTGCTCTGGCACGGGCCTATAGTTTAGCGGTTATAACGTCTCGCTTACACCGAGAAGGTCACCGGTTCGAATCCGGTTGGGCCCATATACGATTGGGATTGGGTTGGGTGACGCTTCGCTCTTTGGTTAAGCAACACATCACACGGATTCAATCCCCCCAACTTTATAACTCACAATCGTATCACGAAGATATGAATCGCGAGATTCCCTACTCGAAAATATCATGGCGCCACCCACATCGACTCTTTCGTGGCACATCAATCGCGTTTATCGAAGATAGCATTCTCAAACACATGTCGCGAGGAGCAGTGGCATATAGCGGCTGGCAGAACATGCCCACGGACAGATACCCTGACGCTGACATAACCTTCGCGTCGCCTTCACCGCAAGATGCGGTCTTGTATGCCAAGCATGGTTGTGAGTGGTACAAACACAATTTTCGCGGGTACTTCTGTGCAAAGCTTGAGCACTCCCCTGCATTGATGGAGATCACTATCACACCAGAAACAAAGATCTATAGAATGGAAGATCATGACGGCCTTGTAATCACAGGTAGGATAAACCTTGACAATATAATGCTTCATTTCGCACCTGGCATCGACACCTTGGGTTGCATAAGAGAGATTGATTTCACGTTGGTTGCTAAGTATTTTCGAGGTTCAACCTCGAGAATCAAGACAGCACTGGAGAGACTCACAGATGGCGATACAGAACTCAAAGAGGAAGCACAGATACATTTACTACAATCAGGATTCTCTATTGAGGCGTATCTATTAGTCCTGCAGAGACTATATAACTCCGCGTTGAGGGAAGATTTAAAACAGCCGCGCAACAACAAAGCGCTCGTGGCCCCATAGCTCAGCCTGGCCCAGAGCGGTGGTCTTATATGGCTGCAGAGGATTCTGATCCTCTGTAACCCCTAAAGGGGTTTTAGAAGGGGGACTTGTCCCCCTTTTCCTAGGCGAGCCACAGGTCGCGAGTTCAAATGAAAAGGGGACTTTCGTCCCCTTTTGAACCCCTAGGATTATTAAAGAATCAGGGGGAGTTCAAAAGAGGGGTTCCCCTCTTTTCCGGAAAGTCTCGCTGGGGCCACATTATGCGCACAGAGGAAGGTTAATATACGACTAGAGCTATAACTATAACTATGACAACGGTACAGATTGCTAAGACCACGGCGCAACTGTTGCGATCAATCAAGGAAGAGGAGTCCATGACTAGCATGGATGAGGTGATCCGAACCTTGGCACAAGAACATAAAGAGACACCACGATCGATGTTTGGGGCTGCAAAAGGAATGAAGTGGTCAAAGAAAGACCGGATGGACTTCCATGAAGACTGAATACGTTCTCGATTCATCGGCCTGGTATGAGTACCTCGGAGGTACTTTAAAAGGCGCGAAAATAAGGAAGATCATAGAAGAGCAGGAAGTCGAATCCTCGATTATAGCCATCGCAGAACTCTCTGACAAATGCCTCCGAGAAGCCAGGCCGTTTGAAGACTATCTCAAGTTCATTCAGCAACGAGCTGCAATCCTACCTCTGACTCTGCATATCGCCTCCGAGTCAGGAAAGCTCAAGAAAGAGCGACGAACGACTAAACCAACATTTAGCCTTGCCGATGGCATTCACCTGGCGACTGCAATCGAGCGGAAGGCTATTCTCGTGTCAGCGGACGACGACTTTGAAGGACTACCAAATATCCTACTCATCTAATCTTTCGATCAAAGTAACATTTAAAAGAGGCGTGCTTCTCGCCAATTCCGCGGTCCTGTAGTGTAGTCCGGCCCATCATGCTGCGCTTTCGACGCGGCGACCCGGGTTCAAATCCCGGCGGGACCATTGTGTTCTGAGATTGTTCCACCTCCTGCAGGAGATCAAGGCAGAGCGCTCCCAAGTGGAGCATGAGCTTAGAGATTACCACGAGTTTTGGTATAGTGCGGAGAAGAAAGGATATTCTGGCACCGCACTATTCACCAAGAAAGAACCCCTATCCGTAACCCAGGGCATCGGCCTTCCTGAACACGACACTGAAGGCCGTGTCCTAACAGCAGAGTTCCCCAAACATTATCTCGTCAATGTCTACACGCCTAACAGTCAACGAGGACTCACGAGACTTGACTACCGCATAAAATGGAACAAGCTTTTCTTAGAACACCTCAAGAAACTCGAAAAGCAAAAACCTGTCATCTTCTGCGGTGATCTTAATGTCGCTCACAAAGAAAACAGGACGAATGCAGGATTCACAGACCAGGAGCGCGAAGGATTCTCAAGAATCATCGACACATTCCGGCATTTCAATAATCAACCCAACAATTACACGTGGTGGAGTCTGATCATTGCCCTATAGGCCTTGCGCTCAAAACCAACTTTTAAATACCCCTCCAATCCCCTGCCGTCTCATGAAACGATCCTCACGCCGCTGGAAGAAAAAACAGCAGATGCGCTGGAAGTGGCAGCGCAAGCGCATGCGCAAGGAAAAGCGCAAGCGTAAGCAAGCGTCAAGAGGACGTTAGTAATAGCGAATCTCATTAATTATTGAACATTTGTGAGATTCGCTACATAGCAAATCTCGTGCACAGACATGAGCAAACATCTTACTCAAAGTTCCAATATGGTTTACATCAACTCACTCTTTCTTACCGCCTATTATTTGATTCGCTGCAAAAACCCCTGTGATAAATGCATCCTCTAAGCCCAATATATTATAATCAGATGCCAGATATAGTCCTTTGTCAAGTATCTGAGGAACCCATTTTGAGCCAGAAATCACAGTGCCGGTTGGCCAGTAAATCCTTTTCACAATTTTATGGGATGCATAATAATCATCAAGTTTTGGTTTTGAGAACTTGCTATATGCTATATCGTTACCATTGCGCTGGCGCCACAAGATTGTAATATCGTCAACAAGTGGCTTGAAGAACACAATCGGCTTATGGGAATACACCTTTTTTCGTTGCCCCTTTATTTCAAAAGTATAAATTGGGACATTCCGCTCAGGTTTTGGCACGGGATAGAGTCTATGCGCATCTTTATAGGGAATTGCAAGGACCACATTGCGTGCTGAATATACTGATTTATTAGTGCGAACGAGGTATCGCCCATCCTTGGTCTTCTTAAGCAATCTTACTGTCTCCATTATAACCCTATCTTCCCAACCCTGCATAAGATCTTTACAACAATGGCTATGGTCTGCTACGTAGATTCTACAGAATACTTCCATAAGACAGTCTAGGTAATGAAACGTGTTTGACTCCGTATAGTCAATAAAACCTGTACTGTAGAACAGTGGGGAGAAAAACACTTCATTAAGATCTCCCAATCCGTTTTTGATTATGAACTCTTTGGCAGGCAGCTTAACGTATCTGCTCAAGACTGTATCCGAGGCAAGAACATCTTGTTGTTCCTCATACAGCGCCATTTTTCGCAATGCTCGAAGACGATGCTTGAAATCACGGGCGATGAAATACAATTTAATAAGAGGCCATAGCGACCTCAATGTGCGCTTGCAATAAAACGTAGTAAGCTCCTTCTCGTCAAAGAACTGACATTGATGGATCCATATCCGCTCCCTACCAGACATAAATGGCCACGTATGCTTGTATTCAGATGTTATATAACTGGCGCCATAATTAACAATATGCGATTGTGAAGTTAACATCCTCCCACCCATAGCTTTGCTTACAAGCAGGAATTCTTCACCTGTCTCATTGAGCTTTTTGCCGCAAGCCATCCCCGACACGCCCCCACCGATAATGAGAGTCTTAATTCGTTTCATCAATAACCTCCTGCTTTGATGGTGTTATCGTGCGCCTAAACCGAAGAACTCGTGGTAGCATTTGATTCATAGCATTTAAAACGATATTTGTGACCAAGCTGACGTCTAGTGTCTTTCTAATGAGTTTAAACGTGAACGGTCCTTTCAGCAACTGAAAAAAATCCTCCTTAGATAAGTCACCGAAATTCGATATCCACGCATCCACCTCTTCTTGTCGCATCCAATGGAGGTACACAAATTTCACGATCTTTTGAATACGGTAGTCGGTTCTATAGACGCGGTCAAATAGTTCCGAGTACAACCCAAGCGTGCTTTTACTATAGTCATGTGTCTTAGTAGCCAATAGAATCGTCTTACTGGCAAAGGATGCACTTTCAAGAGACTGCTTAAATCCCTGCAGTGTCACCGGAGTTCCACAACTCCCCGCATCACCAATCGAGAGAATATTGTCATCAACCCTGTCTTTTACATCTCCCGTTGGCCCAAATCGACCAAACCGATACACAATCGGAGCTTTATCTAGCTGCACAGCGATTCGTTGCAACCGAGAAATCGAAGTATGGACACGTCGCTTCAGATTCTTGAGGGTTGAATGACTTTCTGGATAGAAATCCGCCCAACCATACTGTGCATTTCGCTTCGATAGGCCATAGAGCCACCCACCACTATTACTGATATCGAAGTTCAAGATATAGCAAGCTTCGCTCGGATCAATCACTTTACAATCCCTTACCTCTATCTCATAGGATAACCCGGTCTGATGGGTAAAGGGCAGCTTCAATTTCTTTCGAACGACTTGGGCAAAACCAGTGGCATCCACGATAATATTGCCGAGATATTTGTTATGCCGATTGTCTGTGATACATACACTACCACCAATTCGTTTGATACTCATGATAGTAGTATTTGTCTTGAATTGCACCTTCTTTAGCTTCTGCGATCTCACCCAAGCATTGAAATCAACGACGCAACCAAAATTATGCGAACTCTTCCGCGTTACGACCTGTTTTCCATAAAATGCCCATGTACTAAAATATTTTCTCACATAATTCTGTAAACAGAATTGACGCGCCACGTCAGAAAAAGTGCCAAACGAATTAGGTTTAATTTCTATCTTTCTTCTCTTTTCGATTAGAAGTACATCAAGATTTGTCGAGTCTAGTAACTTTGCTAACATCATCCCAGACACACCGCCACCTACAATTATCACATCGTATGATTTCATATGTACTCTCCCAAGATCATCTCTGCAACCCGCTTTCCACAACGAGCTGCGCTCTCAACGCCAGTACTATTAAGGTAGTCTCCAACCAGATAAATAGAATTATCTCCTTGACCGTTCGTCCAGAAGTGTTGCATCGCACGCACGTAACCCGGGTAGAATTTTGGCACAGCCCGTTCCCAACGCACCAGATCGAAGGGAACCACTTCTGCTTTTACCCCAACGAGTTCAGGACACACGCGCAAGAGTTCAGATTTGACTAGTTTAAAGATAAGACCATTGGATTTCTTGATCAATGTCTTAGCGAAATCCTCGTGCAAGCCCACATTTATCAAAGAATGCCCCTTGTACGAATATGATCCCTTCCGTGATTCGTTTGAGTATTCGCAAATGATTGGGCTTTCCATTTTTGGAAGGTAACTCAGGTAGACTCCTCCTAATGCATCCTCCGGCACTTTGAAGCTCACATAGACAGTCGTGGCATACTTAACTTTGTCAAGAAACGCATTCTGGTTCCTGGACTTTTTGATAATCACTCTTCTTGCTACATCCGCCGTTGTCGCGATCACCACAACATCATAAGCTCTTTTTCCTCCAGATTCGACATACACAGTTCTGCCCTCCCGCCACACCTTTTTCACACTAGCCCCATTCTTCACTGAAACTCGTCTTGAGATCGCCTCAGGGAGCGAACCCATACCCCCAGTTACGTATTTTAATGATAACGACCTTTGATCATAGGTCGTGAGTATCGAATAGAAAAATGCCTTGCTAGACTCTTTTGATGAATGAAAATGATATGCGGCGATGACGGGATCCGCGACGTAATCAACAAATCTCTTTCCGATACTCCTCTTTAGATAAGCATAAGCACTTTCCGAATCCAGAGATGGGTTTGCGTGATACAAATTATACAAACTCAAGGTGGGATGAGTAAACCGCACTCTTAACATCAAACCAAACATACGAATTTTCTCCTTCCATGATAGCAGACGCGTACCAGCCAGTCTCAACATCGAAAGATTTAGTCGGTAATATTTGGAATGCTTGAGGAGGCGGTGAATTCCTAAAGACATATCCTTAATTGGAACCCTCATCTCTGTACAATAGTGGTCAATTAGTGAGTACTTGCGCTCAATAAGATTAGCCCCTATGTCAAAGGTTAAACCGTCCCTTCTTCTGGTCGACATCCTTCCTCCAACATAAGGCTCTTTCTCATACACAGTTACCTCATAACCCATTTTTTGTAGCTCATAGGCGCAGACCAAACCGGATATGCCTGCCCCTACGACTGCTACTTGGATACGTTTCATATGAGTTTAGTCAAACTTTTCATAAACCAATTATGCAACGCTGAAAACAGCCCCATGCAGACACCGCCACAGAAGGAAATCCCACGGAGCGTAGCGCCGACCGCAGCCCACGCTTTCACGTGAAGTTCGCCCACACTCTCAGTTCGATCTGCCATGCAAAATCACCCTTCGAAGAAACCAGAATAATCCTATTTAATGGTTACCACACCGTATTCGAATCATTCACTGAAGTGAACCCTTGTTCTTGGACACTGAGTTAGCGAATATTTAACACCTCCGCTTCCAGCTCGTTTGGTGGCCGGTAGCCGATACTTGAATGTAGGCGTTTGCGTTTGCCCTATCCGGTTGTAGTACGTGCTGCGCTTGACATCAAGGGCCTGGCAAGAGCGAGTGATCGCTCCTTGCGCCAACCGATGACGGTGGACGCGTGCAGACTGTGCCTGCGGCAAACCTCAGTCAATGACGCTGTATCAAGCTCCTGAATCACACCGAGCTTGAATTTTCTCCTTGTCATGGTGCACCTTCCTTTCCCTTCCGGGAAGTTGGACTTCGTTATCTATCTGTCCAATTTTAGGGGTGCAGTCCAGCTTGCAAGGAGGAACTTCCATAGTGGCATGAACCGAATAGTCACTCCTTTTATTGTTTCATTTTTCTCCACATCCTTAGTGATGATCATACCATGTTTTTGATTAAATTCGTGAGCACAGGCGACTAGTCCTCCGACTTCCCTATTTTTAGTAGACTCGTTATCCAAATCGTAGGTAACTTGGTAAATCGCTTCGATTTTCTTTCCTTGTCGGATTATAAAGTCGACTTCTTGCCCTTCCTTGTTCTTCCAGTAATTCAATTCGTGATTCGGCAGCAGAATCCTTTTTAGGTGCAAGAAAACCGTATTTTCAAAGTTCCTCCCCTTATCGATCTTTCCGCTTATAGAGTATGCAAACCCGGTGTCACCAAGATACGACTTGCGTGGATATTGTGCCCTATCCTTTATGGATAATGAAAATATTGGCACGAAAAAGAATAGGTATCCTTCTTGGGAACAGCGTTCCAAACGAAGAAGACTTTGCTTGGCAATCTTGTAACCCATGCTTTTGAATGAATGCAAGCATTTTGATGCAGAAAAATAAGGAGACTCCACAATATATCTTGCAAATACATCTACTAGGGATATATTTTCTTGAGCAATCTCAGCGACATCCAATCCAATAATGTCCTTAAAGTATGAATTGAGGAGCTTGACTTTTTCGGTCTTGTCATCCAACAGGACGGCTTCGGGGAATCCTCCAAAGAGCAGATACTCTTCTAACTGTTTTTCAATTCGTCCCACACCCGCGGTGGTCTTTTCGACTTTCACTCCACGAAATGAGAGGAACTCAGAGAAAGATAAGGGATACATTTCATATGATAATATTCTTCCACGCAATGGTTTGTTTGGCACAACAAGATTGCTTCGCGAGGAACTCACGATTAGCCCCAACTTCCCTTTGAGCATCTCATGATTCCTTGAGAGCCATCCTTCCCAATCCTTTGCAGAAGTCACCTCATCAAGAATCAAATACCCTTCGTCTCCGAACCACTTGATTAAGGAATTAAGAGTTTTTGGATCATTTAGCCTACTGTCTTCAAGACTCACAAATCCTGCTTTCTTCCCTTTCTTTAGGAGATCCTGGTAAAGAAGCATCAATACACTGGTCTTACCACATCGCCTAATACCGGTAATAGCCATAATCTTGAGCCTGGAACCCACCCATAGCTTATCGAGATCAACATCCCTTGCTAGAAGCTCTTTTCGTTTGGCATACGCACTCCATTCATCGAAAACATCGTCCATAAACTGTTTTATGGGAGAACGATATTTAAACCTTTCTGTTTTATGAGAAAACGATCTTTGACAATGGCCAACAAACTCTAAAGAACAACGATCCAACACCCAACACCATGTCAAACCCACTCATCGAATATCTTGAAAAGAAGGCCAAGCAGGAGCGCTGGCTCAAAAAGCCAAATGTGCGAGGCAAGCTGGTTAGCAAGAGATTAACTGCGAAAGGAAACTGGATCCTGGAAATAAAGATGGATACCACGAATCACAACGTCATCATCCTCAAGAAAAATAAGAACCTCTCAATTCCGAATATAGTTCACATGAGATCGTGAAACTATTGATGCCCAATCATGCGAAGGATAACGCGGTGTATATCCGTAAACATTTCAACGATGACCAAAAGGGTATCGTGTGGTTTGATAGACTACCAGTCGTCAAAGGAGATTTGCGCGTCCGGCCTGTGGGCCTCACATGTGCTTTGCACGTTGAGAATTTTGGGGCATCAGTCGAAAAAGCCTCCGACGCGTCAGCGGTAGATTCTTATAAGTCACAAGCAGCGATTTTGTTATGAAACCTGCGATCGGAGGCATCCTCATCATCACTGCTGTGGTCGCTGTCGTTGGTCTTGTGATTGCCGGGAGCAATTCCATACAAGGTGCGCTCACTACTCCAACAAGAAGTGCAGTCAAAACCTGCGCGACACATTGCGCTGATGAAGCGGCACTACAGAAGACGCGTTGCTTAAATGCGCTCGAACGCTGTAATCTTGTCTGCCGGGGAGAGTCCATAGACATCGGCAAGCAGGCAGTCTGTCAAGCAAGATGTACAAGCGACTCGCAAGTCTGTCTTGCAGAAGCCCTGGGCGCTGTGCAGGGATGTATCTCCTTGAGAACTAGCTCGATGTAGCAAGCTTGGCCCTTTTTTTCCCAAAAGTATTTATAGTGCCAGTATACGTTTTCCCATACCAAAGAGGTGATTTTATGAGACATCACTGGACCTTGTTCGTGCTTGCCGTGCTCGTGGTCAGCCTCCTTGCTCCCGTTGCATTTGCCAAGGGATCAATGAGAGCTGTGCGTGCGCTTGCTGTGGCAGAACACGCAGATGCACCTATGAAAAAGGTCGTCAACCCATATGCCATCCAACCTGTGCAAAAGCAGGCAAGAGCCCGTGTCCTCAATGTGCGTGGAAGCGTGAGCAATCCTCTGCTTCTTGGCTGCACAAAGGAAAACTGTCCGACGAGCAGTCGATTCGAGCAGGTGAGCCGTGACTACAAGCGCCCGCCTGTCCTGGGTCCGAGGCAGTTTGGCAGTCGGCTCGGCGGCGCATTTGCGAGGCGATGATTTTTTTCTCTGTTTCTTTTATTACTCTGACAAGATTTATATATGCTGAATCGTCGAGAAAAGGAATGGAGAACTTTGAAAGCCGGCGAAAGGGAGATTATACAAAGTCCTCCAGGAGATATGGACTTGCCGTGTCAATCATTCTCATACTCGCGTCAAGTGTGTTCGCAGATTCCAATATCTATGAACGACCAAAGGTTCGCAGCATCGCCGACAATCCGATTCTCAACGGCAAAACAGTGGATCTCACGCCGACTAGCGAAAAGGCGTGGCTCTCAAAGAACGTGCGCGCGCATTCGATACCCTTTAAAAAGCCCAGGGGCAAGGTTGACATGACATCAAAGATCATTGCAGCAAAGCCAAAGGCTCCTTCAACATTCAACTCGCTTGCTGTGCGCAATATGCACAAGACGATATCAGACACGTTTGTTGGAGAAATCACTGGCGGCCCAGGAAGAAAATCGCTTAATGTTCGCCTTTGGCGAACTTAAGCGATTTTTCACCGAAGCGCTTATATACCAATACTACTCTCTGATAAGAACATTGGGGGATATCTATGAGAAGAGGCATCGCACTCACCATTGGAATCACGCTCATTATGCTTGCCGGGGCACTGATGATTGCTTCTACCGCAGTCCAAGCATCTGATGGACGCATCCGAATGCAGAGCATCCGATTACCCGACGGGGTACGCGCAGGAGAGAGCATTCCCCTATCCATTGGCCTACGCCAAGCTAACGGGCTTGCCTTGCGCCGCATCAACACCAAGGCCTACATTATGGATACAGGCGAGATCACGCACGGGACAGAACTTACTAGCTTGCGTGGCAGATCGCAATTTGTGTACCTCATGCTTGACACGGACCAAGAGCTCCCCCCAGGAGATTACTTGATTCGGATTCACTCTTCGGTAAAAACCAATAGCGAAGACACCAGCCAGAGACGCACCAAAACAATACGGCACCGATGGATAACGATTGAGGAGCCCTAGGATCCCTGTATGAACGTAGCAGGCCCCTTTTCTCACGAGAGATACCATTGCACCTGCGCGAGTTCGCGTTCGAGAATCTTTGACGCACCTGATCTGGACAATGCTTAACTTATCCAATCCCTCGGCTTTGCCAATCAGCGCAAGATTCTTGACAGGATCTTTTGGAATCAGCAGCAGACGGATGCTACCAAAGAATGCGTACATCGCATAACGATTCCGGACTGGACAACCCCAACCAATCTTTATTAAGCGTCCACGGCGGCTTGGTTCTATGCTCATCCATAAAACAGAACCCGATGAAGCGGAACAACTCGACTCGCTTGTGTGCCCACTTCTAAAACAGTGGTTCGAGTCCCGATTCCCATCCTATTCCCTGCCCCAACTCTACGCAGTTTCCGAAATCCACTCGCGCAAGAATATCATCGTGTCGGCGCCAACAGGAGCGACGAAGACGCTGACTGCTTTTATGGCTGTGTTAAATGAGCTCGTTGATTCGGCACAGAAAGGCAAACTGCAAGACAAGGTATATGCCATCTACATCTCACCACTCAAGGCGCTTAATGAGGATATTCGCGTGAACCTGCAAGAGCCCCTGGAGCAGATGAAGGCATTGCTTGGTAAGGAATTGGGAATACGAGTAGCTGTGCGAACCGGCGATACCACACCACGCGAAAAGGCGATGATGCTCAAGCGACCGCCGCACATCTTAATCACAACGCCGGAGAGCCTCGCGATACTGATTTCATCCATAAAGTTTCGGAAACTCTTCACCGACGTGAGCTGGGTCATCGTCGACGAAATCCACGCGCTTGCCGAGAACAAACGCGGAGTGCATCTATCTTTATCGCTTGAACGGCTTGCGCACCTGGCGACGCACGTCACACGCGTAGGATTGTCAGCGACTGTCGCTCCGCTTGATGAAGTTGCAACATACCTTGTCGGGCCGACTCGTGACTGCGTTGTTGTCGATGTGCAATTCATCAAGAAGATGGACCTGCAAGTGGTCAGTCCATTGCCAGATCTCATTGATACGACATACGCAAAGACGCAGACTGCGCTATACAGCTTGCTCGATAACTTGATACAACAGCATCGGACTACACTTATCTTTACGAATACGCGCGCTGCGACGGAACGCGTTGTGCACCATCTGCGCGAGAATTTTCCTAAGAACTACACCGAGAACATCGGCGCACATCACGGCTCGCTCTCAAAGGAGCATCGGCACAGTATCGAGACACGCCTGCGCAATGGCGAATTAAAGGTGGTGGTGTGCAGCACATCGCTTGAGCTGGGCATCGACATTGGCTATGTCGATCTTGTGGTGTGCCTTGGATCTCCGAAGTCCGTGGCTCGAGCACTGCAACGCATCGGGCGAAGCGGGCATAAGATGAGCGAGACGACCAAGGGCAGAATCATTGTCCTTGATCGGGATGACCTTGTTGAGTGCGCCGTGCTCTTGAAGGCAGCGCTGTCGCGCAATATTGATCGAATCCACATACCTACAAACGCGCTCGACGTCCTTGCCCAACATGTAATGGGAATGGCCATTGACCAAGTCTGGGAGGAGAAGGAATTATATGAACTTGTTCGCAAAAGCTATTGTTATGCAGACTTGACACGAGCAGATTTTAACGATGTCTTGTCATATCTTGCTGGCGAATACGTGGATCTGGAAGACAGGTACATCTACTCCAAGATCTGGAGAAAAGAAGGAAAGATCGGCCGCAGGGGAAAGATGGCACGCGTCATCTATATGACTAATATCGGCACAATCCCTGAAGAGAGCTTTGTGAC
>JACQSU010000019.1 GCA_016211165.1 Candidatus Woesearchaeota archaeon | reverse complement strand
CGCTCAGACCACGCAGTACTCTTGGCTAACATTATAGAAGGCGACTTTTGAAACACAACACAGACCAAGGGTCTGTGTGCACAGAAATCCACGATTTCTGTGAATGATCAGCGTGACTTAGGTTACATACGCGCTTCACCTACGAGCTAAAGCCCGTAGCTATCGCGCTGATCATTTTGTATCTCGGCTCAACTTGATTATTAGGCAGTTGACGCAAAAGTTCATATAATTCGTCAACTGTCTGGACCCAAGTTGTAATCAACTTGGAACAGGAGCGGCGGCAGGGCGTAAGAGGAGCGATAACAAGGACGACAACCCGACGGTGCGGTTTCATAAAAGTGAACGATTACGTGCCACCGCACATTTTTTATACCAGCACAATCCACAAATTGTGATGACAAAAAAGGCAGTCGCGGCAAAGGAGACTAAAACAGCGCAGAGTCCTGCGCGTAAAGCATCATTGCGCAAGGTCGTGTATGGTCTTTCCGTGCTTGCCGCAGTGCTTGCGTTTTTTCGTCAAGCAAAGTATGCTTTTGTTGTTGGTCTTATCGCGTTTGCGTTAATATCGTACATGCTCTATGGTGATCAATGATGACAACGGGTGTTGATATGGAGATTGTGGCAATCATTCTTGTGATGATGTCAACACTCTCATACAGGTCAGAAGATGATCGTTGGACGTTCATAGGACTTGCGATATTTCTGCTTCTGATGTTGTTTTTTGGCGAAAGCGCTTTGTTCTGGGGGTTGTTGTGATGGATCTGTGGGCAAAGGATCGTGCAAGGACAGCGATCGCATTGCTTCTTATTGGTGCGGGTCTCCTTGCGTTTCAAGGAAACCCAATGTCCGGTCTTAAGATGGCGTTTTTGGCATTGGTTATAAGAGGTGCGCGATGGTAGAGACGATTCTTGGGCTTGCGCTTGCCATTGCTGCTGTATATGGTTGGTATAAGGACGATGACAAATTGCTCTGGCTATCCGGGGTCATGTTTGTCGTTGCGCTAATGCTTGTGCAAATGATTGGTTTGTAACGTTATTGTTTCTGGTATAGGCCGATGAGTTCCGCTGATGTAATGGTGTGTTCTTTCATGGCGTTCTCAAGGTCTGCCTTGGCGCTGTTAAGAGGAAGTTCAAGTGTGGTGTCGAGGGCGTAGAGTTTGAAAACATATCGGTGCTTGCCTGATGGCGGACATGGTCCTCTCCACGTGGGTGTTCCAAAGTCATTGAGGCCTTGAGTCCCTTCTTTGGGGATCTCTCCTTCCGGAATAATGGAGGGGAATGGATCAATGTTCCATACAATCCAGTGCGTCCATGTTCCTCGGGGTGCATCAGGGTCGTCGACAATCAAGGCAAGGGTCTTGGTGCCTTGGGGAATCTTAGAGATGCGTAATGGCGGACTGATGTCATCGCCTTGGCAGGTGTATGGGGTGGGAATGTCTGAAGCGTGCAAGAATGCTGGGCTTGAGATGGTCATCACAGGGGTCCCTGCTTGAGTGCAACTGGCTAGTAGAAGGAGGGTTGTCATAATGATCGCAGAGGATACCAAATCACGCAAGGAGAAATCGAGCTTCGGAAGAAACCATTGTGTTGTCAAGGTTGCAACCTGTGCTAGTGTTCCCGGTTCTTCAAATAAGTGGGTTGCGTAAGGGATGATCTCAAGTTGTACAGGGCATTTCATTCGTGCCATGGCTTGTTTGTTAAGTTTGATGACGTCGCTGTCCTCACTGCCGACGATGAGTAAGACAGGTGCCTTGATTATAGAAAGCGATTCGCCTGCAAGATCAGGTCTTCCACCGCGTGATACAACAGATGTTATGTCATGAGGCCGTTGTGCTGCTGCAATGAGCGCTGCTGCTGCGCCAGTGCTGGCGCCAAAAAGGCCGATTCGCAGGTGCTTGGTGAGGGGGTTTTTCTTAAGCCAGGTTACTGTTTGGATCAATCGTTTGGCCAAGAATGA
This sequence comes from Candidatus Woesearchaeota archaeon, assembly GCA_016211165.1. Classification (GTDB taxonomy): domain Archaea; phylum Nanobdellota; class Nanobdellia; order Woesearchaeales; family JAGWAF01; genus JACQSU01. The sequence goes on along the minus strand of JACQSU010000019.1, from coordinate 7,149 downwards.
AATGTTGAATCGGAATTCCGCGGTGATTGAGTCGATCGCCTCTTCTTGTGGTGTGAGCAAGTCGATGATGAGAGTGGCTAGATGAGCCTTGTGAAGTTGTGTGGCGACAAAGCGTTCGCGCGGTGAGAATCTGCTAGATCCGCTGCCGTGGACAAATAGGACAATTCCGACGGCTTTTGAAGGGATGGATAGGGTTCCTTGTACTGCTGCCTTGCCCATCCGAATCTCGATTTCTTTCTCCATGCGTTGGTGAGTATATTAAAAAAAGAGGCCAGCAGGCCCCCCTTTTTCAAACTCCTTTCTTGCTTGTGGCCCAGTGTAATGACACGATGAGGACTGCGAGGCTTGCGATTTTAAGCCAGGGTCCTCCAAAGAGCGCGCCGCCCGCTCCTGCAGCAAGGCCAAGCCATGTGAGGAGTACAAGGGGGCACGCTGGGCAGGCGACCGTGAGGATGCCGGTGATCGTTCCAATGAGGCCTCCTGTTGTGGCAGTCATCGGGCAGGTTTTTACTTCTGATAGATTATAGTATTGTCCGGCGATGACGCCGCCTGCGATGATGGGAAATGTGATGGCAAAGATCCAGCCGATGATGTCGTAGTTTGCTTGATTTGTCAATGGTCCGATGTATAGCCACATTATGAGTGCTGCTGACACCGCCCAAATCGTTAAGTATTTCGGTTTTGAGGCAAGGTTATTTACGTTTTCAAATGCCATGTGCATCACCTGTTAGGTTATATAACCTCGGATTAGGAGTGTTCCTAGTGAGGTTAGTGTGATGATGGTCTTGCCGCGGTCTTCTTGTGTTGCGACAAGGCCCATGCGAAGCAGGCCTTCTGTTGTGGCATTTCCGTTGATGTGATATGAGATTAGGGGGAGGCTCATCTTTGTTTGGGTGCTTAGTTCTTGTATGGTAAGCTTCTCTCGGTGGTGGAGCAGGTTGAGGAGTTTAAGTTTCTTTTCTGTGATGAGCTTGTAGTAGGAAAATTTGAGGACGGGGAGGAGCATGGGCTGGTCCTTTTCGATGCCATATGCTTTGATGCCATTGACAAATGCCGCTGATGTTGCTGCGCAGCTCATCATGTTGTCGCCGGTCGAGACATTGATGATGAGTTGTTGGTTTGGCGATTGGTTTTTTATGCGGGCGATTGCATGGAAGACTTCGTCCCAGATGTTTCTTCCGATGGGAACGATAGTGGTGGGTAGTTTGAATCGCTCTAGGTCTCGCGCAATCTCTTGGGCTTCGCTTGCTTTGCGGGTGAGGAGGATCACGCGTTCTGTTGGAAAGGACCGGATGCCAACAAAGAGCGCGTGGGGGTTGTCGCCGATGGGTGCGATGAGGGTGTATCCTTGCATACGGATAGGGCATTGCACTACATTATAAACATTGGCTTGAAATGTTAAATGCGGGGTTTAACTATCGCGTATGGCGTGTTTGGTGATGTCGATGTTGCACGCCTTCTTTGTTGTGCAGTATGTTTCGCATTGTTGTGCCAACGAGCGTGATGGATATATAAGATGACACGCTTCGCACACAAACCGATGGGGTCCTCGTGCTTGTACCATACCGTTCAAAGTCCTCGATTAATTCTCGTCGATGATCTTTGCTGATGCTTTTGGTGTAAATGACGGATCGATGATTGTTCGGGACGCTTTTTGCTCGCTAGGTTTATCGAGGATGATGCCCTTCGTTTCCTTGGGCTTGTGCACAATAATACCCTTGGTTGCCGCTCCTGTTGACTTCGTAGGTTTATGCACGATAATGCCTTTTTGCTCGTTAGGCTTCTGGACGATGATTCCTTTTTCTTGCTTGGGCTTGTGCACAATAATGCCCTTGGTTGCCGCGCCTGCTGGCTTATGGACGATGATGCCTTTGTTCTGCACGCTTGGTCCAGAAGGTAGTGGATTGTTTGAACGCGTTTTTAGTCGTTGATCGTGCATTGCTGTGCGGTCTCGCTTTGTTACAAAGCCTTGATCCGATGTGAGTTGCCCTGTGAATGATGAGAGCGCCATGGCTGTTGTAGAGGCAAGAATCATTGTCACTAAGAGCACTGCGATTGAGTTTTTCATGAGTATCACCGGATAATATGAATGAAGGTGCTGTTTTTAATCCTTACGGGTAAGCACGGCAAGTAGGTTTTATATACGCTTTTTTCTGGTTTTTTCCGTATGAAATGGGCAATGCTTGCAATACTTGTAGTACTCGCCGGATGTGCTTCAACAATTCATCCCGTGGTAGAGCTTGATCCTGCGCAAGCTAAAACTCTCATTGATCAAAAGGAGAATCTTGGGCTCTTTGTGCTTAATGTGCATACGCCGTATGAGGGCAAGCTTGATGGAACTGACGCTTTTATCGAGGACTGGGAGAATGTTGTCGCGCATGAGGATATATTACCAAAGGATAAGCATCAGCCGATTCTTCTGTATTGTCGCACTGGTAGAATGAGTTCAAGTGCAGGTAAGCAGCTCCAAGCCTTGGGGTATACAAAGATCTACCATCTCACTGGTGGGATGAAGGCGTGGGATGCGCAAGGGTTGCCGATCATTGAGAAATCATGGAGGTGAATGTATGGTAAGTCAAAACTTGGGTAAGCTTGATAGAATTTTTAGATTTGTGTTGGGCGTGTGGTGGCTAAGTCCGCTTGCTCCCCAGTATGCAGCGCCGTGGGCAAATCTGCTGGTGATGTTCGTTGGTTGGATCACGCTTGTGGAGAGTTTTATTGGTTGGTGCTGGCTCCATGACGTGTTTGGGATCAATAACAAGAGTCAGTAGGGCCTATGAGATGGTTTCGCAGGATGTGCGAAGGTTGCGTGAGATAGTGGAAGCCTTTGCGTTAGGTGGGTTCTCCTATTATGTGAATAAGGCTCGGTTGGGAGTCTGTGGGGAGGAATCTGCACCCTTCGTTCTCCATTCTGCGCGATGCGCGTGATCCTGTTGAGAAGACGCTTAAGGATCATATGTTGCAATCGTGTCGTCAATGTGGATCATTCGGTATGCAAAAAAGAGGTGAGACGATAAATGAACTGTTGGAAAAAAATCGTTTAAGTCGCCCGTAGGGCGATATTAAACGATTTTCCGGAAGGTTTTTGAAGGGAAGCATTACACGATCTGTAATGGAAATTGATAAGCCAGTCGATGTGCCTGTGCAGTCGGATGTTGCACAAGAGCATCATCCTTCGCACGAGGCCCCGGCGCACAGCGATCGTGAGGCGCGAAGAAAGCAGCGGGACGAGGAGCGGGAGCGTGAACACCAAGCGGTTGTTTCAAAGAAGAGGAACAAGCGCATCCTGCAGTGGACTCTTGCGGCAATCATCCTCATTGGGCTTGTGAATCTGTTCTACAGGGCGACTGTGGGTGGTGAGAAGCCCTACACTGCTACGGAAATTCATTGGCATGCTGATGTGCAAATAGAATTGTGTGGTGTGCGCAAGGATCTTCCACGTGTGCCTGCAGGCGCTGGTCATTTTGGTACGCCGCTTACGCACACGCACGATGATAACAAGTTGCATCTTGAGGGAAGGATTTTCAAGAAGAGAGATGCAAACGTCGGCCTATTCTTGGATGCGATTGGTGTGGATTTTAGTGAATCAGAACTGTATGGCAAACGTGGTGGTGATGTGTGTGATGGAGTTCCTGGACGCGTGCGCGCATTTCTAAATGATGATGAGGTCTCGGTCGCGCAGATGCAGGAGTATGTGATTAAGGATGGTGATGTTGTGAAGCTGACATTTGCTCCCTAGAGAACGCTGAATAGTCCTTGCTCCTCAGAAGTCCTATGTGAGCATCAGCATCCAGGCGAGTTTTTCTTTGAGTTCTCCTTCGCATTGCTCGAGTCCATAGATGAGGGTCTTTATCCATCGTGAGTCAAATTCGCCTTTGTTGTATGCGCATGTGAGGCTTCTGCCTTCGAGTGCTTCTTTGAGTTCTGGGGGGCCTTCGATGCGTGTGAGGGTTTTTGTGAGCATGCAGTGTGTGGATGAGTATGTGAATGTTCCTGCTTCTTGGGTAAGTGTGATGTCGATGTCCTCACAGTTGTTTGCAGCAGGGATAAAGCAGTCCATTGTGGTGCAGGAAGGCTCTGCTGGGGTTACAGTGATGGGGGGCGCAGCTTGGGGGGTTTGTGTGGACGGCGTTGTCTCTTGTTGTGCACAGGATGACACGAAGAGGAGGATGGTCAAGATGAGGGGGAGTTTGTTCATTCTTCGTCACCAGGTAGTCCTGCTAGGTCCTTAAGGATCTTGTCTGATTTTGGAGTCAGCGCTGCCCAGAGCATTGTTCGCCATCGTTGTTTGTGTTGGGGGGTTGGTTTGGGCACGTTGAGATTGTAGATCACACCGCCTGCGTCAGCTTCATCAGTGACGACGCGCAGAAAAGGTACGGTTCCTGGAGGTGGTGGTTGTGGCAGGCCCAATTGTTTGAGGGCTTCTTGTTGGACCTTGGCGCGCGTTTCAGGATATATATATTCGTTGCTTGTTGCTTTGTTAAGGTAGGTAAGGTATTCCTTGTAATCTCCGCGTTGCTTGTTGGCGTGAGCCATGTCCCAGTTTGCCCAGAAGTCTTTGGGGTTCTTTGCAAGGATGGCCCGTGCCTTGTCTTCTCTGGTGAGGTGTTCTTTGATGTCCACGCGTTGTGTTGTTGTTGGTTGTTGAGGACAGCCTCCTTGGTCAATGCGGTGTCCACGCCATTCAGTTGTGCCTGAGCAACTGACGTGCTGATCCTTATAGTCCCATCGGTATTCAGTGGTGAAGATAGTACAAGTGAATGGGACAGTGATCGGCGAGAGCCGGGATGATCCTACGCCATCTGGGAGGATTCTGCTGGGGATCTTTAGTATATCTCCTTCAAATGTTCCCGTGGTTCTGCCATGGACTGGATCAGCGATTTCTGCTCGAGGCCCCTTATGGTTGATGACAAAGAGGTACGATTCAGTCTCGTCAGTTCCACATCCTCGTTCAGTGATGTCAACTTTCCACTGTGTTGTCCCTGTATGGTCTTCCCAAGAGGCAAGAGCAGGGGTAGCACAAAGAACAAGCAGGATGAATCCAATACGCATATCCATAGAATTGTATGGTAGCCAATACTATATAATTTTGTTGGAGTGATTGCATCTAACCACGTAGTGAACTAGCTATAACGCAGGAACTTAATTTTCGTATAAGAATAGTACATTAAGTGTTTTTCGCAGCTTGCTTTCGGCATCCCTCCTGGTTCATCTCGACGCCGATTCTGCTGCAAAGACCAGGGTTCTTTGTTGCGCGTGCGACAGCATATACGCAGTCGATTTTCGTGGACGCAACCATGATGCCGCTTACTTGTTCGCATAGCTCTACTCGCCCTGTTGCAGCGGCAACGTCAGTGATGCACGCCATCTTGGGCGGGTTCTCTAATTGTATGGTCTCTCCCCTTATGGTGCTGCTTGGCCCGACAATGGCTTCACAGATGTGTTCATTGCCAAGAAGCTCTGCTACTGCTTTGAGGCAATGATCAACATCCTTGGCAATCTTTCCTTCATACATTGCACAGATGGTTATTGACAGTTCGGGTGCAAATGTTTTGCTACCAGGATAAAGAAGATAATGAGTATGACGCTAAATGCAAGGGGAACGAATCCATAAGAGCCGCGTTTGTCCATATAGGTGCAAGGCAACGCTGGTTAAAATAGGTTGTGGCAGCGATGGCTTTTTGTAGCCCCACATTATACACCTGATATGAGAAGGCTAAGGATTGATTCGATTAGGGATGTGCTGGGTGATGATGATCACACAGGTCTGTCGCCCTCTGAATCTTACGATTCTGACACGTCAGGGGCATGTAAGCCACTTGAGGCATATCTTCATGATATTAGCAAGCATCCCTTGCTTTCTGCTGATGAGGAATATGAGGTGGCAGTCCGGTATGTCAGACTGCACCGTGCGAAAGATCGCGAGAAGCTTATTCTCGTAAACCTTAGGCTTGTGGTAAGTGTTGCGCGACGCTACTTTAAGAAGTATCGTTGCGCCTCGATGATGGATGTGATTAGTTGGGGGAATGACGGGTTGTTTCATGCTGTGGAAAAGTTTGATCCGCACAAGGGATACAAGTTTTCGACGTATGCGATCTGGTGGATTCGGCAAAGTATTATCCGTGGGAGCATGGATGATTCCCGCACAATTCGCGTGCCTGTGCATTTGCAGGAGGCGTATTGTAAGATCAAGCGTGCCAAAGATGAGTATATAAAAAGCTCTGGACAAGAGCCGACAATAGAGTATTTGGTCAGGGTAACAAAGATTAGTGAGCCAAATGTTATGGCTGCTCTCGATGCTGTAAGACAGATTACGTATCTTGAGAGTTCTGTTGGCGAGAATCTCACACTGCTTGATCTTACCCCGACCCCAGAAAAGCAAGAACCAACAGATCTTCATGAGAGGGTGCAGGAAGCCATAAGCAGTCTAAATGATCGGGAGCAACGTGTGATTCGGATGCGTTTTGGCCTTGATGATGGCATCCCTCACACGTTACAAGAGACTGGTCTTGTTTTCGGTGTGACGCGTGAGCGCATTCGTCAGATAGAAGCGAGAGCCTTGCGTCGTCTTCGGCATCCTTCGCGATCAAAAAAGCTTGAGGATTATGTTTAAACGATTCTTTAACATTCATCGCAGAATGTGTACTTGTCTTCTTTGGCAAGGCCGCAGATGGCTGATTCAAGTTTTTTGCTGTATGCATCAAGGTCTTTTTCCAGGTCTTTGTAGAGTTCTTTACAGAGCGGGTGGTTGGCGGTATCAGCGTCTTTTTGGTATTGGTCAAGTCGCCACGAGATTGATCGAAGTCGTCCCAATAGGACAGTTTTGTCGTAGTTGCAATTGTGGACCATGGGCATCACCGCTGTTTTTCATGAGGAGGGAATATATATGCGTTGCGATCACGGATGTTTTTTATGCCAAGAGGAGATTCCGCAGGAATCATTAAACGTTTTATCGCTTTGTCTTTGTTAAGCAGTCAGCACAGAAGATGCGTGACTCAGGTATCTCGTCATGGCAAGAAAGACACACATTCGGGATGAGATACATACACTTCAGAGTTCCGACGGATTTTATATACGTTTTGGAAAAGCGTTTAATGATCCTCGCTTTCAGCTCGGATCTTAAACGTTTTTTTTTGGATATGTTTCTCT
>JACQSU010000023.1 GCA_016211165.1 Candidatus Woesearchaeota archaeon | reverse complement strand
TGCCGCTACCGCGTCCATCGACTGGCTTGCCACCTACGTCCCCCAAGCAGTCCAGCACACTGAAAAGTCGCAAAGCGATTTTCTAGCTCAACTGAGTGTCCGGTCCGATAGAATACAGACAGTGGAAGAACTTAGGGAATCGGCGCGTGCAATAAAGGAAGAATTGGATCAATTATCATCCGTACACCAAGGATGGGTAGACTTGCGCGCACTTCTAAGGGATGTTTCTAAGGCGATATTTTCGCGATACGCTGAACCAATCGAGAAGGGTCTTAAACAGGCTGACGTCTATCTTTGGCTTAAGGAGCTCGACAAGGCGGATGCAGGCATCCGAGCGGCCCAAGTCGGGCTCGATCGCCTGCGCCGCGATTCTATCAATCGCCAGTATTCTGATGAGGTTGATAGATTTTCAGAGAGAATCGAAAGCCTACAAGATCGAATCTCACAAGAATATGTCAAGCAAGGCAAGGGAAGCCCCCTGGAAACCCAACCCCGATCCCCTACGCTTTGGTTCGGGGCAAGTACCATCGTGACTCTTGTGGATGTTGTGTTATTTATCGTAGGTGCATGGCTTCCTGAGCCGTTTGCAAGAACATTCTTGATGGCTGCGATGGGTCTGTCAGCACTGGTTCCTATTCTAGCGGGGCTCGGAGTTCTAGAGTTTGCAGATAATTCCTGGAAAAAATCCACCCGCAATCCCAGCTTGGAGGAAGCTCAGAAGATGCTCTCTGAGGCCAAAGACAAGCTACAAACTACTCTAGAAACGTCTGACAGTGTTCTATGGAAGGCTTGGTCCTCTTGTACGAATTGCCGGATCATCGTAGATGGCTCGATTGCCCTGGATCGCCAATCCGAGCGTCAAGGAGATACCATTCGTATTCACCCCGCTTTCGCTCACGATGCGCGAGTCCTGGCCCATGAGATCTGGCACTGGTACAACGATCCAGCCCATGCGCCTCCTCGGTGGACTAACGCTTGGGTTTGGCATCACACCATAGGAAGCCTTCTTCGCGAACAAAGAGCAAGAGTTTTTGAACGAAAGATTCCTCCTTCTAAGTTTAATCCTGAGCAATCATCGCTACTACCATCCTTGATAGAGCCAACCAACCCGATCGGGCGCCTCTCCCTTAATCACTATCTCATCGGCCTGACGATCATGTTTGTGGGATCCGTGCTTCTCTGGCCTATCGTGCAATTTTCCCTCGCCGTATGGCCTTGGTGGGTGGAGCAGGCTGTTCTCCTAATAGCCCTTGTGATCAGTTTTTCCTTCGGTGTTTCTTGCATGATTGGCTTCTTACTATTAGGGGCTTTTCTGATTGGATATTCCTCAGAGAGAGATAGGGACCCTGCCATGACCGCGTGGGTTAACCTCTGGGCTAAGGAGCACGAAGTGAGCGTGTTATGGGAACAGCCACAGACCAGTCAAAATATGTTTCGGTTAGCGTCCAAGGACCTTGAGACGCACACCCTACATTTGGCGCCGTGGCTTGCTGCGCAAGATAACGATCCAGTCATTGGTTTCTTTCGACGCTTGCTTCTGAGCACGGTTCTAAAACATGGCTGGGATCGTTCTTCCTGGTTGTTTCACGGTGTACACATGGTTCAAGCCGTTCTTGAGGAGCTATTCGGCCCCCGCCGCATCGTCGTGGATTCTTGGGATAGTGGAAATTGGCAGTGGCTTCTGCCACGGGTACGGTCCTTATTACGACGCGACACGGATCGTCAATCTCGCTCTCCCTTGGGTCGTGTGGGGTCCTGGATGGATCAATGGCTTCCGTGGAGACGATTTGATTTGTTGCTTGGCTTAAACCACACACTACCCTATCCTCCCGAGCAAATAGAACTGCTCTACCAAGCCGTAAAGTCAGAGTTTTCAGGACTGCGACGCATCTACTACCGCTTAGGGCAGGGGCAGATCGGGGTTGCTCCTGGCTTAGACTACCCACAGCATGATGGAAAATCCCCAGAAACTCAGCCGCGCTCACCAGCGCCGTTCTTCTGGCTCTCGGTTCACTTGGTCCTCTTGGAGTCTCTATTGGAGTTTGCTTGGATCGTTTTAGAAACGCAGTTGGGGGTTTCAATTTCTCCTTGGTTGCAATGGGGTTTGCGATTTGTTTTGGTATTTTCTGCGAATCTTAGTTTCCTGACCTGGT
>JACQSU010000017.1 GCA_016211165.1 Candidatus Woesearchaeota archaeon | reverse complement strand
CCCCTTTTTTGGGGGGTTTAAAAGGGGGCGAAGTCCCTTTTTTGGGGGGTTTAAAAGGGGGCGAAGTCCCCTTTTTTTTAGTACTCCTCAAATCCCAAGTCTCGCGGATTCTTTGCAAAGCCTGATGCAATATCAGACAATAGAACATCTTTAAGCACTGCTGGTCGGAGTTCTAGTCCGCTAATCTCACCAATAGAAACCAATCTGATTTCTTTAATATCATCAACCATCTCCGCACTCGGCTTTCCTCCGATCACGCGTCCAAGTATATAGACCTCGAATGTGCGTCCACGTAGGACGTCGTTGCAGTGGCGTACATAGAGCCACTTCTCGATGGCAATGTCATAGCCTGTCTCTTCTTTGACTTCGCGTGCGACAGCTGTGGTCATGCTCTCGCCATTCTCGATTTGTCCGCCAGGCAGCGCCCAATACGAAGTTCCCATGCGTTCTTTGCGGCATAGGAGGATTTTATTGCCGTCAAGGACAACTGCCATCGCGCGGAAGCTGTTTTCTTTCTTGAGCATCTGGCGTGTGCGTGCTGTTGTATATAAGAAGATAGCGGGGCATCAGGCTTTCATCTTAGGAGGTTTCCCTCTTTGTTGGGGTGTTTAAAAGAGGGGCGCAGCCCCTCTTTTTTTGATAACGCTTATAAACCTCCTGTCTCCCCTCGCCGGTATGTCCGACACAAGACCATCGAATTCCAATGATCTGCAGAAGGGTTCCTATTTGATGGTCGATGGTGTTCCTGCACGGGTTGCTGATATCCAGACCTCAAAGTCTGGCAAGCACGGTCATGCAAAGCATCGGATCACAACAATTGGATTGCTGGACGAGAAAAAACGCATCATCATCGTTGCTGGTGGCGAGAATGTTGATGTTCCTATTGTTGAGAAAAAGAACGCCCAAGTTCTTTCACTCTCTGCTGATATTGCCAATGTGATGGATGCTGATACCTTTGAGACATTTGATCTTGCTGTTCCAGAAGAACTCAAGGGCCAGGTTGCCGAGGGTACGGTTGTGCATTATTGGCAATTGATGGGTCAGAAATTCATGAAAGGCATCAAGAGTTGCTGAGTGAATCTATTTAAACGAGAAGCGATGTGAATCAACATGGTGAAATTTCCTGAAGCCGATGCAAGGATGTTTAAGAACAAGTTCGTGTGTCGCAAGTGCAAGTCTGTGATGCGTTCGACGAATATGAAGATCATCGCAGGCAAGGTCTCGTGCCGCAAGTGTCAGGCAAAGGTTCTCAAGCCAAAGCGTAAGAAGTAGGGCGCGCCTTAGGCCTATGCAGGGGATCGAGTGTGAGACGATTCCGTAGTTTTATATAAGTCGCATCAAGGCTTCGATGATGGACGTGGAATTCTGGGTAAGTGTTATTCTCATCGCTTCAATGGCGCTTCTAATCTACAAGAAGCGTGACAAGGTCGCGCTTCACAAAATCCTCTTCCCGTTGATCTATATCGTGCAGTACAAAGACCGTGTGGGCATTGGGGCGATGGAGTATTGCGCAAGGGCTAAGCGTTTTTGGAAAGCGACCGCTCCACTGATGATCCTTGTCGGCTTTGTCGGGATGGTGCTGATGGTGGGCAATCTTGCCTATTCGCTCCACGTCTCCATCACAAGCGAGGATGCTATAGAATCGATTGGCATTGTGCAGCCCTTTGTGCCTGATGTTCCTGGGACAGTATTCGTGCCTTTTCTTTACTTTATCATCTCGATTTTCCTCATCGCAGTGATTCACGAATTCAGTCATGGTGTGATGGCGTATGTGTATGATCTTAAGATCAAGGCAAGTGGCTTTGCCGTCGTTGGTCTCATTATCCCTGCTCTTCCTGCTGCGTTTGTCGAGCCTGATGAAAAGCGACTAAAAAAGCGTCCTGCAAGGGAGCAACTCGTGGTGTTTGCCGCTGGTCCGTTTTCGAATCTTGTGATGGCATTGATCGTCATGGGCGTGCTTATCAATGTCGCACAGCCATTGGCTGAAGCGTTCTTCATGTCCGATGGTCTTGAGATTACAGGTTTTGCCAGTGCCGATGATGTGTATCCTGCAGAGGCTGCTGGTCTCAAGAAGGGCGAGGTGATGCGATCAATTGACGGCATCGTTTTTACATCTCCTCTGAATCTGTCAGAGTATTTAGGGAATAAATCTTCAGGTGATGCTATCAGGATTCTTACGAATGTCTCGTCATATAACATCACTCTTGCAGCGCATCCCAAAAATGTCTCAAGAGGATACCTTGGTGTGGTTACGACGCCGCATGTTCTCACGCGAGAAGGAGTGCAAGAAAGATACGGCTTCATCATTCCATTGGTGCGTTGGACAACAGGCCTCCTTGTGTGGCTTTTTGTTCTAAGTCTCGGCGTGGGGCTCTTTAACTTGCTTCCGCTTGGGCCGATTGACGGTGGGAGGATGATGCTTACGCTTCTCCAATGCCACATGCCCGAAGACAAAGCTCACCGTGTATGGGGCAAGATCACTGCCCTCATGCTCTTACTGATACTCGCCAATCTCGCGGTAGGCTTCTTCAAGTGATATTGGTTTGGAAGGATTCTTCTTGTTGCGCAAGTCGATGATGACTCGGTCAAATCCTCGGAGTCCCCCTGGCTGCGCCTTAAGGGATTTGAGCGTGATGTCAGCGGGATCATATCTTGTGTTCATGACCCATTTGTAGAAGAAATCCGATGTTGCTGCGCGCAGGTCGCGTGTGATGAGCTCCCGGTATTTGAGGTCTTGTGGTGTCCGGATGTTTTTTCGTCGTTCAACGTGGTAGAGGTGAATCATGGCTTCGCTGATGTCAACAGCGCCGCTAAGCACAGCGTCGATGTATCGTTCCGTAGCTCGTGTCCGCGGGACATAAAGCTAGCAGCAGGGTGTCAGGGTGTCGGTCATGTTGGATACCTCGAAAGCTAAAGTCAAAGTCCGAGTCAAACGTTGTCACGTCATGACCGGCGAGCGGATCGGTGTTGATTTGTGATGATGGTCGGCCAAGAAGGAGTAATTGTACGTCTGCTGTGTGCACAATGGGAAAATATGGGAGGTGCGTCGCTTCTTCAAGATCCATGGTGGATTCATCAGGGGCATCATCTTCGAGTACACGTCCTCCGTGGTCTGGAAGGCGCACTAGCAATCTTCCAATCTTGTCTTTGGTGCTTGGAGCTGCGTTGTGGTGTGGGGCAAATCAGAGGTATGTGCAAAACAAGCGGTTGGCAAGAAATTGGCGCAACCGCAGCTGGAATCTATACGCTCCTTCGTCGTCGTCCTTGAGGGCGTTTCTCGATTGAAAAACGCTTAATGTCAGCCTCAGGTAGACTTACGCGTTTTTGTGCTGGGGTTTAAAAGGGGGCCGTGCCCCCTTTTTCATCCATTCTTTGACTTCCAAAAGTCCAATGGGCTTTGCATGTGGTCCAAGTGAATAGTATGTCTTTTCGACTGTTGATCCCCAGGAGTACTCTCCTTTTTCAAGTTTGACTTCATCGATGACAAATTCGCCAAGAGCGACTCCTTTGCGCAGGTGGTAGTATATACTTTCTCGTGTGCAGGGTAAAAAGATCTGGATGTAGATGCGGTGGATTTCATAGCCGTATCCGGAGCCAATGTAGTGGAGTATCTCGACGATGCGTTGGCGTATGTCGCTTCCTGTCGGTCGTCCTCGTGTCATCCTAGTATTGTCCCTGCAACGCTTTTAATGGTTTGCAGATTCGACAGTTTTAAAATCCAAATAAATCCAATGCAGTGATGGTACAAAAACCAGCTCCTTCGTCTCTTGCCGCTCCTCGTTTCAAGCAGGTGATCCTTGCTGTGGCGATTGCCGTTGTTCTCGCTTTTATGATTAACTACACGCTTAGTGTGGTCTATGAAGAGCCGAAATGGGAGTTGTATTGTCCGATGGATACGCGCACGTATGATGATGAAGTTTCCTGTTCAGCAGTCGGCGGAAAGTGGTCAGTATCTGGAGAATTGGAGGATGATCATGTCTCAAAACGACCCATCGCAAAGCCCGTCCTGCCTAGAGATTGTCCAAGTGTCTGTGTCTTTGACCTTCCCAGTGATGTGTGTCAAGCAGCTAATCTCGCATCCTGCATGTTAACTGACCTTGCCTATGAGTCTGATTGTCAGCAAAAGGGTGGGACGTTCCATCCATCAGCGTCCTGTCCTACTGCAAAGCAGGTGGGTTATTGTGATGTGCAGTATACCTGTCGGATAAACTATGAAGCAGCAAGTGATATCTACCAACGAAACATTTTCGTCGTGCAGATGATCTGTGGCATCATCGTGCTTATTCTTGGTATCGCGCTTGCCATTCCATCAGTCTCGGGTGGGATGATGAGTGGGGCTGTGATCACGATGTTCATCGCGCTCACGGGTTATTGGGGTGACTTGAATCAGTGGTTGCGTGTTGGCATCCTCTGGTTGATTCTTGCAATTCTTGTCTGGTTAGGCTACAAGAAATTACGACGATGAATTCGTTCTATGATGGGGGTTTCAAAGGGGGTTTGCCCAATTTGTTGTTTGAGATCCATCAGGATCAGCCGCAGATTGCAAAAGCAGAGATCGAGGCTCTTACAGGCAAAGAGGCAACGTGCTGGGGTTCCTATATCGTTGTGGACGCCAGATTCCATCCGCGTCTGGTGCGCCTCGCCTTCACACGCAGGATCTTTAAGATAGTCGCTAGCTGCGACGCGTCGAACCTATTGTCCACCATTGATTCACTCCCAAAGTCGATCATATCCGGATCATTCGCCATACGAGTCTATCCGCAGCATCTGCGTGATCTTGAACGTCCGATAGCGAAGATTCTGTTTCACAAGCAGTCCAATCCAAAAGTTGATCTCACCAACCCAGACACGCTGTTCGCAGTCTTTATTCACAATAAAAAGGTCATTGTAGCGCGTCACGTGCTCACCGTCGTAAATGACTTTGAGAAGCGCAAAGCGCACAAGCGTCCAGGTCTGCGTCCTGTGAGCTTGCATCCGAAGCTTGCTGCGGCGATGGTCAACCTTACAGGCATCAGGAGTGGAAGGATCCTTGATCCGTGCGTTGGGACTGGAGGCATTCTTCTCGAAGCGTCGTTGATGGGGCTTATGTCAGTGGGTATTGATCTTGATCAGGAGATGGTGCGTCGCTGCAGGGCGACGTTGGATCATTATGGAGAGCACGCAGCTGACCTGCGATGTCAGGATGCCCTTCTGCACAAGGGTCGATTTCCCTACGTCGTCTCGGATCTGCCCTATGCGAGGAACACGCCAAAGATGGACGTGCGAGCGTTCTATAAGGCCCTCATTGGGAGACTTGAACATTGGAAGACAAAGCAGGCAGTTTTGGGTATGCCTCACACGATTGATCCCCTTGATCTGATCAAAGGTTCAGGGTTCAAGGTGCGCAGGAGATTCACGATCTACGTGCATAAGAGCCTCTCAAAACAGATCGTTGTTCTCGAGAGAAAAAATGTCTAGTGAGAACTTTGAGAAACTCGGCTTCGTCTCATTTTTTCAAAAGATGGGCGGAGCCCTTCTTTTTCTGGCGGACTTCTTTGACGACAAAGTCTGCAGGTTGGTTCTCGATGACTTTGACGTCGAAGGGATCGGCCGCGCGATCGATGACATTGATGTGGTATTCTTCGTCGCCTTTTTGTGGTGGGATCAGAAATTCGTTGGGGGTTTTATGTGTAGGCGTCACTCGATCCCCAGGTCGGTTGATGCGTAGGTTGTCCGTTGGTCGTTCCTTGATGCGTCTAAGTGCGGCGCCGACTGCCTTGGTGCTGCACAGCTCAAGCATCGTCTTCGGATTTTTTTTGGCCTCATCCCAGATGCTTGCGAGTTCGACGTCGTGGAATGGTTCGATGTCGTGTCCTCCGAAGAATTCGATCCTGCGTTTGATCATCTCGCGTGCAGATGGGTAGGGGAGTTCCCGAATGTCGATGCGGAGTTGGTCTTTTTCTCCGATGTCAGCGATGGCTCCTTTTTTGAGTTGTTCTGGTGTGAGCGCGCATATGACATGGAATCCGATGTCGCGTTCAAAGAGTGTGTGGATGAGTTTCACAGAGTTGTCAGGCAGTCCTGCCGCATTGTCAAGTAATAGGATGAGTGGTTTGTGGCGTAGTTTGTCGATGAGGAATTCCATCATGAGCCGCTCATCAGAGTAGTCGTCTCGGGAGAGTTTTCGGTAGAATGTGTCTTGGGGCGAATAATCCTTCTTGATCTTTGAGAGAACGATGTCCACAAGCGATGCTAAGCCAAGTTTGTAATATGCCTTGATGAGTGCGTGTTCGTGTGCGGAGAGGATGCCATCAATGAGTTGGCGCAAAAAGTCGCGTTCTTTGATGCGCGCGCCGTCGATGAGGACTGTGCGGTATCGTTCACGATATCTGCCAAGTTCGTATAGGAGCCATCGCAGCAGGTGGCTCTTTCCCATCCCTGGCGGGCTTGTGATTGTGCCGAATGTCTTGCTTTCAATGACAAAGTAGTTGAGTTGTTGTTGTTCGTTCGAAAGGCCGCAGATGAAGTAGTCCGCGGGTTCGAGGTTCTCGGTCGTGAAGGGGTTTGCGCTCCATCCAAGGTCCTTGTGCCAGTCGAGGGTGAATGCCTTTGCTCGCTGTGCTTGCGTCATGGGGCGATGTACCGTCGTGGGTATTAAATAGCTTATGTAAGAAAAACGTTTAATGATTCTCGTCTTTGGCTCGGATCTTAAACGTTTTTTAGGGGGTTCAAAAGGGGGCGTAGCCCCCTTTTTTCGGTGTCGACGATCACTCGCATGGTCTTGAGGACTGCGTCCGGCGACAATGAGATTGAGTCAATCCCGCATTCAACCAAATAAGCAGCAAATTCCGGGTATGTGGATGGCGCGTCTCCGCAGATGCCTATTTTGCGGTGCTTGGCCTTGGCGACGCTGATCATCTGCTTCACTAATTTCTTGACTGCCGGATTTCGCTCATCAAAGATGTGTGCGACGAGTTGGCTGTCTCTATCAACCGCCAGTGTAAACTGTGTCAAATCATTTGATCCGATGCTGAATCCATCGAAGATCTCGCAGAATTCTTCGGCGAGGATGACATTGGCTGGCACTTCGCACATCACGTAGATTTGCAGGTTGTTCTTGCCTTGGACAAGTCCGTTCTTTTTCATCTCTGCGATGACGCGTTTGCCTTCGTCGATGGTCCTGCACATGGGAATCATGATGTTGAGGTTGCGAAGTCCCATCTTGTCTCGGACTCGTCGGATGGCTTCACATTCGAGCGCGAATGCTTCCTTGTAGTCGTCCGAGTAGAATCGTGACGCTCCCCGCCATCCGATCATGGGATTGTCTTCGCGCGGTTCGTACGCTCTCCCGCCAATCAAATTGGCGTATTCATTGCTTTTGAAGTCAGCGAGTCTGATGATCACGTCGCGAGGATACATCGCTGCGCAGATCGTTCCAACGCCTTGGGAGAGTTTTTCGATGTAGTATTCTTTCTTGTCCTTGTATCCTTTGGTGAGTTCGTCAATCTTCTCTTTTGCCTCATCATCAATGTTTGGATAATGAATAAGCGCGTTTGGGTGGATCTGGATGGCGCTGTTGATGATGAATTCTTCACGGGCAAGGCCGACGCCGTCGACGGGTAGGAAGCTTGCTTCGAATGCTTGGTCCGGGTTGCCCAGGTTGACCATGATTTTTGTCCTTGGTCTATCCAAGCGTGATAAGTCCGTCTTCTTGATATCGTATGGAAGTTTTCCTGCGAGCACGCGTCCGACATCGCCTGATGAGCAGTCGACCGTGACGGGTTTGTGGGCTTTTACGCGATCCGTGCCGTTGTTTGTGCCGACGATGCAGGGGATGCCGAGTTCTCGTGAGACGATTGCGGAGTGGCATGTGCGGCCCCCGCGATTAGTAACAATGCCGGCGGCCATTTTCATGATTGGTTCCCAGTCAGGGTCCGTCATCTCTGTGACTAATACTTGTCCTGCCTTGAATTTGCTGATGTCTTTGACGTCTTTGATGATGTTGGCCTCTCCTGTGGCGATCTTTGCGCCGACTGCCGCTCCTGTGCAGAGGACGTCTCCTTGCGTAAGGAGATGATACTCCTCGAGTACTCGGCGATCCTTTTGGCTCTGGACAGTCTCTGCGCGCGCTTGGACAATGTAAAGGTCGCCTGTGTTGCCATCCTTTGCCCATTCGATGTCCATGGGCATCCATGTGCGGTTGCGTGTGGAGTAGTGTTCTTCAATTGCAATGCCCCACTTGGCCAGTTGGAGTGCTTCGTCGTCTGTGAGGCAGAATAGTTCGCGGTCTTCGATAGCAACGTCGACGTTTTTGGTCGGTTTGTTGCCTTCCATTGTGTAGATCATCTTGATGGTCTTGTCGCCAAGGTGTTTTTTGATGATGGGTCTAAAGCCGCTTTGTAGTGTTGGTTTGTGGATGTAGTATTCATCCGGGGTGACAGCTCCTTGGACGATGTTTTCGCCTAGGCCGTAGCTTGCGTTGATGAGGATGACGTCCGGAAATCCGGTTTCCGTGTCCAGTGTGAACATGACGCCAGAGCAGGCTTTGTCCGATCGTACCATTTTTTGGACGCCGATCGAGAGGTAGACTTTGAAGTGGTCGAATCCTTTATCGACGCGGTATGAGATGGCTCGATTTGTGAAAAGCGACGCGAAGCATTTTTTGCACGAGTCGATGAGTTCGTGCAGGCCTCGGATGTTAAGGTATGTTTCTTGTTGTCCTGCAAATGATGCGGTCGGCAAATCCTCTGCGGTCGCGGAGCTTCGTACGGCGACGTCAGTGTTTTCCCCATATTCTTTGCAGAGTCGCTCATATGCTTCTTTGATTTCCTTGTGCAGGTCCGGTGGGAATTCGAGTCCCCGGATCAATTCGCGTATTCTCTGTCCTCGTGTAGCGAGGTCCGTGACATTGTGCGTGTTAAGGCCTTCGAGGATGTCTCGCATCTTTGGTTCGGCATTGTTTGCGGCGAGGAGGTGTTTGTATGCCGTGCTTGTGATGGCGAATCCATTGGGTACGCGCACGCCTTTCTTGGTGAGGTTGCGATACATCTCGCCAAGGTTTGCGTTCTTGCCTCCGACGATGGCGCCGTCGTCGGCTCCTATTCGATCAAACCACAGGATATAGGCATTCTTGTCTGCCCTGTGGTGTGATTCTTCTTTGTGCAGGGTCTTTGTGATGCGAACGCCGCGCGGGACTCGGTCGCCCGGTTTTGTTGTTGCTTTTATCACGTCTTTTTCGTCCTGTAACCTTATATAAAGACTCTCTTAGCTCAACCATTTTAAACCACCGTGTTCTTGTGGTCGTATGGACTTTGCCTCGTTGCGTCAGACAGTTCTCAAATACAATCCGAATGCGAATCTTGCGCTTATTGAGCGCGCGTTTGAGTTTGCAAAGGAGGCGCACGCAGGTCAGGTGCGTGATTCTGGTGAGGAGTATATGTCGCATCTGTATGGTGTTGCGATGACGCTTGCTGAACTCCACATGGATTCAGTCACACTCGCAGCAGGGCTTCTGCACGATTGCTTAGAAGACACTCCCATAAAGCCCGAGCGTCTGCGTGATGTCTTTGGTGATGAGGTCTTTGAGCTTGTGCAGGGTGTGACCAAGTCGGCGTCCATCAATTTTGGCGACAAGGAAGAGAAGCGTGCGATCAACATCCGTAATGTGCTTCTTGCTACTGCCAAGGATATTCGCGTGATTATCATCAAGCTTGCGGATCGTTTGCATAATATGCGCACGCTCAAGTTTGTGTCTCCTGATTGTCAGAGTACTATTGCCAAGGAGACTCTCGACATTTATGCGCCGATCGCGTACAAGCTGGGGATGCACAAGATCAAGGCAGAGCTTGAGGATCTCGCGTTTCGTTATCTTGAGCCGCAGATGTATCAGGAGTTTAAGCAGCGCATGGGCAAAAAGCGTGACGAGCGTCAGAAGGAAGTGGACAAGTTTATGATGTTGCTTGATACTGAGCTTAAGCGTTTGAAGATCCCTGCGCGCATCTTTGGCCGGGCCAAGCATTTTTACAGTATTTACAAGAAGATGCAGCGCAAGAATCTCCGATTCGAGGAGGTGACTGATCTTAGTGCTGTGCGCGTGATCACGACGAGCGTGGAGAACTGCTATCGTATCTTGCAGTTTGTGCATACGCGGTGGAAGCCGATTGATGGCAAGCTCGATGATTATATTGCTGATCCTAAGCCGAACCTGTATCAGTCTTTGCATACGGAAGTGTGGAGTGATGATCATACTCCGGTTGAGGTTCAGATTCGTACGCTTGAGATGCATCATATTGCTGAGGAAGGTATCGCAGCGCATTGGAGGTATAAGGGCACGGAGCGTGACAAGCGCTTTGAGTCCAAGATCAATTGGTTAAAGCAGATTCTCACGTGGAAGCGTGAGTCCAAGGATGCTAAGGGATTCATCGAATCGCTCAAGGTGGATTTGTTCCAGGATGAGATCATTGTCTTTACTCCAAAGGGGGATGCGATCTCGTTGCGTGAGGATGCGACGCCGATTGATTTTGCGTATGCAGTGCATAGTAGTATTGGTGATCATTGCGTGCGTGGAAAGGTCAATGGGCGGGTGATGCCTCTTGATACGACGCTTCATAGCGGCGACGTCGTGGAGATTATGACCAAGCCGGATGCAAGGCCGTCGCGGCAATGGCTCAAAGTGGTAAAGACGTCCCTTGCGCGTAACAAGATTCGTCACGCGCTAGGCATCCCTGTGCACGATCAGCAGGATGCTCGGCAAGAAGATGTGCCTTCCGAGGCCGCGATTCTATCAAAGGTGAGTGTGCAAGCTCTCAAGAAGCAGGATCTGCGGTATGCGAGGTGTTGTTCCCCTGCGATGTACGATTCCATCGCTGGTTTTGAGCAAAAGGATGGCAAGGTGGCGATCCACAAGAGGGACTGCAAAAATCTTTCATTGCTTGAGCATAACAAGTGTGTCGTCGCGTCCTGGGATGAAGAGAAGCGTGAAGGAATTCAGGCGGATATTGATGTGTACGTAAAGGACAGGGTGGGTGTGCTTGTCGAGCTGCTCAATCACGTAAGCAGTCGCAGGATCAATGTGCTCTCGATTCATACTAAGCAGGTCAAGGATCTGGTCAAGATCTCGCTGACTTTTGATGTGCCAAGCGAAGCGATTGGCCTTGAATTAATGAAGGTGCTTGGGACTGTGCATTCCGTGCATCACGTTGCCTGGGAACGTAGGCCATCTCGTCAAAAATCGTTCATTGTCCCTCGCCTTCGGCTCGGGACATAAACGGCCTCCTTTTGCATGGGGTTTAAAAGGGGGCGTAGCCCCCCTTTTTTTATGGAGAATGCGAAAGTTGATTTCATCCGTCGGTTTGAGCAGTGCGTCTCGCGCATGTGTGTCACAGACACTGTTGCATTGCTCCATGACACTGATCCTGATGGTGTGACAAGTGGGGTGATTGTTGCAAAGGCAATTGAACGTCTGCGTGCTCGTCCCATCGACTATGTCATTCGTCAACATCATGGCGAAGCAGGCATTACAAAAGATACCATTGACTTTGTCAAAGAGAACAAGGTTCAGGTGCTTATCACTGTGGATAAGGCAATTGATCAAGATCCCGAGTCCCTAAAAGAGTGTCTTAAGCGCTGTGAGGTGATTGTCTTTGATCATCATCGTTACACCAAGGATCTTAATGAGGCGCGGTGTCTTTTTATCAAGCCGCCGATGTTTAGCGATATTGAGATGAGCAGGTATCCGACGGCGCGGATGGTGTATGATCTCTTCTTTCCCTTGGTGGACATCCGCGACACGGATTGGTTGATGGCTGTGGGTACGATTGCTGATGCCGCGTATAAGCAGTGGAAGTTCGCAATAGACGGCGTATTTGATCGTCACCAGATCCCAAAGGTTGATGATATCTATGAGTCCGAGCTTGCGAAGGTTGCGCATATCATCACATCAACGATCATCGTTTCGCCAAAGGATATTCCCAAGCTCTTTGAGACAGTCTATGCGGCCGCGGATTACAAAGAGGTCCTCGCTTCGCCTCTTGGGAAGCATCAGAAGATCTTTGAGGCAGAGCTTGATCACTGGCTCAACAAAGCGCAAAGCAAGGCAGAGTTGTATATTGAGCAAAAACTCATCGTCTACTACATCACTCCAAAATACAATGTCAAGAGTGTGCTCTCAACGCTGCTATCAGTCAAAAAGTATGTGGGGTGGACTGTTGTTGTTGCTGAGGAGGAGAATGGAGCGGATTTCATTAGTCTAAGCATCCGCAACCAGGCGAGCACTGTGGATTGCGTGGATCTCATTCGTGATTCCCTTAAGGATCTTGATGGTGCGTCAGGTGGCGGGCACATTCCTGCTGTTGGCGGGCGTGTGAAGAAAAAGGATTATGCCATATTTCACGATCGTCTTCTCCGACGATTCGGTATCCCTGACGCAGCGTATCAGGCGCAGCTTAAGCGGATCTCCGGATAAAATCGTTTAAGTTGCCGCAGGCGGCATTAAACGATTTTCTCAAGTTCCTTGCGTAGCGCGATCTCAAGTTCTTCGTACTCTTTCTTGAGTTTGTCGTATCGGGTTTTCTGTCCAGGGTTGATTTGGTCGTGTTCAGCGTCCCATTTGAGTTTGAGGTATGGTCCGCGTATTTCTTGGAGTTTCTCTCGGAGTTTTTGCATCTCTTCGGTTTCCTGGATGTCAGGTCTGTCTTCAGATTCGTGCGCTTCGCCTTTGGCGTGTGATTCTGCGTGAGCTTCAGCGTCTGTTCGTTCCTCTGCACTTGCCTCGGCTTGCATCTCTTTTTGGTCACGTTCGCTCACGATCATCTCTTCATCAGCTTGGTGTTCGTCTTCGTGGTTGTGGTCGTGTTCAGGGTTTGTGGTATCGTGATGGATTTCGTTGTGCTGCATGGGGTTCACCATTGGTACAATGAGTTGAATTCTCGGAAGCCGCAGGGCGTTTAAAAAGGTTTGGAAATGCTTTGGGGTGTTGCATAAATGGGTGAGGGGATGTCCTAGCAAGCTGTTGCTTTGATCTTGGATTTCGCGTACTTTCTCATTTTTTCATAGAGCCAAAATTTGCGTCCGGCTTCAAGACAGGCGTTTTCGGGGGTTTTTGCTCTT
>JACQSU010000016.1 GCA_016211165.1 Candidatus Woesearchaeota archaeon | reverse complement strand
TACAACGCCGACTTCGACGGAGACGAGATGAACCTGCACATCCCCCAGACAGAGGAAGCGCGCGCAGAAGCAGAAGTCCTCATGGAAGTCCAAACACAACTTATCTCACCAGGATACGGACTCGCCGTCGTCGGATGCCTCCTGGACTCAATCACGGGAAGCTACCTTCTGACCCAGGACGGAACCTCACTCCCACGAAACGAAGCGATCGATCTGCTCACCCAAAGCGGAGTTGCGGACTTCTCACGCTTGCCGGACAAGAACGTGGTCAGCGGCAAGGAAATCTTTAGTGTCCTCCTACCCGAAGACCTTACCTTCGTAGGCAAGAGCCTGGACCGCAAAGAAATCATCATCAAGGCAGGAAACATCGAAAAAGGCGTGATGGACAACGCATCCCTTGGTGGGGGAAAAGGACTGCTCTTGCGAGCGTTGCATAAGCAGTACGGCGCTGATAGGGCCATTGATCTTCTGCAAAAATTCTCACGCCTTGGCGCAGCATACACCACCTATTACGGCTTCAGCACAGGCATCGCAGACGCGGACCTACCCCAAGACGCCACAACAATGATCGCAGACACACTCTCCACAGCAGAACGCGCCGTCGAGAATGTCATCCGCGAATACGAAAGCGGAGAACTCGAAGCATTCCCTGGACGCAGTACTGCAGAGACCGTCGAACTACGTATCCTTGAGCTCCTTAACAAAGCACGTAACAAAGCCGGAGACATCGTCGCCCAACACGCACGCAAAGACGTCGGAACACACATCATGGCGGCATCGGGCGCCAAAGGAAACCCGCTTAACCTTGCCCAAATTGCAGCCAATGTCGGACAGCAAGCCCTGCGCGGCAAACGCATCGACCAGGGATATAGCGACAGGACGCTCTCGTGCTTCCGCAAGAATGACCGGTCCCCTGAAGCTCGCGGCTTTATCCGCGCAGGATTCAAACACGGCCTCAACCCAAAAGAGTTCTTCATGGGCAACATCACCGGACGAGACTCGCTGATGGACACTGCGCTACGAACACCCAAAAGCGGATACCTATACCGACGATTAGCAAACGCATTGCAAGACCTGCGGGTCGAGCATGACGGCACTGTTAGGGAAGCAGGCGGCAAGATCATCCAATTCCGCTACGGAGAAGACGGGATCGACGTCGCCAAATCAGAGAACGGCAAGATCAATGTCAAAAAGATCGTGGAGAGCATCTAAATGGCAACACTCAAAGAATACGAAGACAAACTCCCACCAAAACTCATCGAAGAGATCAAAGCACTTGCGCCCGAGAGCAAGATGGGGAAGGCGGCAAAGGAAGTCCTTGAAGAATACGAATTCGCGCAAGTCGAAGCAGGCGAAAGCGTGGGCTTGATCGCCGCAGAGTCAATCGGAGAACCAGGCACGCAGATGACCCTTGACACATTCCACTTCGCAGGAGTCGCCGAGATGAACGTCACGATGGGACTCCCACGCATCATCGAAATCCTCGACGGGCGAAAAGAAATCGCAACACCAATGATGGAGATCTACCTCAAAGCGCCCCACAACACCAACCCTGACATCAAGAAACTCGCGATGGCCATCAAAGAGACCACTGTTGGAGATCTTGTCGTTTCATTTACACTCAACATTCTTGAGAGCCGCATTGAGGTTGAACTCTCAAACGAAAAAATGCAAGAGATCGGACTCAACTCTGCGAAAATATCCGCAGAGATCGGCAAACGCATCAAAGGACTCACCATCAAGACCGAAGGCAATGTCGTATCAGTGAAACTCAAAGACAAGGAAGAACGCAATGTCAATGAGATCTACAAGCTAAAAGAGAGAATCCGCGACGTCTACCTCAAAGGAATCAAGGGCATCAGACAAGTCCTGCCTGTGAAACGAAAAGACGAGTACATCATCATCACGGCAGGATCAAACCTTGAAAAAGTCTTCGAGCTCGACTTTGTCGATGCTTCGCGGACCACAACCAATGACGTCCAAGAGATCGGAGTAGTACTCGGAATCGAAGCCGCACGACAATCCATCATCAATGAAGTCTTCAAGGTCATCGAATCACAAGGATTGAACGTCGACGCTCGCCACGTGATGCTTGTCGCAGACACGATGACCATCAATGGCGCAGTCAAAGGAATCACACGATACGGAGTCGTGTCCGAGAAGAGCTCGGTCCTTGCCAGGGCATCATTTGAGACCCCCATCAAACACGTCATCGAGGCATCACTACGCGGCGATACGGATCCTTTGCACAGCGTCGTTGAAAACGTCATGTTGAACCAGCCCATCCCCGTCGGAACGGGATTAACACAACTACGCATGAAGAAGTAAAGCTTTAAAAGCGACTCGGGGCTCCTCAACGCATGACAAAGACAATCGACCACGCATGGGACATCAAGAAACTCCATGAGCAGAAGAAGCTGATTCTTGGCTCGGAACGAACATTGAAGCTGCTGCGGGTCGGAAAAATCAAGAAAATCTACCTTGCCTCCAACGCTCCTCGAACCCTCAAGGACGACCTATCGCACTACAATCTCGTCACGCCGATCGAAATCATTGAGTTGACACAGGCAGTCGACGAGTTGGGCACAATGTGCAAACGCCCATTCCCTGTAGCAGCGATCGGAGTCCTTGACTAATGGCGAATTTCGTTCTGGATCAGGCAACGATTTACTGCATGCAACTATTTGAGCAAATGACACGATCCGCAGTACGAGACTGCATCACAGGAAAGGTACGTGACGCCATCCAAGAGTTTGAATTAACTGTCTTTATTGTGGAACCTGGCGAGATTGGCAAGGCAATTGGACCACGCGGCGCACATGTTCACAAGTTAGAGCAATTGCTCAACAGACGAGTCAAGATCACCGAATGGAACGACGAGATCGGCGCATTCGCCCAAAACCTGTTTTACCCAGCCAAGGTTGCCAATATTGAGCAGAAAGAGCGCAAGCTGTTTGTGACGCCGCTTGATAATCCCTCTCGTGGGCAAATCATTGGACGCGGGGCCATTATGCTACGGTTTTATGAAGGGATTTTGAAACGCTATTTCCCAATTGATGTTGTACAAGTCGTAGAGCCCAAAGAGGGGTGAACCCCTCTTTGAAACTCCCTGAAAAGGAGACTACGCCCCCTTTTTAACCCCCTAAAAATATAGTCAACTTATAACAATAAACGATTTTTCCTTTCCCCCCTTGCAGTGACAGCACAACACATAAGAGGAATGGTGGAACACCCACCTTTTTGATGTATATCGACCCCCATGTGCACTGCAGGGACAAGGACCAATCGTATAAGGAGACAATATCACACGCGCTTTCTGTCGCTGAACGCGCTGGATTTAGCGCGATCTTTGACATCCCCAACCTGACAAAGCCTGTGACAGATAGGCGTTTGACCGAGGAGAGATTAGGGATTGCACGGCAATGCAAGTCACCGGTCCGATACGGGATGCATCTTCTCTTGACTGCTAATCCCGACCAGATCCGCGAAGCAGTCAATGTCTGGGCTGATCATAGACCTACTAAGGACTCGGATGTCTTTGTGGCAGGACTTAAGTTATTCTGCGGCAAAAGCGTTGGAGATTGCAGCGTGGTAGACTTGGCTTCGCAGAAGATCGTATATCAAACATTGCTGGATGCAGGATACAATGGCGTGTTGATGACGCACTGCGAGAAAGAAGAGTACTTCTCGGATGTGTGGGATCCGGCTGTGCCTCTCTCGCATGCTCATGCGCGACCACCGCACGCGGAAGTTGAATCAGTCAAGGACCAGATCAACCTCGTTGAGGAAATCGGATTCAAAGGAACACTGCACATCGGGCATATCTCGACGCCCGAGGCAGTGCGCATAGCAAACGAAGCAAAGAAACGCATCAAGGTTGCGATGGGAGTAACACCACATCACTGCGTCTTGTCGGATGCAAGCTTAGCTGGAGCACAAGGTATATTATACAAAATGAACCCCCCTCTACGACCCGAGCCGATGCGAGCCGAGATGCTCCGAGCCCTGCTTGAGGGTAAGATCGACTGGATCGAGACCGACCACGCGCCCCACGCTCTTTATGAAAAAATGAATCCACCCCACATCTCCGGCATTCCTGGACTACCATACTATCCTGTGTTTGTCTCCATGTTGCGCTCGATTGGCGCATCACCTGCTCTTGTGCATCGCGTCACATACCAAAACATCGCTGACATATTCCGACTGCCATTCCACCAACGAGCAGCAGTGCCATCAACGGACTTGTGGAATGAGTACCCACTCAATCCATACCAGGGAATATCGCTTAATGTTCGCCTCCGGCGAACTTAGAGTCAGTTCATTATATAATTGAACTTTAGTGAGTGAACCAACTATAAACGACATTGGGAGGAAGAAATGACACATGCAATCGATATAAGCTGCGCCATCGGAGGAAAGAAACTACCCTCTCTTATCATGAACGCGTCAGGACCCCTATGCACGATGGAGGATCATCTGCGAGCGCTTTGCCAGTCATCCTCAGGGGCTGTGGTAACAAAGTCCATGACAATCGAGCCCCGCGATGGAAACCCCCACCCGAAATATGCGGATTTGGAATATGGATCTGTTAATAGCAATGGACTTGAGAACCTTGGCGTTGGTCGGTATATGGAAGTGATTTCCAAACTCAAAAAAGAATTCCCCGACTGCGTCTTTATCGCAAGCGTCGCAGGGCTCAAAGAAGAAGACTACTACAACATGGCTGCAGAAATTGGCACTGTCGCAGATCTTATCGAAGTCAACTTGTCATGCCCCAACATCCCTGGCAAACCCCAAATAGCATATGACATGGAAGCAAGCGATCGAATTTTAAAGACGATCAATACTAAGACGCAAGCACCCATCGGCGTGAAATTGCCTGCGTACTGCGATCCAGTCTTTCTTAAAGAAGCCGCAGACATGCTGATGAAACACGAGCTTGCGTATTTGTCGCTTATCAATAGCATCGGACATACTGTGCACGTTGACCCATTAACGGATGAAACCGTGATTCATCCAAATAACGGCCGTGGAGGACTAGGTGGGGCATATATCAAGCCCATTGCCCTTGGCCAAGTGCACGCCTTTTATCAGCTTCTTGGGAATAGAATTCCCATCCTCGGTGTTGGCGGGGTGTACACAGGACGGGATGTGTATGATTATGTGCTTGCAGGAGCTACTGGCGTGCAGGTAGGAACTGCATACATGCAAGAAGGACCAGCGATCTTTACACGGATTGCACAAGAGTTACGAAACGTGCTTGCAGAGAAGGGGGCGCGCAGCGCACAGGAGAAATTGGGGATGCTAAAGATCAGAGGGGTGAATACGTGACGCCTAGCCAGTGTGATAAGATCGCACGTTGCGTCGCTGAATGCTTTCTTTGCGATCTCAGTCCCATACCAAAAGATCGCAAGGCACGCAGCCGCATCACAACCAGAGTCTCTCACGCCTTGCACACCGGCGATGCTGGAGCAACCAACGACTTTTGATCCATACGCGTTTTGAGTCAGAACTCGATCACCGTCTTGATGTCATTAGGAGAAGGCTTATAGCAAGTTGAGTCAATGTTGGAACTTTTGCGTCGGGCTGTCACGAAGTGCATCTCGACTCAACTTGGACGCAAAAGTTCATATAATTCGTCAACTGCCTATAAGTGCCGTCTCAAAGTCATCAATGGACAAACGCCGTGTGAAAAGCGCCTGCACTTCTTGTGGCCAGCACTCCATAAAACGCCCAAGACTCGCCACGCCATTCTCATAATCAACGCGATTCGCATTCACTGTCCCAAACATCAGATGCCTCGATGATAAGATCCATCAAGCCGAATCCATTTGGGATCTCTTTCAGAGGAGTAGTAGCGACACTCACATACTGCGCGCCAATGGTACTAACAATCTTTGACTTGCGATTGGGTGGGAGTCCTCTTGCCGCCACATACACCTCCAATCCCTTCTCAACAAGAAACATTGCCTGCAAGATCCCAATCGGACCAGCACCACTCACCAATGCCCTCCTGGGATGCCATGCACTCCGCCAATGCCGATCTCAGTAAACTTCCCTGTCGAACACATGTCATTATTCCCACGAGAACAATTCGGACACGATGGACAAGGCCTTCGCACAGTACGCACAACATGATCCCCCTTGCGCAAACCACGAATGTTGCGACCGAGAGGCCGACAGGGCCGACTTTTTCCATCGCTATATTTAAAAAGGGGTCATATCTACCTCGACACAATGGGTAGCAAAACCACCGGTCTTAACGCAGCCAAATCGCTCCAGAAACGACGCAAGCGATCGCGCTGGATGCACCGCAGATTCATTAAGCAAGCACTCAAGATCAGACAACGCGTCGACCCGCTTGAAGGGTCATCCCAAGCGCGCGGCATCGTCTTAGAAAAGATCCAGCTCGAAGCCAAACAACCAAATTCAGCCATGCGAAAATGCATCAGGGTCCAACTTATCAAGAACGGCCGCCAAATCACGGCATTCTGCCCGGGGGACGGCGCATCAAAACTTGTTGATGAACACGACGAAGTACTTGTCGAGTGCATCGGCGGAAAAATGGGACGCGCAATGGGAGACATCCCCGGAGTCCGATGGAAGCTTGTCAAAGTCAATGACCAATCCCTCGACGCGCTCCTTAAGGGAAAGATCGAAAAAGCACGCAGGTAAGCACAATGACCGAAGTCCTCGCATTCAACACATGGAGCACAACAGGCATCACTGTGGAAGACCCCGGACTTGTCAATTATATCACTACCCAAGCACGCTTTGTTCCCAAAACCGGAGCGCGATACGCAGGAAACAAATTCCACAAATCAAAGACATTCATCGTCGAGCGCCTCATGAACAAACTGATGGTGCCAGGCCACAGATCAAAAAAACACTGGCGATCATCAGGCCACATCACCGGCAAGGCAACTCATGTCTATAACACCGTGTTCGAAGCCTTGAAACTTGTTGAAGGACGAACCAAGAAAAACCCCATCGAAGTCTTTGTCAAAGCAGTCGAGCACGGCGCACCACGAGAAGAAATCCTCACCATCGAATACGGCGGAGCACGCTACCCAAAAGCAGTCGAATGCTCACCACAACGACGCATCGACATCTGCCTGCGCTACTTTGTCCAAGGAAGCTATGCGAAGTGCTTTAACACCAAGAAATCCCTTGTCGACGCGCTTGCTGATGAAATTGTGAATGCGTATAACCTTTCTCCAAACTCAATGGCAATCTCAAAGAAGAACGACGTTGAACGACAGTCAGATTCTGCGAGATAGGATTTGATTGACTCTTCACTGCTGAACTATAGACAGTTGACGAATTATATGAACTTTTGCGTCCAAGTTGAGTCGAGATGCACTTCGTGCCAGTCGAACGCAAAAGTTCCTTTCCTAACTTCTAACCCAACTTGCTATAAGTTCCGGCGTTATAACTGGTAGGCCAGGGCATTGATGCCGTTCACGTCCATTCCCCTCGAAACCTTTATATACGCTTTTTCGGGTTGTTTGCCTTACGTTTGAGGGGGTAGTATGGGTGCTTTATTTGGAAATCTTCAGGGGGAGTTCAAAAGAGGGATGTACCCCTCTTTTTCAAGAGGTCAGTTGACTGGTTTTGTGATTTTGGGTTTGATCGTGCTTGTTGCGATCTTCTTTATCCAGAGTTATCTCTCATCGTGGAGTCAGATCCGTCCGGGCATCATCTATCCTCCGGAAGCAGAGCCTGTGGCGAGATTTATCGAGGAGTGTATGCGTCAATCATCCCAAAGAGCGATTGAAGAGATGGGCTCGACTGGCGGTTGGGTTGAGATTCCTGCGTGGATTGACACGGATATAACAGCAAGTCTCCTCTTAGACCAGGAGGGTATTCGCAAGATTCCGTATTGGCATCATAATGGCGAGAGTCGCATCCCAACCTTGTCAGGTATGGAGCGCTCCCTAGCAACATATGTAAAAAATGATCTTCCAGACTGCATCCATAATTTCACAGATCTTCCAAATATCAAGGTCCGCCCGCTTGCGAATCTTTCGACGCGTGCCATCATTGCCTCCGACGATGTGATCATCGAAACGCTGTATCCTCTTGAGATCAGCATTGCAGAAGGGCGCACCGTTATGATTGACTCATTCCAAGTTGCCCACCAAGTGCGTCTTAAGCAACTGCATGATCTTGGTGGCCGATTGATGCGCTTTGAGAACGATAGAGAGTTTTTTGAGAATCTCACCCTTGACCTCTTAAGTGCAAACCCAGAAATCCCGTTTACAAACCTCGAATTTGACTGCGAGCAAAAAGAGTGGACTCAAGATGAAATCAGATCACAGATTGAGTCAACGCTGACCCACAACTTGCAAAACATTCGCGTGGCAAACACCAAATTCACGCCATTTAGCGCTCCGCAAGGAGCGTACGAGCGTCTGCGAATTGCAAATGAAGCTCTTGAGCAAGAACTCAATGATGGTCTTGAGGATATTGGGAAAAGCAGGAGCTTCCCAAGGGATCCTCCTGCTGATGCGTATGAATATTTCCATTCGCAAATTGATGTTGGTCAAGCGCCCGGCGATGTCCGCGTGGCATTCCAGTACCATCCTTTGTTTGGGATGTATCTCCGAGCAAATCCGAGCTCTGGTGGCATCCTCCGCTCACAGAATGTCGATGGTCCTGCACGTTTCATTCCATTCCTGTGCATGAATGCGTATCATTTCGCATACGACATAGCCTATCCAATCAAAGTCTCGCTTCTTGATCCGACTGCCTTTGGCGGCAGAGGTTATATCTTCTCATTTGCGTTCCCTGTGCAGATCGCAAGCAACAAACCAACCCGTGATGTGATGGTTCGAACATTCCAAGAGGTTCCTACACGTGAGGAGTTCTGCACCACGCTAGGTGATTCCTTCCACGAATTCCGTGCAGTGGGTATTGACGCAGATGGATTCCCAAGCGAGCTTGCGGATATTAACATGACCTACCGTTGCGCTGGTCGTCGATGTCTTTTGGGTCACACGCAAGCAATCGATGGTCGCTATGCTCTCACCACAAGAATCCCTTCCTCCTGTGATAATCCAACGATCCTTGCCACTCACGGCGACTATCTGCCAAATGAGACGCGTATCCATGATGATATCACCGTCCTTGATCTCCAGCATCTCAAGACCTTGCGGGCAAGCGTCCAGAAACGGATCTACTTTGCCGATGTCGGAGGCGAATTCCGCGACATGCCGGAATCCCTGGGTGATGAGGTGGCCATCATCAATGTGCGTGCGAGTGGAGGCTTGGATGAGAAGCTCGCATTGCCATCAAACGACAGTTTCATTCAGCTCATCGACAATACTGCCAACTATGACGTCGACATCGTGCTCACTCGGGGTGAAGTCATCATCGGCGGCTACCACACGCGCAATCTCACCATCAGCGCGGACGAGATCGCAAGAGCGCAATCAATCATGTTCAATGTCATTGAATATCGTCCGATTCCCCTCACATCTGATGATCGTGTCAGGATGATGCGTTTCTTGCAAAGCGAACAGTATAAAGAGGCCGTGCGCCCGGAGTTGGGATGATGCAAAAAAAACTCGGCTACGCCTCGTTTTTTCAGGGAACAACGCAGCAGGCGGTCTCCATAGTCCTTATGATGTTGATCGTTCTCCTCCCTATTGACATCGCGTATGCCTTGCGCATTGACAATCTCACGATCGCCGAGTTTAAGGAAACCAGCACAGGTATTGACATCCTAACAGACACTCCAGCCAATGCGACGATCCGTTATGGAGAAGTCGAACTCTCGCAACATATCACCCAAGACCAATTCGCAAAGAGCCATCGTCTTGATCTGGTGACCGAGGCTGGCAAGAATTACTCCTTTGAAGCAATGGCATGCGATGCGCAAGGGTCCTGTGTGACAAAGTCTGGTGAGCGCTTCACAGCAGGACCGGACACGATTCCTCCAACAATTAATCTCTCTGCTCCGACATACACGCGAACCCAGAGTGCGGATATCATCGTGACCACAGAGCCCCGTGCGCAGGTTCGTGTCTTTGTGGAGAACTCGCTTAACAGAATAGCTCAACCATCGTCTAATCCGTCCGGCACCGTGACATTTCGTGGCGTAATCCTGCCGCGTCCGAGGAACACGATTCGGATAGAAGCTGAGGACAAGGGCCACAATATTGTCACAGCAGAGACTATTATCCTTGTCGATTCTCAACCTCCGATTCTTGATCTTGCGAACACATCCGCGATTAGCACAACAGGACAAGTGACTCTTGCAGGCCGCGTCAGTGAGCCCGCGATCATCGAGATCTTTGGCAAGATTTCTGGTGATGCGATTCCTCCGGAGCGTGTCAAGGGTCTTGCGATCACGTCAATAACTCCAGCCTCTGCTACACTCTTATGGACGGCAGGTGAAGAACAAGACCTTCTCGAGTACGGCATCTTTCGTGATGATGCGCTCATCGGTGTGAGTCAAGCGTCAACATTTATTGACAACAATCTCGAACCAGACAAGACCTACAAGTACCGGGTCCAGGCGATTGATCGCGCGTGCAATCCTGGCCCGCAAAGTGATAGTGTGGACATCGCGACGCCTTCAAGTCCAAGTCCTATTGCGTTGTCTCCCGCAGTCCAAAAGCCACAATTTTCATGTAAGACTGCGCTCTTTCGTATAGAAACTGATGCATCATTTGTCCAGCCCATTGCCTTGCAGGAAGGACAGAACTCCTTTACGATCCTTGTCACAGATAAGGCAGGAAACAAGGCGACAATCGAGCGTAGTATCCTTAGTGATCGCACGCCTCCGGTTATTTTGGAGCATAATCTTGATGGCATCTCGCCAAGCTATACGCAGGATGTGAAAGTGCGTGGCAAGATCAGTGAGAAAGCCAATGTGCTGATCTTTGTCAATGATATGAATAAGCCGCAGACTTTTGTCACCACAAGTGAAGATGGTTCATTTGAAGCAGACATACGTCTTTTACGCAATCTCACATTTGATATCTCGGAAACAGACGCTCTGACAACAGGTGGTGCAGGAACAACAGGCATTGGCTCTGAGAATAATATCAAGATCCAAGCAGTTGATCAAGTGGGTCTCACTGTCGAAGTCGGGCCAGTTCCTGTGACATACGCAATCTGCGGCTTTGGCAGTGGCTGGCAAGTGAGTGTGGGTAAACCCAGTCCAGATACGCTCATTCCAAAACTGATCTTGGATGGTTTTGGTGTTGTGGGGCTCAACCTTGACCTCAAATACCAAGATCAAGGCCAAGCAGAAGGTGTTCGCGTAAGTGTACATCGTCGAGCGCTCTCAAGAGAAGAAGAGAAAAAGTTCGACTCGGATGTTACGCCAAGCATTCGTCTTGATCAGAAGAAACTTAACAAGGCGTATCTTGAACTGCGAATCAATCCACCGGCATTCCCGCAGGAGCAGAATATCTCAAATCATCGCAAGGGGGAGTGCCTTGTTCCTGGATTTGGGTGCTACAAAGTTCCGCTTCTTCTGGAAATCCAGTACGACAAGGTCCTTCCAACGACAGACCGCCAACAGGCAGTGACTGGAATCGAAAGCGAAGTGCGCATCGAGCGTGGTATCTTTAAGCAATGTATCACGGCAGAGATCGGCATTGATCGCAGAATCAATCCTGATGTCTTGCCAAATGCATTTCTTAAGGGGAGTGTGGAGCTCTTTGGAAAGCTTGTTGATGCAATTGATGCCATTCTCAAGCCAGTGCAGACTGTCTTTAATGTCGTGTTCTACACCTGCCTTCTAGGTTTTTATGTCACCTTCTTCCAAGAGGTTGCAGAGCAGGCAAGTTGTGAAGGTGCAGGTGTTCTTGGTGCTGCTGGTGGTGGCGGTTTTGATCCAGCGATCGCGCAATCAGGTATGTGCGATGCGGTGTATACAGGTGACCAGTTCCAAGTGAGTCATGATCAGTGCGTGGCGTGTCAAAAAAAGATCACGGAGCGTCAGGATCTCTTTCGTCAGCTCAAATGGTTCTGTGATCGCGTCTTCTGTCCAAGTGCCCCGAGCCTCCAGCGATACATCCGGGATGCCCAGGCTCGTCCAATCAAGGAGCGCAGGGTAGAAAGCTTGCGCGAGCCCATTCCTATTGGGTCTGATTGTGCATCAAAGAATATCGTGTTCTCAGAGTTCAAGAAAAGTGAAACGTCTGGTAAACTCTCGCTTGGCGATCTGTATGAGCAGTTTAAGGAGCACAAAGCAGACAAGCCAGAACAGGATGCTGGGTTTCCTCAAGCTGCAATAAAAGATTCCGCAGGCTTCTCGCAGACTGACAAAGTGAATTGCGCAAGTTTGCACCCGCACAATCCGAATTGTTGCGCATACGAGTACAACAAGGAATGGGAGAGCGTCTGCTCAATCACTGAAGAGAACTACGAGCTTCGACAGTCCCTGTGCCTTGCTGCACGTCAGACGCAGGACTCTGAACTGATTCGTACAGTTCCGGGATGTTCTCCAAAGCCAAGTGTGCGTAATCAGAACGCGGGTTTCTGCTCACAAGGTGGCGCATTCAAAGGCGATCTTATTACAACCCCCTTTATGTATGGCGATTTGAGCACCGAGCAGCGCAAGTCGCTTGATGAGCTCTTTGATGAGCGTAACAAGAAGATCCAGTCGCGTGAAGAAGAGTTGGGTGTGACTATTGGCGAGTCTATTCGCGTGTCGCGCAATGTTGAAGAGAAGCGTGAATTTGATTCGCGGATGGATAATCAAGTACTCACCGGCGGCGCTGATCCATCAGAAGGAAAGCTCTCGCCGGTTATCAAGAATCGTCAAGTCTATATCCGTGTCCTGCCGCCAGGTCCTGATCAGGAGTTGACAATTCGCAGGGGATATCTGATCGAACGTGCCCGTCTTGCAGACCTGCCAGAACTGCTTCCGACCGATCCGACCGAGCGTGCGCGCATCGAAGCTGAGACACAAGTGATCCAAGACATGGCATTCATCCCTGATGGGCAGATGGGTCTTGAGCGTTTCTTTAAGTCCGAGACTCCTGGTGCGCCTCCTGTCTATCGTGCGCGGGAGTGGCTTGGGGAGCTGTGCAGCGCACAGGAAGACCCGGTCACAAAAAGGTATGTGCCAAACATCCTCAACTGCAACCCATCGACGGCAAAGCAGGTGTATGATGAGATCAAGAACCGAATTGGTGTTGGCGATCGTGACTTTATTGTGAATCCTGCAGAGGATCTTGCAACAAGTGTCAAATGCGCATGCCTTCCAGGAATTACCACACATCTCAAACTCTGGAAGGGCCAGCTTACTGCGGTGAAGAATTGTTTTGCAAAGATTCTTGCTACTGGCAATGGCGCTCCTGGCGTGTGTAATGCAGTGCTCTCGCGGTACGTATGCGATGCCATCCACTTGTTCCTCAAGTGTTACATCAAGCGCTACGACTTCGCTGCAGGCCGACCCGACAGCTCAATATTCGGCGGCATTGGCAATGTGGGCGCATCGCTCACACGAGCAGGTACGAGTGTCCAGCAATCCTTGCAAGGTCGTTATGGAAACTCTCCTGCATACAAGGCAGCATTTACCGAGCAAAAGCTTGTCAATAGTATCTGCCTCTTTGCGTTTACAGGTACGTGGGACCTCAACGTCGACGCCCTTGCAACAACTGAGATCGCAAACATTCCTGTTGACTCCCAACCGTACCTCTTGCCCTGCGAGCGTCGCTTCCTCACATTTGATTCTGCAAATCAAGGGCTTACAACATTCAATTATCACATTGGCGCAGATATCTTCGCAGGATCCGATGTGACATACACCGTCAATCTCAAGTGTTCGCAAGGTCCATTCTGCGATCCAAGGAATGGCTATAAGGATTCAACGTGTGACTGTGACAAGCTTGGCGAGAAAAAGCAAGTGGTTTCATCTGGTCAATTGCGCCAATTTGAGAGCCTATCAGAGAAGGGTGAGATTTTCCAGAACATCCAATCGCCGTACCGTTATGATCAAGCAGAGATTGAGTATAGTTATCGTGATAAGGATGGGAAGATCCAGCAGGGCAAAAAGGAGTGTGCAATTGAGCAGATTGGCGGCGAACCTCCTGCCTTCTGCGCCTTTGATATCCTGGCAAATTCCTTTCGTTGCGGAGTGGATTTCTTTAGCGAGTACTTTGCCCGATTCTCTGGCGTGCCGACGCCGGAGTATGCTGATCCATTTGCAGGGACATTCCGTCTTGGTGATCGCGTTCGATTCTCCGTGCCCATCATCCAGCGTGTGCCAGAGACAGCGGCCTGCTCAACTGGCGTGTGTGAACATAGCAAGTATCTGCTTTTCAAGATCGAGAATCGCAATCGTGGTATAATATTTAGCAATATGGGCGAGCTTTTGGAACCTCAAGGCGCTGGCTCTGGCCTTGATCTGTCGCGTGTCGTGTCCCCGGATACATCCGCGCTTCTTTCAACCAATGGAGAGAAGCGGTATGTCGTTGAAGTGCCGACTGTGCTTAATCAGCAGATGTTTAGTCAGGGTGCAAAGGAGAAACAGGTCAATTACCAGGTGATTCCCGAACGGCTCGCCTCGTTTGTGACCGTGACGCTTGATCCGCAACGTAAGGAGACGACGACCAGTGAGGAGTTTATCTTGCGTGTTGATGCCAAGGCCAGGTCTTGCATCGTCCTTCGTCCGTCACTGCAGGGCGATCCGCGTGCAACAGGGAATGTGTGCCGGGTTGAAGGTAGGCAGATTGTCAATAGCCTTGGTCTTAGCATCCAGCTCTCCGAAAGCCTCTTTGCTGATCCCAATCCCCAGGTTGACATCCAGGTTGGTCCGACAGAGAATCTTGGCGTCCTGACATCCCTATGCGATCCGAATAATCCGTCCAGAACTCCTGAGACGTGGTTTGCGACATTCCAGATTCATGATATTGAGTCTGGCAAGGGCAATAATTTTGATCCAAGTCCAACAGTCGCCTTGGTCCAAGGTAAGACGCAACGTGAGCGAATCGACTTCCAGGTGGTGTGTGCAAAGGATTATCGAGGCGAGGAAGGCAAGGTCGCTGGCGAGTGCAGGGAGAATCAGAATCTGCGCAGTGCAGTGTCTGGGTGCTATTGTTTCCCCAAACGCGAGGAAGTCCTTAGAGCATCTGATCGAAAGGATCCCCGAAACTGCGGCGGTCCCCTGCGCAATACGCAGGGTATTGTATGTGTGGATGGCAAATGCCATACCGAGGTTGAACTCGGCACCAAAGGGCACTGTCTTCCAAATGAGATCACGACGCGTGATGGTTGTCTGTGCGGTGAGAAAATCTTTTGTAACACCGATGAGATCTGTCTTGTCATGCAGGACGCAAAGAATGAGTGCGTGAGTCCAGAGGAGGCAGAGGCAAGAAGGATCGAAACCGAGGCAGGTGAGGATGCCGGGGTTTCAGAACGCGGCATCTCAAACCCACGCGATGTTGTGGGTCCGGAAGTTGAGCCTGCCAGTGCCGAATTCTTTAGTCGTCCTGCTCCCACGCCAGGCACATTCCAGACCATCTCACCCGACGCAAGGATCACCGAGTATCATCAAGCTACCTGTGATAAGAGCAAGGCGTGGTCGACGCAACGCCACCGATTATCAGGCATCGCGGCGTGCGCCGTGAGAGACAAAGGGTTCTATGAGGCAGTGGTCTGCGAAGGACATGGAGTATGCAATGGGAAGATGTATACCTACGAGACCATCGCTCTGACCGAGTCGGAGAGTACGCCGCTTGCGACGAGTCGAGTCCTGTTGCCAGGAGGCTACATGCCAACGAGATTTAGAACAGCTGCTGCAAATCTAGTGACCGGAGTTTCTGGATGTATTCTTAAACGTGGCCAGTGGATCTATGTCCGATTTGATTCTGTTGGTGGAGCCCCGCATCCTCTGACGGGATGGTATCGTGTTGAGGATACGGGCGCTGCGATGCGTCGAGCATCACGAGAAGGTGGCTGTCACGTTGATTTGTACGCTGGGAATCAAGGCACCGAATCTCAAGCGTTTGACCGGCTCATTGATCAGGGTGGACGCAAGGCAATCATTCTTTCGATAGAAGGAGACCCTCCAGAATAGGTGAACACAATGAAAACACAACACAAAGAGCAATCAATACAACCAAAGCAATTTCAGAACATGTTCTCATCTTCGTGGAAGCATGTCTCCTCGTCCTGGAAACTGCTGGGAGTCTCGGTCATCTTTGATCTTGCGTTCCTTCTCATTGTCTCGTACGTCTTGCTTCTTACATTTCAGGCAGTTGCTGCTCCAATAAAAGAGATACAGGATATCTCTGGGAGTCTGGTATTGAATGATTTGCAGCCTGGTTCAGTTCAGACGCGCTTTATGGAGGCGTATGGCGAGTTGATGGCAGCATTGGGTGTGATGTTTGTGTCAGTACTTGCCGCGTGGGTGCTCTTACAGGGCGTTGCGTGGTGCGTGGCGCATAGGATGGCCAAATCCAAGATCTCGATTGCGAGATTCTCTAGGAGGTTCGTGCTCATCACATTCCTTGCGTGTGTCTCCTTGTTGGTGATGTTTGCGGTCGTTGGCAATATTGGAGCCGTGTTAAACAATGGCTTTATGGTGCCGTCCTCTGATCTGTTGGGCTATGTGAGTCTTATCGGTGTCATTGTCGTCTTTTATTTGACCGTTCTTGGATACGCGTCGATCCCGTCATTGCATAGGTGGCGTGATTATATCTCGGTGCTGGTCAGTCATTGGCGAGCGTCCCTGGTGGCGTATGCCGCCAATCTTGTGATTATCGTGCTTGCGAACGTGTTGACGTCCCTTGCGCTTGGTATCTCTCTCTGGCTCACCTATGGTCTGATCCTCCTTGTTCTGCCTGCGTATGCCTATGGTCGGGTGTTGATGATTGAATCCGTAAAAACGTTTAATGATCCCTCGCTTTGCTCTGGATCTTGAACGTTTTTGGCGGAGGGGTGGAACCCCGCTTTCTAGGAGTTCAAAAGAGGAGTCTCTCCACTCTTTTTCACAACCTTTTTAACTAACTGAGACATAAAAGTCATAGCTGACGGTATTGCCGTCGAGCTACGACCAATGACCCTAAACCACTCCCTCGACATCGTAGTCCAAGACAAGATCAAGCCGCTCTTAGACACAGCGATGCACAAATATCTTGGTATCACGGTTAAAGAGATAGAAAAAGACATCACCGATCAGATCAAACGCTCGCCACTTATTGATTTTGTTATCGATCCAAATTTACTGTTCAAAAAAGCAAAGGATGAGTTTAAGCGACAATATGTGATGAAAGTGTTGCGATCTCATTTTGGTAATGTGTCTGCCGCCGCAGAGAATAGCGGTCTTGATCGCAGGTCCATTCATCGTCTTATTGCGCATCACAGAATTGATCTTGAGCAGTTCCGCAAAGTGCTCTTGCGTCCCGCGTATATCAAACAGACAGCCGTCAATGAGATCATCACAAGGACATTGGATAATTACAAGCAAGTCATCAATGCGGATCGTCTCTCGAAGTTTTACAACGACTCAACCTCACTCTCAAAAGATATTGTGAGAGAATTGCCAGATATTCATATTCCACTTGCAGTAGCAGAGCAAGAATTCGAACGAAGGTATTTTGAACAGGTGCTTCTCATCTATAAGGGAAGGACTGCAGAGATTGCAAAGAAGATCGGGTTGCGTTATGAGACGCTTCATCGAAAACTAAAATCGTTGGGGTTGGACTAAGATGCAGTATCACAAACCACAAGCGAGGGGTGCTCCAGGTGTTGGTCTCCTGCTTGGAATTATCGCAGGATCTATTGTTGGCATGGTCCTATGTGTGTACTTAGGTTGGCAACTAGGCGGTTTGCTTGCTTCTTATATTGGGGCAGGCTCTGCTATCAGTCTCTTTGTCAAGATCCTTATCACCTATGTTTTTGTCCAGACTGCATTGGTGATTATCATTCGCCTAACAACAATCACGGGAGCTCTCACAGGAATCATCGGCGGCAACATCTTGGGCAAACTCCTCTCGATGGTCAAGCGGCCAAAAAAGCGTCATCCTGATGCGATCGATGTTGAATACAAAGTGGAGAAATAAGGTGCTTAATGTCCCTCCCTTGGGTCGGGACTTATAGCCAGTTCATTATATAATGGAACTTTTGTTAATGAACCAGCTATAAACGATTTCTTCAGGTCGTTTGTAAGGGGGTGTTTCAAAGAGGGGCTACACCCCTCTTTGTTTCTCAAATCCTTGCCGAATAAGCGCATCAGGATATCCATACGCGCGCAGCGATGCCTCGATCTGTTCTGAACTATATCCTGCGTCAAGC
The DNA here is from genome assembly GCA_016211165.1 of Candidatus Woesearchaeota archaeon. Lineage (GTDB taxonomy): Archaea > Nanobdellota > Nanobdellia > Woesearchaeales > JAGWAF01 > JACQSU01. The sequence continues at coordinate 36,022 of JACQSU010000016.1, read as the reverse complement.
GACTGCTTGATGTACTCCGAAGTGGTTTTCACCGTGCGCATCTGTGGTACGCGTTTGCCAAAGTGGTATGCAGATGCCATCGCAACTCCCATCATGCCAAGGATTGCAATAATCATGACGTGCCAGAATCGTTGCCAGGCGCCTTCTTCTTGGGGAATCGTGCTAAGCGGTGAGATCAGAACTGCGCGGGCTCGTGCAATCACTTCAAGCGGTTCATTGCGGTCGTGTTCAGAGATCGACATGACATAGTGCCCCCCGCCGCTTGCATTCGGCGCTCCAATCTCAACAAAGAATGAGGGTGTTCCATTTGATTCAAGTGTGAATTGGATGATCTCAAATGGGTAGATGCTTGATTGGTTGTAGATGTGTATGCCTTCCGGATCAATGACTCGTATGGCGTAGATGCCTCGGGTTTGTGGTCCCAATTGCACAAAGAGTTTCTTGTCTTCTGGTGCCGCGGTCAATTCGTACCAGTCTACGTGGTCAACGTAGGCTGACACATCATCAAATGGCGCACCATCGACCCGGCGCTCGATTGCCGCTGCGATGTGTCCCGAGTAGTTGCCAAGACCAATACGGGTCAAGATTGCAGGATCAACGTCGGCGTCCCCGGATGTATTCGCATCAAACGCGTCGGTGCGATCCACAGCGACGCGTACAGTAGCCGCATCCGAGGAAGTCACAATCAGGCGAAACGATCCTTCAAGCCCCACAGGACTGTATTCCATTGTGAGTTTCTCTGAATCGGTCCGATGGCGCAAGTTCGTCACGGATCCGTTCCATTCGCGCACAACAACGCCAGGCTCTTTTTCAAGACGGAGATGATACTCTCCTGCGATGCTGCGCGGAACAATCACCGGAGTAATGCTCGCAACTTGTGCATTCTGCACAGGAATGACAAACATCACCATCGGATTGTTTGAGTCAAGTGTCCCTTCGTATTCTTCAGCAAAGGCGCCTGCAGTGCAAACCAGGAACACAACGCCCAAGAGCGCATATTCTCCTCTCATGTCGTCTTTCGCCGTCGGGAGTTATTTAATCCTTCCGGGAAAAATCGTTTATTGTCCCTCGCCTTCGGCTCGGGACATAAACGATTTTTTTTTGTGCCAAGAGTACTGCGGACCTTGCGCGTAGCAGCGAGGGCTTGACGAGGAGCACGGTGGACAGCACTCGATTATTCCTCCTGATTATGCAACACCCCACCGCATTTGCTAACATTTATAAACCCGTCCCAGCTATCCCCGAGGACAAGAGAGAAAGGCGAGTTTGAGAATGGCAATAAAGCAAAAGCCAAGCGCACGTGAGAAGAAGAGGTACGTGGGTTTTGAAATTATAAGCAAGTCCAGAATCCCTTCGTTATCAAAGGTTCAAAAGCAGATTGTGCTCTCAATGATCCAGTACAAAGGCGAGCTCGGGGCCTCGCAAGCAGGTGCCATCGTGGTTCCGGAGCGTTGGGATCAAGACCATCAACAAGGCATCCTTCGTGTCAATCGCAAACGCGTCAATGACGCGATCGCAGCGCTTACCCTCACACGCCGCATCGATGGCGGTGAGGTCGTCATTCGCACGACCGGCACGTCCGGCATGATTGCTAAAGCTCAAAACAAGAGGGGCAGAGCCCTTCTTGTTGGAGGAATATCAAATGGAGGATGATAATATGCAGCCAATGCCCCACCAATTGATGGGGTATGATCGAGCGATCACGATGTTCTCGCCTGATGGCAGACTGCTACAGGTTGAGTATGCAAAGAAGACAGTCCGTCAAGGCAGCACAGCCATCGGGATGGTCTGCAAGGATGGCGTCCTCTTTGTCACAGACAAGCGCATTGTCGATAAGCTCGTGGTTCCAGAGTCGATTGAGAAGACCTGGAAAATCGATGATCACATCGGCGCGACAGCGTCAGGCATCATCTCTGATGCAAGGGTCTTAATCGAGCGCGCGCAGCTCAAGGCGGCCCAGCATCGTGTGACGTATGACACTCCGATCGATGTGCTCTCAATTGTGACTGACATCGCGTCATTAAAGCAGATCTGCACACAGAGCGCTGGTCTGCGTCCCTTTGGCGTGTCGACGATCATCGCAGGCATCGACAACACTGGAGCCAAGCTCTTTGAGACTGATCCTACAGGGATATTCTTTCAATACAAAGCGACTGTGATCGGTGAGGGCGAGGCAGAAATCTCCGAGATCCTTGATCAGGAATATACCGATGATGTCACCCTCGAGGAAGGGCTTCGCATCTGCGTGAACGCGCTTGTCAGGATTCTTGATAAGAAGTTCAATGTCGAGCGCATCGACGCCGCGTACATCGAGATCAAGGAGAAGGCGTTCAGGAAGATGGATCGGAGTCGCATTGAAAAGGTGCTTCGCGAAGCGAAAAAGAAGTGAGGATAACAATCAAAACAGGTGTCACATATGACAACAGATGCATTGAATGTGAAAGAAAAAGACATTGTGGTCCCTGGCGAGAGTCTCGCGGTAGGGATGGGATTTCTCCCGTCATGGGGGACGTATCGGGACGGGGATTCGATCCGAGCGTCGCGCCTCGGCTTGGTTCAGATGGATGGAAAGGTGATCAAGCTCGTGCCGCTCTCGGGAGCGTATCTTCCAAGAATGGGTGACGTGATCATCGGTTTGGTGATTGACGTTTTAATGAGTGGGTGGCGTGTTGATACATTCTCGCCATATTCTGCTGTGCTCACGCTTGCCGAAGCGACCAGCGAATTCATCCCAAAGAAGGCTGATCTCACTAAGTACTTCGACATTGGTGACGTGATTATGACGAAAGTGACCAATGTCACGAGTCAGAATCTCGTTGACGTCTCGATGAAGGGTCCGGGCTTGCGAAAACTTGGTCCCGGTCGCACGCTTGTCGTTGATCCACACAGGGTTCCGCGCGTGATAGGCAAGAATGGCTCGATGGTCTCGATGATTAAGGATCACACAGGGTGCAATATCCTCGTCGGTCAGAATGGCGTTGTGTGGCTATCTGGTGAGCCAGAAAACGAAGTCATTACTGTGCAGGCGATCGAGCGCATCTGCGCCGAGAGCCACATCTCGGGTCTCACGGAGAAGATGCAACGATGGCTTGAGCAAAACGCGAAGCACGTAAACAGATCCAGGCCGCAAGAGCCGATGCAATAATGTGAGTTCAAATGACAAAATCAAATGCAATATTTAAGAGACCTGATGGTCGCGCCTTTGACGAGACGCGTCCCATTACGGCGAAAGTCGGCGTTATCAAGAACGCCCAAGGATCTGCGATGTTCCAGATCGGCGACACACAGGCAATCGCGGCAGTTTACGGACCGCGTAATCTCTTCCCCAAGTTCTTGCAGAATCCAAGGAAGGGAATCCTGCGATGTTTCTATAATATGATGCCATTTTCCGGCCATGGTGAGCGCATCAGGCCTGGGGGATCGAGGCGATCAAAGGAAATCTCGATGGTCACGCAAAATGCATTGTTGCCAGTGCTCAATCTTGACGATTTCCCCAATGCAGGTGTTGATGTCTTCATCGAGTTCCCGCAAACCGATGCTGGGTCGCGTTGCGCAGGGATCTGCGCCGCCTCGATGGCGCTTGCCGACGCAGGGCTTCCGATGAAGGATCTCGTTGCCGCGGTTGCTGTCGGGAACATCAATGGCAATATCATTGTGGATCTCAACTACGCTGAAGAGGCTTATGATGGTCAAGTGGCGGACATTCCCGTTGCGATGCTTCCCAATTCAGGCAAAGTGACATTGCTCCAGATGGATGGCATTTCCGAGCGCGAAGAACTCAAAAAAGCCCTTGAGCTTGGCAAGAAGACCTGTCAGAAGATCTATGAGGTTCAAAAGCAGGCGCTCAAGGGCAAGTATAAGGTGGATTGAAATGGAACAAAAAAATCATATGCTCAAGTATCTGCAAAAGGGCATCCGCTTTGATGGACGAAAGCTAGATCAGTATCGTTTGATCAACGTGGAATATGGCGTCTCGAATTCAGCGGAAGGATCCGCGATCGTGAATGTCGGCGACACCAAGATCATTGTCGGTGTCAAACTCGCAGTTGAAAAACCATTCCTGGATACTGCGGATTGCGGTAACCTGATGGTCAATGCAGAGCTCACACCGATGTCATCGCCAGACTTTGAGCCAGGGCCCCCTACCGAGACCGGTATCGAACTTGCTCGTATCGTGGATCGTGGCATTCGGGAGAGTCACGCAATCGATGTGCATAAGCTGTGCATCAAGGAGGGCGAGAAGGTCTGGAGTGTCGCCATTGATGTCTGTACGCTTAATGCGGCGGGCAATCTCATCGATGCCGCCGCGCTTGGGGCTCTTGCGGCGCTCAAGGACGCGCGGTACCCAGCATACGACCTTGAGAAAAACGCGATCGATTATGGCGAGAAGACGGACAAGAAATTGCCGCTCGAGTGCCAGCCAATCGCAGTGACAGTCTGGAAGATAGGCGACTATCTTCTTGTCGATCCCTTGCCGCAAGAAGAGAACGCTGCTGATGCGCGTCTCACGGTCACGACAATCGCCGATGGCAGCGTCGCTTCCTTGCAAAAGGGTGGTGATTGTCCATTGTCTGTTGAAGAAGTCGATTCGATGGTTGGTCTTGCAATAGAGAAAGCAAAAGAGCTGCGAAAGGCTCTTGGATGAAAGCCATGCAAAAGTACAGCAAGTATGAGAAGGCGCGAATCCTCGGGTCGCGTGCGCTGCAGCTCGCTATGGGTGCGCCGATGCTTCTGAAGTTCTCCAAAGAGGATCTTGAGAAAATCAGGTATAACCCAATCGAGATTGCAAAGCGCGAGCTTGATGCAGGCGTGCTGCCTATCGAGATCAAGCGAAGCACTAGCTACAAGTGAACTTTTTTTCTTTTGAAAAGAGGGGTTCTCCCCCCCTGTTTCACGCAAGTATTGGCATATCGAAGTCTTTCTCAACAACTGTATTGAATGCCATTGATTTCCATTCTGTTAATGTTGCAGGTCCGCCTTCTGCAGACTCTTTTCGGTATACAAGTGGCATGCCATAGTGCTGGTCAACAAAGACATTGTGTTTTACATTGTTATCAACATAGCGTAGTAATGTCGTCTGTCGGTCCTGGATGATTTCAGCATTTGGCTGCTCAAGTTCAAGAGGCAAGTTCTTGACCTTATCAAAAATGTCTGTAGGTAGCTGCGGCGCATACCTCTTATATGGAATCGTGTACGCTTCTCCTTTGCGTGATTTGCAGAGGATGAATCCCGCGCCGCATACACCTAGCGCTGTTCCTTCGTCGGTATTGGCATAGATTCGGTTGATCTTGTTTTCCGTTCCTTCTTCTGTATTGACGGTGATGGCATTGTCTAAATCAACACGTACGCGCGGGCCAAGGACATAGACTGTGCCGTGATATTGGTCTGCGATGCGGGTGACAAACTGGTAGCTCTTTACTTTTTGCCCGAGGCGTTCAGCCCATTTCTTGTGTGCATCCGAGACCTGTGGCACAGGTTTCTCGATCGTAGGTGAAGCAGGCGTTGGCATAGGAGACACAGTAACAGGGGTAATGCCAGATGTATCATCACGTGCAGGTTCTTGGTACTTGTCGCAAAAGCCATCCGCGTTCGCATCAAGACAGCACTCTCCGGATAACGTTACATTGGGCGCTGGGCACGACGGTGCTTTTGTGCAGGATGCGATGATAAGAAGCACGGCAATGGCACATAGTGTGTATCTCATGCAATATGAGAACAACACATCCTATATATCAATTGTGGAAAGCCTGCCCACACAATTCCCTAGCCTGTCGCACCAACTCATCTGCTTTGGGGCGTGGGATCTTGATTTTCTTGGACAATTTCTCCGGGTTCATGCCACAAATATCCTTCACAAGCAACAGTCTCGCAGCAGCCAATTGTTCCAGCGTGTACGTATCGAGTCGGAACACAGTGACTGGCCAAAGGTTTCGTGATTCGATCATATGTGCGATGCCGTGGTCTTTTGGAAAGTTCCATCCAATCAACCGTAATCCCCTGCATGTGCCAAACGTAGCTGCGTCAGAGGAAAACTTCGTGTTAGTCACAAGCCATCCGGCATCAATCGGCTCGCAGAGTCCTGCCTTCGCTCCTTCAGACAAATCCACAAATCGTGCCCACGTGTACATCGAGACGTGCAGTCCAGTGTAAATGCCGGACTCGTTGTGGTATTTGCATTCGACAAACGCGGTCTTGCCGTTCTTTGAAGCGATGACATCGGTCTCGTGCGTTACGCATGTGCCGCGGAGCATCAGATTTGTTTTTGTAATATAGCCATATTCTTCAAGCAACCGTGCGACCATCTTCTCGAAGGTGAATCCAGTGGGGCCAAGGCGCATCAGAGCGCCTTTCAGATCATACCGCGAAGCGATCGCTGGCGTGCTGCGCAGCATTGTAAGGACTTTGCGCAGAAGATCCTTTGTGGGCATCCCATCATACACCCTAACGTTAGTAACAATGGTTTTGGCATGTTCTTCGCTTGCCCCGGCTCTCATCAGTGTGCGTGTGAGCTTCGCAGGATCGTATGCTTCCCGCTCGCCATTGGCTTTGACGACATATGTTGGCATATAGCTTTCCTCATAACCTCGTTAATAAGTGTTCCGAGGAAAATCGTTTATTGTTCCTCGGCTGCGCCTCGGAACATAAACGATTTTTCCGATATGTATGACTATATTTTTAGGGGGTTCAAAAGGGGGTCTCCCCTTTTTAGGGGGGTTCAAAAGGGGGTCTCCCCTTTTTCCGGAGTACCTTTATAAATGCTCGTCGGCTACCAGGTGTATGGGGCTTTGGACGCAACTCACAGGGCATGTGCCGCAATTTGATGCTTTGGCGACCAAGGTCCATCCCGAGCTTGCCCTTACGTTACGATCATATCTTCTATGGAGTCCAACACTCATCGACGTTGATGGCCTCGCGGCTCATCTTAGCCTCGGAAGACAAGACGCCATCGGTCTCCTGCTAAATGCAGCTTCCGTGGGTGCTGTCGAGTTTCGATTTGAGTCCGTGTGTCCGTCCTGCAAGGCGCCGCATCAAGCGTCCGAGCACCTTCGAGACATCGGCACCAAAGGGACCTGCATGGATTGTCAAAAGACCTATTACAATGTGCTTGATTCAAATCTCGTGGTCTATTTCACGCTCCATCCAAGTGTTGGCGGCAAACGCCTCATCCGCGATCTTACGAAGTCAGTCCCAGCAAGCGATGTCATTAACACTACGGAATTCCGTCAGCTCTTTGGCGGCAATGTGCTCTTGCCAGGCAAGGGTTTGGCTATTGGGAGCGTCACCTTGATGTTTACTGACATCTACGAGTCAACAGCAACCTTTACCAGGCGAGGTGACCTTGATGCCTTCCGTCTCGTGCGTGATCATTTTGATCTTCTCTTTGATTTGATCAAACGCCATAACGGTACGATCGTGAAGACCATTGGCGATGCTGTGATGGCGGTCTTCCCAAGGCCGCAAGATGCTGTGGCGTGCGCGCTCAAAGTCCGGGAAGAGTTTGACGCGTTTAATGCGCGAGCAGATGTCTCGGGTGATTCGCACTTGAAGATAGGTATCCATGAGGGGCCCAGTATTGTGGTCACGCTCAATCGTATTCTTGACTATTTTGGCACCACGGTGAACACTGCTGCGCGTGTGCAGAGCACAGCGAGCAAGCGTGAGATCGTGCTCTCATCAAAAGTGCGCAGCAATCCAGCCGTTGATGAACTGCTCGCAATGCATGGTCTTCACCCGCAGGGTCGTGAGACATTGCTTAAGGGTATTGCCGGTCCGCAGACCGTGTATGGGGTATAGTATGGCTAAGCTGCGCAAGATCGTCGTCTCACAAGCGCGTCGCGTGCTTACGGTCAGGGCATCGCGCGCTCCTGTGTGGAAGGTGCAAGGCCAAAGTAGGGCAAGTGTGGTTTTGCGACTCAAGATGCAGGAGCGTGCGCAGGCAAAGGCGATGCGGGACAAGGCAAGAGTCACCAGGGTGAGTGTTTCAAAGTTCATGCCATCGCGGATTCCGTCGCTAGATTTATATACAAATGCTGGCATTACTCCACGTTCTATGCCCCTGTTGAAATTGTATAAGCTTGTGGATGATCCTTGTTTTGGTCAAAAGCACGAGCTCATCGATCAGTGCAAGACCTGCTGGATTAAAAAAAGCTGCGCGACAAAGTTCAGAAATAGGCATCATGCGTAACACCTGAACTAGGAATCCCTTATCCTGCATTGGCACGATTCTGGCTTTGGAGTCTTTCTTTTTGATGTCTTGCGTGCGGCGCTTCGCGTCTTTGGCTTGTTCTTCTATAAAGAAGACGTTCTTACATATTGGGCAGATGTAGCAGAGGGAGTGTGGGAGTTCAATACCGTCTTCGTATTCGTAGTCATCCACAAAGCTTTCATGCATAAGGACTATGCACTTCGCGCAGTTGACCTTATAACTTTGGCTGCTAATATCACTGCAAGAAGCGTAAGCCCCAGAAGCGTCAACATTTGTGGTATCCATTTCTGCTCCCAAATCACTCCCACTTCAATTTCAGTCACGCCAAATCCTGTGCCATCATCAAATCGTATAATCAAGGTATCTCCGAGGGGTTTGACAATGACTTCTTCGCGATCGTTCGCAAACAAGTATCCTCGCTCAAAATCGCGTACTCCTACAATCTCATAGTGGAGTACTTCTTTGCCAGGGTTAAGTAATGTGACAACTCCCATACCGTCGTTAAGAGTGATTACATCCGGTGACACAGCAAAGCTTGCAGCTTCAACAAGCGGTGTTACAATCAAAAAGAAAAAAATCCACTGCTTCATGACCGAACCCCTCGCACAAGCAGCGAGCCGCGATATGTGTCTGCTGCAGTTGCCGCTGGAATCTCAAGAAGGATGTCAAGCAAATACCGTTGTGTTGGTCCGAGTCCGATCGCGAGCGCTTGTGATGTATCCAGCGTGATTAAGTTCCCTCCATCTCGGATCATCACCTTGCTTGCTGGGATGTTTCCTGATGGCGAATTGAGCGAGGTGGACGATATGACCATGTCGATGGGCAGATTGCCGATATTCCGGAGTGTTGGTCGCAATGCAGGCGAGACTCCACCACCAGCTGCGACACTGCCAAATGAAATACTGGCATTCTCGAGCGCGTATGCCAAGACTGGTTCGACGGAGAGGGGAAATGCCTGCGCAATGCTTGAGCTCACACTTGAAGTGTGAACCGTGACATCGTAGGTTCCTGGGCCTGCAGAGTAGGGTAGGTCAATGCGCGTGTACCACAGGCTTCCATTCTGTTGCATTATATAGTGTAGGCCAAGAAAACTGATGCTTGCATTGGTCGTTCCCGCAGAAAGATTCGCAAGTACCGGCACGCGACTGATCTGCCCTGGCGTGGGGATGATGCTTGCATTGTGTATGCCATTGATGAGGACGTCGAAGATGACAAGTGTTGGCGCGACAACTGTGACTTCGATGGGCAGTCTATCCGCTGGTGGCCCGGTCTGTGCGAATGGGTCGCCCACAATAAAGTCCGCAGAATTGTTTCCTGTGTTTGCCACACGTAGTAAAATCTGTCCTGATGCATTGACATGCGGGCTCGGTGTCCCTATGTAGAATCTTGCATCTGCTGGAGTTCCCCAACCTACAGCATCGATGATTGTAGAGCCATTCATCAGCGCTATGCCAGAGTTCTGGTTCCCAAGTGTAATCGTGTCTTCAAGATCCGCAAGCGGCCACGACATATTGTCCCGGGACGTGTTCCATCCAATGTCTGCGATGAGCATCCGTAATCCGCCCCTGATGATTGTCCCTTGTGCAAAGACAACGTCACGATCTGTGGATGCCGTGGCGAGGGTCCAGCCTGAGATGTCAACAGAATTATTGCCATAATTCCGCAACAGCGCAAATTCCCCGCCTGTTTCAGTAACGACAGGGTCATAAAGCGTCGCTTCGATGCGGACTTGTGCAGAAGCGTAGTGCATTGATCCCAACACTAAACACGCCACCATAACCAATTGTATCAGTTTCATGTGAATCACCAAGAAATGAGTGGTGATCCTACTTAACGTGCGTTGTGCAAAGAATTCCGTAAGGTCATACAATTCGTGCGGAAGTCTTCTGATTTGAGCAGAATACTTTCAAAAAATCAACGACAAAACAGAAAATCCTCCGATCAAATGAGAAGAAAAACTAATGAAAAGAAAAAAGAAGATGTGTTTACTCGACGCGTGGTCGTGAAGATTTCACAATCAGCACGACGATGAGCACAACAACGATGAGCACGACAAGCGCAAGCAGTGCGACATACGAGCCGCTTGATGTGAATGAACTCAAGCTTGATGCTGGTGTTGTGGTTCGTGTCGTTGTGCGTGGCGCCACAGGCTCGGTCTGCTTGGCAGCGAGTTGCGCCTGCAGTTCTGCGAGCTGTGCCTCAAGTTGTGCTTGTCGAATCTCGTCTGCTGATAGTTGGGTGCTTCCGCTGCCACTATCCGCGGTCGTGCTCGTTGTGCTTCCTGTACAATCAGGGACTGTCACGTCGACTGTTCCCTCATCGGATTGTGCAGTGTCATCAAAGAACGTTCTTGCGCTGACGCGGTAGGTTCCTGGTTTGACATTGTCTGCTACTTTGACCGTGAAGGTGTCAGTTCGTGAGTCGTCTTGGCTTAGGCGAACACCTGTGAGGCGGTCCTTGATCTTAAGCTCGTCGCTTAGGACTTCGATCGCTGCTCGGTTTTCGTCGCGTTTTCCAAGATTCGTGACTGTGGTTGTGATGCGCATCACACGGTTGACACCGCATTCAAGCACTGTTGGAGTGGTTGCGAGGCGTCGGAGCGTGAGGTCGTGTGATTGGCGCTCGACTCGCAGGTCGATGGTGTTGAATTCACCCATAAGGGCGTTGTTCTCATCGCGGCCAAAGGTCTTGATCTCGAGCTTGAATGTTCCATCGCGCACGTCGTCATCGACGCTGAAAGCGAAGCTCTCTTCAATCTCTTCATCAGATGAGATATCGCTTAGGTCAACATTGTCGTTCTCGCTAAAGTCTCGATCGTCGATCTCAAATTCAAGGACGCCGTCATTGATGTCAAGGTCCTCGCGCTCGATGGTCGAGTAGCGGTTCTTGATCGTGACGCGCAAGTCGATGGTGTCTCCTGGTCGGATGCCATCAATGCGGCCCCGGTCTGAGAGCGACTTGCATCGGTCATTGACACAGATGTCGATGTCCTTGATTTCAAAGTAGTTTCGGCGCTGCATATTGACTGCTGAGTTCGCAGTTGCGCTTGCGCCGCTTGTGGCGCCGGTTCCTGCGAATTGCAAGTCCGCGACATTGAATGCCTTTTCAGCGAATTTGGTTGAGTCAACTGCGTCAAGTTTTTCAGGGACGCGGATATTGACCGTGACGCTTGTCGTGGCGTTTGGCGCGAGCGTTGTCGTTGTGAATGTTGCATTCACGCTAAGGTCCGTGGTGCTAAGGCCAAGCTTTGGCGTCACGGAATTCAAGCGCAAACTGTTCAGTGTTTCATTGCCGTCATTGGTGAGTGTGACAGTCGTTGTCACGAATACGTTTTGGTCCGTTGTGAGGCGCGCTTTGGGGTTGCTTGCACTTTGGCGGTCCGACCCAACCGTGACTGCTGTCGCGGAAAGGGCGAATGCGTTGGACACAAGCAGGAGCGCGACTACGCTGACCAAGACTGCTAGCATTGTCTTTTTCATGGTTTAGTCGACCCCCAATTGATTTATGTTAACTACGGAGTAGTCACAAAGTGTATTTAAAGCTTCGCCAAAGCCGACCATCGATCGTCGGCAACTGGAGGGCTGTTGTGAACGTATGGGCACCATCTGCTCGGAGTCATTGGCCCGCGTCTTAAATGTTATGAAGCTAAAAATCGGCTTTTGCCTCTGTTACAGACGTCGACAGTATACGCTTCTCTACACAGATAGGAATATTTATATATTAAGCAGTCTCCTATTATATACGTGATCCGCTATGCTGGACAATCCCACGAAGTATAGTATCATTCTCCTGTGCGTAGCGTTTACCTCTATTGGTTTCCTGCTGTACTACCTTGATGGTGTTCATCCCTATGGCCGCTCTTTTTCACCCACAGGCGCGGTCATCTATGAGGAGAAGCCACACAAGGATCTCTCTGATCATGTTGTTCGCGTCCTTATCATTCCTAAGTCAGCATCATTGGCACAAGAGCTTAAGGCAGAGGTCTCATTGGATGTCCGGCATGAGTTTGGCAAGAAGTTTAGTGCAGATGTCAAACGCAAGGACATACCCGCGCTCCTGTCCAAGGCCGATGTAGTCGAGGTGGCCCAGTATGAGATTCAGCTCCGCAATGACTGGGGTCCGCAGGGCAGGGCGGTGTGTGGCGATATGACGTGCCAGGGAAACGAGCCCAACTCTTGTCCGCAAGATTGTGGTACGACACCATTTGTTCGTTCATGTGCGCCTACGAATCAGAAGGCTTACAATACGCTCCAAGTGAATGGCGCTTCGATGAGTAATGGTGATGGGGTCGTTGTTGCCGTGCTTGACACCGGCGCGCGCAAAGATCATCCGGATCTTTTAGAGAATATTGCGCTGTGCGCAGATACGACAACGCGAGGCGCGAGGAAGGGATCCTGCAGCGACCAATCATCCGTGGGTCACGGGACGCACACTGCAGGCATCATCGCTGCTGAAGGCGGTCCTGATGGCAAGGGTCTTATCGGCGTAGCTCCTTCTGCTAAACTGCAGATCATCAGGGTCTGCGGCGCAAGTGGTATATGCTATGCCGACGATATAGCAGAGGGTATTGACTACGCGGCGCGCAGCGGGGCAAATATTGTCAGCATGAGTCTTGGCGGTGCAAGTGATTCCTCACTTATTCGTGATGCAATAACAAGGCATCCAGACATTCTCTTTATCGCAGCTGCAGGCAATTCCGGTCCAGCGCTTGACACGATCAATTATCCAGCCGCGAATCCAGGAGTCATTGCAGTTGCAGCGAATGACATCGATGCGATCGGCGCAGTATTTAGTTCCCGTGGCATTGACGATGACAATGATGGCCTGATCTCTGCGCGCGAAGTCGAGCTTTCCGCTGGCGGGGTGGCAGTTGAATCAACGCACAATGATGGATGCTATTCTGCTCTTTCTGGCACAAGCTTCTCGACCCCAACAGTCGCCGGCGTTGCCGCGGCGGTGTGGGATATTGCTGATGGTACGCTTGATGGGAAAGGCAACGCAGCATCAACCAGATTATACCTCCGATCCATCGCCCACGACGTCATCATCGCAAATGGCGGCGGCGCAGAGTCAGGTTATGACGTACAAAGCGGTTATGGAATTCCGGTCATACAGTAGGATTTAGGGGGTTTAAAAGGGGGCTTGCTCCATATGCACAGGGGGTTTAAAAGGGGGCTTGCCCCCTTTTACCGGATGAAGTTAATCACCAGACTTCCCACAATCACGATCATAAAGCACGCGCTGACAGCATGGTAGACTTTCGCCGCTCGTTCTCTTGGCATATACATCGCAGCAAGCGTGTGAAACATTCTGCCGCCATCGACGATACCAAGCGGTAGCAGGTTGAAAAATCCTACGCCGAGCGATAATACAAAGACCCAGAATAGGAGTCCGTCAAGCCATACAAGGATCTCTTTGCCAAGGTTCGGATCCGTGAGCTCTTTGTATTGTTTGATAAGAACGCCAAGGTATGGCTTGGTAGCATCCGCGGGATTTGTACCTAATGTCAGTGGGTAATGTGCCCTGTTTGTCCTCACAATAACTCCATCTCCTGGTTTCTTTCCTTCCAAAGCCGCACTCAAATCTGCAGTCTTTCGAATGTCCGTGGAATCAATGCCGACAATCCTCTCGCCGACACTCATGCCGCTTGTATGGATGGCATAATTCTGGTCGGCGTGGAATCCCTGGATGGTCACTCCTTCAAGACTGTGCATTGGATCAATGACAAGTCGTGTTATGGATAGCGACAGCACCATCAACAGCAGTCCAAAGACGAGATTAGAGACTGGTCCTGCGGCAAACACTGATAACTGCGCTTTTGCTGATTGCTTTGCGAGTTTCTTCTCGTTTGGTTCGACAAATGCTGCTGGTATGACAGGCAAGAGAATGGAGAGGAACGCGAATCCGCTCGCAAGCACGCGTATTCCTGCTACTCGACTCCAAAGCCCGTGGCAGAATTCGTGGATGCACACGACGACGAGGATGGCGATGATCCAGTAAAAGAAGGGCACGTAAAAGACGCCTTTTGCTTGAATGGGCAGCACAAGGGCTGCTCCAGAGATTGCCGATGGATTGGTGAGTGATACGACAAGATTGCGCACCATCTCAAATGAGACAAATGCCATTCCTGCGAATCCAACCCCTACAATCGCGGACTCGAGTCGCACAAGCATCCATCCCCACCGATTGGCGATGCTATCCATAAGATCCAAGCCAATGGTCGTGCGGTACATGTAGAAACTCATCACTGGTTTGATAACAGGGACGACTTCGATGTCTTTGCGGTGGCGGTAGACGAACACCGATAGGATCAGAACAAGGGTCGCGAATGCGAAGGCATCGATGTTCATGCTGTTTTCGGCTAAAATCGCTATTTAAGCATTGCGTCGGAAGATACCTATACTACGACACTACACGTGAAATGAGATACCAGGTTCTGCGTCAATCGTATATTCAAGGCCGAACTTGTCACCTGTTGAAAAGCAGCCTACATGAAAGAAAACATGCTCAAGACAAAAAACTTCTGGAACCTTAAGTCGCACAGATCCTGCAGCTCGACAAATTATCTCCTTCATTCGGTCTCTTGCATATTCCCTAAAACCAAAATCCTGTTGGAATTTCAACTTCCTTTGTAAAGTATCTAGCCTATAGTCACACCCATTTCGACATTTCTCTTCTAATACTTCCAAGGTGGGAAGGCGCCACTGGCCGATGGATTCTGCGGTCGGTTCCACATGTGTATTGAGGACTTCTGACATGAGTTGTGAAACATCAGCTAGTCTAGTATGGTATCCTTTTTCTACATCCATAGGCGACATGTAAATATTGGGGAGAATCTGCTCACGGTCCGATCTGTGATCTAATAAATCGGCAGACTTTTTGATAGCATCCAGCATTTCCTGTTGTCGCCTTATATAATGCACCTGATCCTGTGAACCAAATACTCTTTCCACGATTTCAAAAACACCAAGAACCCTAGGTACTTCGGGATCGTGGATGTACTTTATAGCGCGCATCAAAGTTAGGTTTTTTCCCATTGCTGCGATACGACGTATCCCGGCTGCGGGATTTTCATTGGTGGTCACATTATACACTTCATAAGGGATCCCAAACCGTGCTCCGCGATCATGAGTACTGCCTCCGATTATGTGGCTCTCACTTGCTTTCTCGCGGTCATAAAAATATGGGTATCTTCGCAGTAGATCACGTTTCTCATCGATGCGTTGATCAAGAACGTTCTCAGAAAGCGTCTTTCCGTACCTGTGAAAAAAAGGACCTAACACTGTAGCGAAATCCCTAAAATGGTTTTCAAACAACGGGATCAATTCCCCCAATTGTGTTGTAGTAACCTGACCGGACTGGTTTACAACCGCTCCTTCCGTCTTAATCCGGAAGCCCAATTGTTCAAGAGATTCAAGCAGAGAACTCCAGTATCTATTAATCTCCATACCGATCTTCTTATCGGTACGCCGGCCAATCTCTTCTTTAAACGTGTTGATCGCTGCTTGTAAAGAACCATCATACCAATCCAAAAAATGATGTATTGCAGGCCCGAATTCACCTCCATTCCCCCAGGCCTCGAAAACCTCAGAAAGGGAAAAATCAGGATAGGTCAGTTTCTCACATAATGTGTGTTTGAGCATATGTTTAAGAGTGGGCAGAGATTTAAAAAATTAGGTGTTGCGCTGCAGCAACGATGGATTCTTTAGTGGTATAATGGCACGAAAGTTTCTTGTCGTAAAAAGATGTATAGACAACTGCGCGGTTTATAGCCGATTAGACTCAGTTGTCTATCTCGCTAACTGCGTGTCGTTTATGGGACACAAGCTGCGCAGTTAGCGATATCTACCCAAACCCGTTCTTGAGCAGTTTGCGTGCTTTGGAGCGTATGGTGCGCAAGTCTCGCAGCATTGATGTGAGTTGCGCCGATCGAATAGATGCGCCTTCTACATTCTTTGCAGTCTTTTTGATATCTTCTTCCATTGCATTAGTCGCTGCTTTGATGCGTGCGTGTTCTTTTTTGAGGAGTTTCAAGTCCGAGGCGATGCTTTTGCGGAGCGCTTTCTCGTGTGCGTCTCTTTGTTTTGTCCGATTAGTTGGATTGGGCATCCGGTATCACCAATCTGGTCTGTACGTCGCGCTTTGGTTCTTGCGGTTTGATCACTGCTTCGGTGATTGGTGATCCGCCGATGAGGATCACGTCATCGCCTTGAGGGATCTCGATGACGTCTTCATCAAGCGCGCTTGCGTCGATCTCTTGAAGCTGTTCAGGTGTCGCTTGCGGCGATGGAACCTCCGCGTCTCCAGGTCGCTCCGGCGTCATCATTGCTCCGATAGGCCTCTCATCGATATGCTGTGCCGAGATGGCTTCTCGTTTTGATGCGCCAAAGAGTGTATCTTCAGCCATTTTCACAGCGTCATCCATTGATGCAGCAAGGTGCATTTTGTATAATGTCATCGCCAAGTCATTGACCTTTTGGATCTCTGCGATCCGGTCGCCTGTAGACTCTAGGAACATAGCGTCCTATCGACGAGAGTTAGTATAATAATGTGTCGTTTGCAGGTTATAGCTGGTTCACGAAATAGTGGAAATTTAGATAGTGAACTACTTCCTCCATTATAATTCGTCAACTGCCTATAAGTCCAATGACGGGAATCCACAGGATACGGGAGTCGATTACACCTGCCAGTCCAACGATTTAATATAGGATTCATCGTCGCACCTCTGTATGAAATCCGGTATTGGTCTGGTCTTGCTCGTCTGCGGTTTGCTTTTGTCATGCGCAACGAACTCAGATTCTGTGATAATAGGCCCCCATGTATTCGGCGCGGAGATAGCAGATGCTCCCGATGAGTGGTCGCAGGGTTTGATGTTCCGCGAACAACTCGGCATCAACAAAGGAATGCTCTTCATCTTTCCTGACGATGCCCCTCGTTCATTCTGGATGAAGAACACCAAGATCCCATTGGACATGATCTTTATCAATGAATCAAGACGCATCGTTTACATCCATCAGAATGTCCAGCCCTGCATCAAGGATCCGTGTCCAGCATATCCCTCCCCTCCTGCAATGTATGTGTTTGAGATCAATGCAGGATTGGCTAAAGAGTATGGGTTTGGTGTTGGAGATGCAGTGCGTATTGACTATAAGTCCCTGGCATCCTGGGAACTGTCAACTGCAAACTTCTCACTGACGTTCTTGTCCCATTCCTTCTAAATCAACAACGATGTTCTTGATTAGTCGGTGTGGCCTCCGATCAGTTGAGATCATTCCCATCTGTCGTAGTCGTCCAAAGTAGACAGAGACGGTAGGCAATGGCACGTCAAGTTCTTTGGCAATCTCAAAGCTCGTGCGTCGACCGTCGCACAGCGAGAGGATGGATAGCTTAAGTTCATTGAGTGGTCGCACAGCGTGATCAAAACTCTTTGCATCAGCAACAAGGAGGCTTTTGGTAGTGGCAAGGTCTCGTGGTTTGGCAAGTGATCGAATTGTTTCATGGTATGCAACAAGATTTTCTGCGATAATAGCCGCTATCTTTGATGGGTTCTTGGACGCATGCGCAAGCACTGCCTGGGATTTCATCTTCTTTCCTTCAAACAGATAGTTGCCTTCAGTGATGATGTCGCCCAGGACTACGAAGAGCTCCAGAAGTGATGAAGCATCCATTTTAGTGGACGCATTGTGGGATGCAACAATCGTTGTGATCTGCTGTAGGGACATTTCAATTGATGGCATAACATCTGTCACGGGGTCTGTGATAAATGGGAAATCTTTGACATAGGAGATATCCGGTAGCCCAATTCCCGGATCGATCTTTGATATAATCGAGGATATCGTCTTTCCAAAGACGCGGAAGCGCTCGCCTGTAAGATAAACAGCAGCAGGCGCTGTTGCAAGTTCGGGGTGTACTTCATGTAGATACGTTGCGATGAGGTAGTCGGCGATGATGTAGTTCATTTTGGAAAGTGTGAATTCATCAAAGTATGGGTATCGAAAACTTGCTTTTTCCTTGATGTCACGGAACGTGATTGAGCTAAGCACGCGCGAGAATGCACGTGTCGGTCGTGCTTTGCGAAACATCCGCGGCCAGCTCTCGCTTAGGTAGGTGATGCGATAGTCGATGTCAAGTGATCGTAGCACCCCCTCGATAATTCGCACGCCTATCTCAAGCTGTTCGCGTCGATTGCGTGTTGGGTCCATGCGCGCGACAAATGCTGGATGTTCATACACGAACGTGTCCCAGACATTCACAATGGCCCTATCCACCCCAAGGTTCCGTAGTCGGCAGATGTGATGGATGGTGGAGTAGGTCGTGGATACAGGGCTGATGCTAGTATATGCGGTCCTCATGCCCGATCCATAGGCACTCCTCCATATAAACTTTACATTTTTGTAAAGTTAGCACTTAAAAATACGTTTTGCCTATGGGGATATACGCAAGAAAATCCGCGCGCAGCGAGGATTTTTTGGAGGTGTCCGATGCAATCCCTCAAAAACATTTCAGTGTTTAGCGACAACAATCTCTTTGTGGGCGGCAAGGGATTTTCCCATATCAAGGCTGGGTTTTACAAAAAAGGATTCTCCGCCGTGCTCAAAGCGAAGTACAACCCCTACACCAAGACGTTTGAAGCCAGGGCGATGTGAAAAAAGGGGGTTTCACCTGCAAAGGGGAATACAACACGTACCTCGGGTACGTGTGTGCGCAAAGTCGAAACAAAAGTTCAATTATATAATGAACTGGCTATATATCAAAAAATCGTTTATGTTCTGAGCGAAGCGAAGAACAATAAACGATTTTTAGATCCAACCGCTTGTTGCGACGGCAGGGTGGTTTCTAAAGTCGGCGCTGTACTCGATGCGTTTGCTTGTCGGATGTCCTTCCATAAATGCGGCAGATACAAGGGGCAATGGTCCCTTCTGGATAGGGTCTCCCTGGTAGAGTGCGACAACAGCAGCCACACAGGTTTTCTCTCGTCGATGGTCGCGGAATTCAGCCACGACGTGACGCTTTGGATTAAAACGCGCGGCAAGCCCTGCAGGGAGGTTTCGCGTAAGGTAGGTCATGTCCCTTGCAAGCACGTGGTATGATTCGCACACGGTAAGTTGTTGCGAAGCAGAATTATATCGCGCGCCCATCACTTTGCTTGTGCCTGTTGTGGCTTCCTTTTGAGGTCCGTGAACGGTTTCTTTTGCAGCGATGATCGTGATTTGTGGGAATCGTTTGGCAAGGGCGAGGAACATGCGGGTGCGGGCTCCCATGATTCTGGTATCTCGGTGATCCGGCCCCATGTAGGACATATTGTCCGGGCTGATGTAGGGCAGGATGTCATCAAAGACTTCGATGCGCTCGTCTGTGGCCGAGGAGACGATGTGGTGGTAGACATGGCGAAGGGTGTCGATGCCATGTGGGCCGAACGAGTCAAAGTAGTTCCTATCGCAGGGGTTGTAGTCGCGCAGGTCAATGGGGGTTGAGGTTTTGGTCCACGGGTAATTGGCAGTGACGTGCTCTGTGATGAGTTGGTTCGCACGTGCGCAGTCTGGTTCGTGTCGTTTGATTGATTCTGTGTAGAATCCAGCGAGCACAGCATCCATTACAGCTTTAAAGATCACATAGGATGTTGCTCGTGGAGCATTGGGTGGTGATGTGCGTTCAAGTATGACTGCGCCGTCAGGGCGTGTTGTCCAGTGGGGGTCTTGTTCTAGGAGTTCTTCGCCCCATGTCGGCCTCACAAGGGTGATCCTATTGGCGACATAGGATTTCCTCTGGAGGTCTGTGATGAATGAGTCGAGATTGGGTGTTTCGATGTAGATGCCAGCGACGGGTCTGTTGTGTACTTCAGCGCCTGCTGGGGGCAGGGGTTCGCCTTTGTTGGCGAATCGTTGGACGACATCTTCTAGGTTCTTGCGTCGGTTCAGGTTTACGAATCGCAGGAATGTTGATGCATTGCCAGGTTCCGCAAGGTCTTCATTTCGTAAGAGGCGTAGTGTCATAGGGATCACCCATTGTTGTGTTATTATAGCAGTTATGAATCATAGTTCTACATTCTTCCCTTGTGCAAACGCGTAAAAAGGGCGTCTACTTTTGAGGCATTGTTGTTATCCTTAACTCCCCGCATTAGTCGTGTCACAAATTGTTGTTCATATTCTGTTCCGTAAGGGCTTGGTTGTATGATTCTGCGTGTGATAATGGTTGGATGGGTTAAGAGTGGGCCTTCGTGGTGTTTTGGTCGTCGGGTTGGGATGATCTCAAGGGGTGGGGATCGCTTTGGTGAGATGAGGATGTCGTCATCAAAGAAAAAGGAGGTTCCTTCTTTGATAGAGACGAGGCGCATCTCGCGAATGCCGCGGAGGAGTGTAAGCGATCCTGCGCTTGCGATGGCGCTTGCAAGAAATGCGATGGGTATGCCAAGCCCAAGGTCGGGTAGGTATGCGATGATGATTCCCCCTAGCGAGGCGCCTAAGAACGTTGCTTTTCCGACGATTGCGTTGTAGTAAGCGCTGCATCGGATGCGATTCTTTGGGCTTACGCAATCAAAGATGTAGGTGTTAATGGCAAGGTCAAGACCTGCCCATGCGATGCCGCTTAAGGCCTCGATGATAAAGAGTTGCCACGGGTTGATGAGGATGGTCCACCCGAGTGCTATGGCGGGTACGAATGTGCTTGTGGCCAGCATCACTCGTCGGTTGCCTGCGCGGTCGATGATGCTTCCCCAGATGTCCATTGTGAGGTACTTGAAGATCACGGACGAACTTAGGATGATTGTGAACGTGAGGTAGTCAAGTCCAAGTGTTGTGAGCATGTAGATCGCAAGGAATGGCGCTGCGATGTTGACCGAGAATTTGAGTAGTGAGACGAATAGCACAAATCTGCCAAAGTCCGTGCTGCGTCCCTTGGTGAGAAAGTCGATGATGCCAAACGCGGCCCCTGTGGTCTGGGTTTGGGGCGGATTATCAAGTCTTGCTTTGAAGTACGTCGAGATGAGTTGCGCGATGGCTGCGCTGCCAAAGATGATAGCGAATCCGATGAATCCTTCAAGGTCGGTTAGTATTGTTCCAGCAGTGAGCATTGCAAGGAATGTGACAAGGGTAATATATTTGTTGCGTCTGGCAAAGAAGTATCCTCTCTTGTCTTGCGGGACGATGTCTCCAATGAGGCTTGTGAAGAGTGGTTGGTACAGATTGGCAAGCATCGCGTGCAGGCATACAAATGCGATCAGGAGCGGGATGCGTGATGTCATAAACGGGAGGATGGCAAGTGGCATCCAGACAAGTGCCTGGGCAAGAGAACTTGTGATGATAACTCGTCTGCGGTCAGGGATGAAATCGAGGATATGTGTGGCGCCTATCTGTGCCCATGAGCCGACAAGGCCTGGAAGGGAAGCTAGGAGGGCAATCGAACTTGCCCCTGCTCCCATCGCGATCGCAAGCGGCGCCACAAATGAGGTTGTAAGGCCGCTCATCGCTGCGCCAAAGATCCCCTCAAGGGTTGAGGCGCGAAGGTTGGATCCCAAGTCGATGGATTTTCGTAGTGTTGATGCCATATGTCCCCAATGTATCCGTGTCTGCCACCAACCATAACGATTGGCACGCGATTTGTCGCTCTTAGTATGGTATTTTGTATACTGACTATCTTAAATATCTTCCGCTTTTTGTAATTTTCACAACTGTTATGTGGTGAAAAAGCCGTCGAAGAATGTCGAAATATTTATATAGGAAGACCCTGCCCGTTATTTAAGATTATGGGGTGGTAGGTAGATGATACGCTCCTGACGGCGTACCGTTATGGGGAATATGTGAGGGGATCGCATGGCTCATATGGTCAAGAAATGCTCCGAGTGCGGAGGCATGAATCTATTTCTAAATCGTGAGAAAGGCGAAGTCATCTGCCGTGATTGCGGCTTGGTCATCGAGGAGAAGATGGTCGAGTTTGAGCGTGAATGGCGTGAATTCGATGGCGATGAAGCAGAGGCGAAGCGTCGAACCGGTGCTCCGATGACATACACCCAGTTCGACCAGGGTTTGGGGACGGAAGTTGGTCAAAAGGCTGACTTGTATCGGCTTGGTGAGCGTGACAAGTCCAAATTCTTTCGCTTAAGAAAATGGCAGTACCGAATTTCAACGGCGATTGAGCGCAATCTAAAGCTTGCTCTTGGCGAACTCAAGCGTGTTTCATCCTATCTCAAATTGCCAAAATCAGTCGAGGAAGAAGCTGCGCGCATCTACACGCTTGCTGTCCAGCGAGGTCTGGTGCGTGGTCGTTCGATGGAGTCCGTTGTCGCCGGCGCGCTCTATGCTGCGTGCCGACGTCACGAGGTGCCTCGTACGCTTGATGAGCTTGGTGAAGCCTCTTCGATTGAGAAAAAGGAGATTGGCCGCACGTACCGTTTTGTCACGCGAGAGCTCGGTCTGACGATCCTGCCATCAAATCCAGCGGATTACATCGCGCGTTTTGCCTCATCACTCAAATTGTCTCCTGAGACGCAGTCCAGTGCCGTTGAAATTCTTGAACGTGCGCAAAAAGCAGAGCTCACCAGTGGTCGCGGTCCGACAGGCATTGCCGCGGCATCGCTCTACGTCTCTGCCTTGATGCACGGCGAAAAGAAGACGCAGCGAGAAGTGGCGGAGATTGCGGGTGTCACCGAGGTCACCATCCGAAACCGTTACAAAGAGCTTCTTGAAGAGCTTGAGCTTGAAAAAGAGATCAAGAAAGTCAAGAAGAAAAAGAAGTAAAAAGCGGGGTTTCATCCCTCTTTTAAACTCCCCAGCGTTGATTGCTCAAACTGATAAGTTTGATCATTTGCATGAAGAGATATCACAAGGACGCTGAGAACACATTCCTCACACGGCAAAGAACATCGTTTAATCTGATCCATGTCTCACGGGACGAACACTAAACCGCCCAACGAAACCATTAAATATCTGGAACTCCAGAAAAACCATGGGGTGGAACGACTGCGATGACGTATAGCCGGGGGTGGCTATGCTGACATCGTCTCCACAAATTCAAGTAGATCAAATATCACCTCTTGTAGGGGGTGGTGGCAAGAATCCACTACTTGCCATCACCCACTCTTTTTCACCTCTTGCCCCTTACACCTGAGGTCGTACACGCGTTGTTGGAATGGTGTGATCATGGGGAGTTTAAGAGAGGGGTTTTGCCCCTCTTTTTAGGATGTAATCCTTGATGGCGCGAAACGATGTTTCATCGAATCTGTGACGATACTGTTTTGCAAGATTAAGCAGTGTTGCCGAATCAATCTCCAGTCCTACTTTCAAGAGATGCGCTCGAAGCATCCCATTGACAAATTGGCATACTTGCGTCACGTTCTTGGGGTGTGGGTCCGGGTGTGTTCGTTCAAAGTCGATGAGCGTCACGCGCACGCCGCGAGCATCAGACACAAGCACGTGCTTCACAGGATGATGCATCTCTTCCTTACTCACGCCAACTGTATCAAGCATGCGACATTGGTCAAGGAGTTGTTCTACGACAACGAGCGTTTCTTTCCTGCTTGCCTCGGAAAGATAGTCAAGCACGAAGGTTCCATCGACAAATGCATAGATCACAAAATCGGGGTCCGATGCGATAAATCTCGGCCCGATCCCGTGTCGATTCAATCGTTTCATCCATTGTGCTTCGAGAAGCAATCGTCCGGAAGCTTCACTTGTTGGATTTGCGACTTTAATTGCTATTTTTGTCTTGCCTTTCATTCCAGTCAGTATCCATCCGCGTTTGCCGCGATCAAATGGCATGAGACTCCGAATCCCCTGCTTCTCGATGCGTTCACGCACCTTATTCTTGGTGATTCGATACACAAAGAGATCCTCAAATGATATATGAGTTTCCGCGATCTTTTCATAGGTATACAGGCGCTTCTCAAGGTGATCCAGTATCACACGTGGCTTAGAAAGCGAGCTCCACAGGAGGAGTATCTGCCCCTCGGGCGCAAGATGATTGCCTGCCTGATCCAAAAAGTGTATGATCCTCTCATACCCATGCTTGCCGCCATAGATCTGGATGTCAGTGATCCCCTTGTCTTGTGGAAGATATGGCGGGTTGAAGATGATCGTGTCAAAGCGCCTCTTCACGTTGTAGAGAAGGTCACTGTGGATGACCCTCACGCGCTTCTCGTCGCGAAATCGCGTGCGCAGATGCGCGATTGCGTCAGGGTCGATGTCCGCGGCGACAACTGATGTGGTGGCGGCATTCGAGAGCGCGGCTGCTGTCTGCTCGCCATTGCCAGAACCCATATCAAGGACCCTGCCACGTACAACGCTCCGAACACAGCCAGCCATCAGTTCCGTGTCTTCAGCAGGCTCGTAGACCATGTCAAGAAATATTCATCGTGGCATAAAAGCTTTGAGTCTGCGTCCGACATTTCGCGTGCCGGCGATGATTCCTTCCACGGGTCTAAATCCAATGATGTCGTGAAAGATGTCGGAGGGGGCCCCAGTGACGCGTGGTTCAGGCAATCGAACGAGAAACATAAGCGAAACAATGCGTAGCATGCTGCCCAGCAAGAACAGGAAGGGAATGCCGCTGACAACCCATATAATGTGATCAGCGAGGAATCCGCCGATGATCGGCGCGATGATGATCGCTAGTGCTGATACCATTTGTGCTTCTGCAATGCGCACAGGCGCTTTTTTCCCATCGCTAAAGTCAATCATCAAGTTGAGCATGGCGATGTCGAATCCTGCCCATGCGATGCCGGAGAAGATGTGGACAGGGGCAAGGAACCATAGCGTATCCGGGGTCACAAAGTAAAACATCACGGGAACGAGCGCCACGGCACTTGTCACAATGATCATCAGAGCTTTATCGCCGAACCGATCTGCGATAATTCCGAACTTTCTGTGGCTTATTATCTTGGCAAGTGTTGAGATGGCCATCATGGCCACGAAGTATGTGTAGCTGATGCCCAGGTTCTTGAGCATGTAGACAGTGAAGAATGGTGAGACGATCATCCAGCTAAAGTGGAATGCGAAGACGAAGGTGCAGAATCTTCGGAAGAGTGGGTCCATGGTGAAGAACTCGCCTACTGTGTAATGTTCGTGCGTGTGGATATGGGGCTCCTTGACGTTGCGCATCGCGAGGGTGGTGGCAAGGCCGACGATGCTTCCTACGCCAAAGATGACAGCGAATCCAGCGATTGATTCCTTTTCAAACCAGTCAAGGAGGAGTCCTCCTGCGACGTATGCCGCTGCTCCGGTGATTCCCATAAGGATATTGCGGTCTGCTACGTATCGTCCTCTGATGTGTTGCGGTACGATGTCTGCGAGCATCGTTGTCCATGAGGGGTCGGCGAATGTCTCAAGTAATTTGGCGATGAAGTAGGCTAAGGCGATGAAGACAAGAGCCTTATGTGGAAACAGAAATGGGGCAAGCAGAATAAGAATCCAGAAGAGTCGGCTGCTGCCAGTCATCACAAGGTAGATTGTTTTTCGTGCAACGAACTGCACGCTGTACGCTCCGGGGATCTGGGAGAGTGCCGTCGCGACAAAGGGAATTGCGCCAAGGATGCCGATCCACAGATTGGATGCGCCAAGCGCAAGAGCGAATGCGCTAATAAACGTGCTAGTCAAGCCGTCATAGGCAGCCCAGAGTGCCGAGTTGTTTAGAAGTGTCTTTTGGTTGGCGTTCCAGGGCATATGCTTTCCGGCGTTGTTTGCCTATTAAACGTTTTTTAAATCCTTAAGCCCGTGCCCGGTTACAACACAGACCGTGACCTGGTCCTTGGGTAGTTTGAGTTTCCCAAACGCAGCATACGGCGCTGCTCCGCTTGGTTCACTGTCGATGCCTTCGTGGCGCGCCATCGCTCGTCGGGCAACGACCATCTCCTTGTCAGACACGACGACCGCTCTTCCTCGTGACGCGCTCAAGGCCCGCAGCGCCAATTCCCCGTCAAGCGGGTCGCCGCAGGCGATGGCGCTTGCGATCGTGCGCGGCATGACTGTCCTAATCGAGTGCCGGCCGACAAAGGCGTCTGCGATCGGCTTGCATCCCTGCGCCTGCACGCCGATGAGTCGCGGCATCTGGCGAAGTAATCCGACGCTTGCGAGGTCGCAAAATCCCTGCCACAGTGATGAGATGAGTGTTCCATTGCCCATGGGGACCACGACATTATCAACCGATCCAAGGCTATCAACAAGTTCAAATGCGATGCTTTTCTCACCTTCGCGTCGCAGCGAATAGTCGCCGCACAGAAATCCACCTCTGTCTCTTGCGACCTTTCGTGCTGTAGCCGCTGCTTTTGTGTAATCTCCTCTGACCTTGACGAGCTTGGTGCCAAACGCTCGCATCTCGCCAAGTTTTTCTTCGGTAGTGTTGTGCGGGATATACACAGTGCATTCCAGTCCTCCTCGCGCAGCGTATGCGGCGACGGAGGCTCCCATGTTTCCTGTGGATGCGAGGACAACCTTCCGAGCGCCAAGCGCTTGCGCGCTGGATACTTCGATTGTGCTGCCTCGATCCTTGAAACTGCCTGTGGGGTTGTCGCCTTCGATCTTAAAGTGCAGGCCGCGATCTTGAATAGAGTGAATCAGGCTCGTACCGCCTTCGCCCAAGCTGATTGGTCGGGGTATGTGTATATAGAAGTCGTGATATCGCCAATGATGAAATGGCCTTGCTCGAATTGTTCTCCACGATAGCCTGGGAAATGCAGGATGCATCACTTCGACGCTGCCCCCGCACAAGCACCGGTACAACTCCTTGCCCTGTGTCTGGCATAGGGCACATCTCGTCGGTGGGGGTGTTCGTCTGTATTGTATAGGTCGTCCCATCAAGCGAATCTCCCGACGAGGGGCTATAAGAACATTCTGCCCGGTCAACCCTAGGGCACCATAAGGTTTATATACAACCATAGTGAACGCTTGGGTAAGGGGGGAGTACGTGAAATACTCCAACTTATACTAAACCAACACGCAAGTGAGGTGGGATACAATGAGAGAGAAACCAATCGCGATGGTCCTGTTGACTGTGGCATTCAGTGTCATGATGTCCTTGGGTGCCTTTGCTGATGTTGAGGATCTTCTCCAGCCTGGAGAAGTCACGACAGTGTATGATGGTCTTCGCAGTAGCGCAGGTAAATATGCTGTTCCGCAAGGCAGCGTTTCATATGCGTTGCGATACCAAGAGCGATTCCTTCCGCGGGACTTAAGGGACTATGAGTATGTCTCGTACGGTGATGTTGACCTTTATGGCGACCGCTTTAGTGTAGGTCCGCGGACGATTCGGGGTTCTCCAGGAATCTCATTCGGCTTCCCGCCTTCAGCGGTCCGCGTGGCTCCTCGTCTGGGAGTCATCCAACATGTTGAGCAGAAGGGAGTGACACCCACACTTCTTAGTCAGCGTAGGATTGGCTTGCGGCAAGTGAGGCTTACCGAAGTGAAAGAGGAGAGTTCACAACTCTGCTGTAACAGACGCATTCTCAACATCTGGAATGTTGAGGCGTGGCACTTGGGAGGGTGTGACTTGATGAAACTCAAGAAGACCGCTGGTGAAGTTGAAGCAAACCGCCTTGTGAAGGCGGCGTGCGGCTCGCACCCAGGGTACCGATATGCTCCCTGCATGACGACCAATGATGTTGTGTGCACGGCGCCGTCGATGCTTCCATAATAACTTTTAATGACTCTTGCTTTTGCTCGGGTCTTAAAAGTTCTTTAGATTTTTTTTCTCTTTTCTTCTTTTGAAAAACACTTAATGTCGGTCCCATGGCTTTCGCGAGGAATTTGAATGACATCCCAGAGAACTTTGAAAAAATGAGGCGAAGCCGAATTTTTCAAAGTTCTCTTCACAATGTTTAAAAGACACGGAATCTGCGTTTTTCTATGAGAATCCTGCTTTTCATCCTCACGGCGGTAGTGGCTTGTGCAAGTGTCTTCGCGCTTGTAGAGATGAAGGGTCAGCTCAAGGGCTTTGCAGGGACTCGTGGGAATATTGGTGCGAATAAGGTGTCTGTAGTTTCAAAGCTCACGCCTACGACTCACGCGCCACAAGCGCCAAAGCCTAACATATATACTCGTCCGATTCCTTCGGCATACCGATTTGATGCCCTCAAGAACGGTATAAGTGGCAGGCCTGGTAAATTCTCTTCGAGGTTTCAAATATGAAAATCGTGCTTGGCATCCTGCTGTCATTGCTCCTTGTTGGATCGGTGTCTGCTCTTGTGGAGATTTCAAGCAAGGTCACAGCAGAGCGGCTTGGTGGCAATCAGTCCCTTGGCTTCCAGCCCAAATTCACAGCTCGTGGGCCTGTGGGTCTTGATTTGCGCAGTCTTTCCGTGAGAACGCAGCCGTTCCAATACAAGACAGTTTCGCCGTATCTGAAAAAGACCATCGAGGCGCCAAAGCCAGTGCTCAAGCCTGCTCGCTTTCAGATTAAGGGGACGGCGAGTGGGGTCTTATACGCCTATGAGAAAGCAGGTCAGAAGGCGCGAACGATCAATTATGTTTCCGGTGTCAAGCGAGTCGGTGATGTGCTAGGTGTGAGTCGTCTGGGGGATATAGGCGTTCGCCCGCCTGTTGGCTCCCAGGTCTGTTGTGATATCAAGTTCCTCAAGTACAATGACGCGTTCTCAAAGCTCCAATGTCTTCCAGAGAAACTAGCACTTCCTGATTTTGATCGCGCATGCAAGGGTGTGCGTGGTGTCTTCCTCACTCCTCCAAACTGCCAGGGCGGTCAGGTCGTATGTACGGTGCCTAAGAAGTTTGCGTGAGGCATTCGGTTTGGCCTATCTCCACACCACATCAACCTGATCCGTACGCAAGTACGGTTTGATTTGCACAGTATCCGGATTCTCCATGACGCCTGCGTTGTACTCAATCAACCCAAGCCAGGCAATCATCGCGCCATTGTCAACGAGAAACTGATTTGGTGGGCAGTAGGCAACCGCTCCTCGCTCAGCGCACATCCTGCTCACCATCTCTTGCAACCTTATATTGCACCCTACCCCGCCGCCAAACACAACTTCGGTCTTACCTGTGTGGGCAAGCGCTCGTTCCGTGACCTCGCACAGCATTGCAAAGACGGTTTCTTGGGCGCTGTAGCACAAATCCGCAGGAGCAAACTTTCCCGTCTTGATTTTCCCTCGAAGATTCGTAAAAATGCCACTCAAGCTAATGTCCATTCCTTTGACAACGTATGGCAACTCAATCAAATTCGAGGAAGCCAGTGCGAGTTTCTCAACATGTGGACCTCCGGGGAATCCTAATCCAAGATCGCGTGCAAAGGCATCAAGAAAGTTGCCGACTCCCAAATCGAGTGTCTCGCCAAAGATGCGGTACTTGCCAGTGTCATAGGCGATGATCTGTGTATTGGCGCCAGAGGCATACAAGAGTACAGGATCTTTTGCAGAAGTAAGTGCCCGTCCCATCTCGAGGTGTGCAATGCAGTGATTAACGCCCACAAGCGGCTTGTTGTGAGTCAACGCAAGTGTTCGCGCCGCTTGCATGCCAATCCGTAGGCTATTGCCAATGCCGGGGGATTGTGAAAACGCCACGATACCAACGTCTTTTATCGTGATGCAAGCCTCGGTTAGTGCCTCATGCAATACATCACCACATACAGTTACGTGATGCTCGGCAAGTTTCGCTGGAATCAATCCTCCTTCCTCAGTGGTATACATGCGCTTTACATTCGCAAGAATCTTTTTGGAATCATCGACGATGCCGATGCCGAATGTGTGCGCTGTGGATTCGATGCCCAGTGAGATCATCAGAGATCGATTCGTCGAGCGTTTTTAAAGATTGAGCACTTCCCTTTGCTGGTAGTTTTTAAAAGAGGGGCTCTGCCCCTCTTTTACCCAAACACAACATTCATCTTGTCCCCATCTTTGTATGAATACGATGAGAGATCCGGGTGTGGTGCTCCGTTGAGTGTCATTCGTAGGTTTCCGACAGTGCCATCAGGGCACGCGTCCCCATTGCAGTATGTGCCGATACATGTTGATGTAAATCTCATTCCAATGTGATCAAAGAGTTGTCCGACGCGAAGCTTCTCTGGTTCAAGCAACTTCACACCTTCAGTATCGGTCTTGATGAGTGAGTGAAAGTGGAGTCTTCCTTTCTCTTTGTGTGTATGAACTTTGTCAAGGTTCCCTGCTTCAAGCGGCAAATCGAAACCTTCACTGCAAACCGTTATCTCGACGTTGCTATGCCAGTGAACTGCCAATTCGCATCCTTCTGCTCCGCAGACGACAAAGCCCGCTTCTCCGCCTGCTGCGTAGAATGTTGAGACGCTGTATCCCAAGCCGGCAAGGGCTATTGCGATTAGTGTCGCGATTCCCATGGTCTTGTAGTTGAATCTCTTCTTTTCACGTGAAGCGTAGAATCCTAAGAGCAGTGCGATGATTCCAAGAGCGACGGAGCCCCACAGCCAGTATGCTTCTCGTGGGTCTGTTACAGTGATCTCGAATGTTGGCTGGATGATGGTGTCATGTGATCGAAAGATGTATTGGAGGTAGTATGTTCCTGCAAATGAGGGTTCCCACGTGAATGTGTATGTGCCAGGTTCTGCTTCAGTTACAGCTGCGTAGTAGATTTCTTTTCCTTTGACGCGATCAAGGATTTGCCCTTGGACCAAAAGTCCCTGTGCTGGCCCTTCTTGTTCATGAATAGTGACAGTGAGGGGCGTGTTGGTTCCTGCAAGGAGTTGGTCTTCTTGAAGTGCGATGTCAAATCCTCTGATGTGGAGGTTGCCCTTCTCCTCTTCATGTGCGTAGGCTGCGATACTAATAATGAGGATGATCAACGCGTATCGTGTGAAACTCATGATATTTCCTCCAAAAACCTTTCATTCCGCAGGATATTAAAGGTTTGTCAATTGTAGACTGCGAGGATGCCTTGGCCTCCGAGCGCTTCTTTGGGGAGTGGAATATGTCCTGCGACGGTGAGTGTGTTGATGTCAATAACGCTGATCCACGGGACGAATTTGTGGCTAATGTACGCGTACCAGCCCCCTCCTTGTTTTGGTCCGTAGATAACGCCGTGGGCTCCTGCTCCTGTTTTGAGTGTTATGATCGGTTCAAAGGTCGTGGCATTGATGATGACAACTCCTGCATCGCCAGTGAGTGCTGTGGTAATGAGCGTTCCGTCCGGGCTCGGAACTGCCTGAATAGGCGCTTTGCCGACCACGAATTCTTTGAGAAGATCGCCCGTATCGATATCATATGCTACAAATGCGCCGCTTAGTAGCGATGCAGTCCATGCGCGTGTGCCATCTGGGGAGATCCCTGCAAAGAGGGGAAGAGGGTCGCTTGGCTGTTCAAAAATTTTTGTGTGTGTGGTAAGGTCCCATACGCTGATGCTTGCTCCTTCGGTGTGTGCGACTGCCATTCGTGTCATATTAGCGTTTATCCAGTTGCCGTGGGGTCCGGTTCCAGGGTCCGATGCTTGGTTGTGGTGTTCGTGCGCTCCGTGGGTGGTGCGGATCGTGGTCACGGGTTCGAATGTGGTGCCGTCAAGGACAGCGATACCATCAGCGCCTTGGAGTGTCACGTAGATCTTGTCATGGGATGTCATGACATGTGCTGGGCTTTCTCCGATATAGATGTGTTTGGTGATGAGTCCGCTATATCTGTCAATGACAGAGAGGTATGAGTCAAACCAGTTTGTCTGCAGGATGTTGTTGCCATCAGAGCTAAGCCAGAGGTTGTGCGGGTTGTTGAGTCGTGGGTCATCGATGATCTTCTTGACCTTCCAGGTTTCCGCATCGATTACAATGACAGCGCCTGGTTTGTCGCTTGTGTTCTTTGGATAAAATTGCGCGTCCAGCCACACTTCTCCGATGCCTGGAGTTGTTGGTGTTGGCCCGGGTGTTGGCTGTTGCGCAGTGTGCGGCGGCCATGATTGTGCCCAGTATGGGATCATGTCTTTTGGCACGCTCATGCCAACGCCGATGAGGCCTTGCATGTAGGGATGGACTGGACAGTAGTAATGATAGATCCCCGGTTCTGTGAACGTGTAACTCCAGGTTTCCTTGAAGTGGCCGCTACTAAGGTTCGCAGGACCGCTAAGGGCGAGGATGGGGTGGACGACTGCAGCCATGGAGTCATCAAAGGTGACAGTAGTTCCCTCTTCAACTTCAAGCACTGCTGGGAAGTACCAGGGTGGTTGGTCTTTGATGTGGATGGTGGTTGGTTGTGTTCCGCATGCGACAAGAAAGAGGAAACTAAATAAAACAAGGAGATTTTTCATAGGCTGTGTCATAATGATCTTGGGCTGAACTGTTGTTTACTTAAATCCTTCGATGGTCGTTGAGGAGCACGGCGGAACGGGGTTTAAAGAGGGGCTTGCCCCTCTTTTTCTCGCATCTTTTTTATACTATCCTGCGTGCCTGCTGTCATGGAGCATGTAGTATACAAGGGGAATTTTATCACAGTGACTGAAGAGGATATCAATGGCAAGATCATCTTGATTAAGGAATTGCGCGTCCACGAGCATCCGACGGAGTCGTGGAAGCTTGTTGGCGGTGTGCATGAGGAAGGCGACTCCCTTGAGGCGGCAGCAAATAAGGAACTGCGCGAGGAGCTTAAGATGCGTGGTACGATCATTCCCTTTATGTCGATCAATCGCAAAGGTACATTCTGCGAGAGTACATCGATCGTTCTAGCAAAGGACCTTACGCACGACCCTTTGCCGAATCCTGATGGCGAGCACGTGATCCTTGGTATGCAAGAGTTCAGTGTTGATGAGATCTACCAGAAGGCACTTGGCGGCGAGTTTCCCTGGGGTTCAATCTCGTATGCCCTGATTAAGTTTTATCATGATGTGAAGAAGAGAATCATCAATCTCTAACCTATATGTACTATTATGAGCGGCCTGATTGCGCCGCTTGTAAGTATTCTTTTACTCGCTCCACAATGGATGCAAGGTAGTACTTTTCGATCTTTTCTGTAAAGATGTCAAGGAGGGTCATGCCTTCAGTGAGGCGGTACTTTGTACCTACTCTCTCGATAAGAAACAAGTCATTGAGGCGCTTGAGTTGCCTGCGGATGTTTGATGGTGCGATGCCGAGTTTGGGAAGGTGGTGTGATTCGGGTGGTGATTTCTTCGACGCTGATTGGTTCCTTTGCATCAAGGAGCACGCTAAAAATGTCCACGATGATGTCTCTGCTGTCTCCTGGTTGCAAGAGTCCTAATGATAAGCACAGTTTGCGTACGAGTTCCTGACGCTCCATTTGGAATGGTTTTTCGTAGCGTCGTAGGGTGATGTGTGCGAGTGGTGCGGCTGTGGCGATTCGTGGCATGATTTAGATGACCTGGCTTGCGATGTCCGCTGCCACCATCTGTAGTTGCGCAGAGGTCGAGAGTGCAGTGTACTTGATTTTCTGATCGCGCAGTGCTTTGAGTGCCTGCAGTGCAGGGTCCTTGCTATTGGCAATGTCTCGGATCACCGTTTCGGTGGTGAAGACATTCATGGTTGGGTTTGGGATTGTGCCGAAGCGGTCGCCCGGGGTGATGGATATGACTTTTCCTTCTTCGATCATTGCGCCGACATAGATCAGTTCATAGGAATTCATCAGGATTGTGCCATTGATATGTTGGTTGCCAAAGATTGCTCTGAAAATCTCCGGCATTTCATCTACATGTTGGTTCTCAAGTGTGGCCATGGTTTTAAGAAATGAGATCATTGAGTCGCGTTGGGATATATCTACCACTCGGCCGGTGATGCCTCCATCAATGAGCGTGGTCGCGGTAATGGCAACAATCGTGAGTGCGGCGATTACCAGGATGTCATGTTGTTCAAGGAGATTCATCTTGTCCTCATTGGCGGAGTTGGAAACATCGAAAACCGAGTGGCAGCGAGGTTATTCAATGTTTCTGCCTAGAACCAATTGGGCGGTTTATATGCGTTTCTCCATCCATACGCCAAATGTTTCGTCTTTGATGTTCTCTGTAGCCTGCCACGCGTATGTGGTGGTTGGGTCCGTGCTCGCCAGTGTGATGTCAGACGCTCCGCATTTCTCTGCGATGGCGTCCTCATACTGTCCAAATAATGTTAGAAGTGATGCTGACACTTTCACATGCAGTTTCACGCGGTCGCGTTTTTCAAGGCCTTGTGTCTTGCGGAATGCTTGAATCCGGCGCATGAGTTCTCTGCTGTACCCTTCGGCATTCAGCTCCGGCGTTCTGGTCTTGTCAAGATAGATGAATCCTCCTTTGACTTCCACTTCAACAAGGTTGGGTGGCACCGTGCGGTCGGTGATGATGTGTTTTGTTGTGAGCTTCACCTGTTGTGAGTCAATCTTAAGTGTGTACTGTGCATCTGCTTCGATTCCTGCGAGCACCTTCTTGGGGTCCTCATTTCCAAAGGCGAGCAGGATTTTGGGTGTGAGTGGTCCAAAGTCGCCGCCGAGTTTGCCCGGGTCGATTCTGCAGGACGTGACTACACCCTCCATCGAAGATCTCACAAACAGCTCTTTGATATTGGTTTGCGTCTTGATGAGTTCGGAGAGTCCTTCGATCGCTGCAGTGACATCATCATTGCGCGTGACGACGGTAACTTCGCGAATCGGCCATCGGACTGTGAGTAATGCTTTCTCGCGTGCCGCAAGGATCGATGTCATCACTGATCCTGCGATGGACATCGTGCCTTCAAGTTCGGCGTCGATGAATCTCTTTTCTGCTGTGGGCCACGATTGCAAGTGTATGCTCTCTTCATTCAATGAAAAGACTTTCTTGAGGTCCTGGTACATTGCTTCGGTGATGAATGGTGCTGTTGGCGCGAACATCGCAAGCACATTGCGCAGCACGTGGTAGATCACAGCCGCGGATTCTTTCTTTTCATCGTCTTCGCCAGTGGCGAGTTTTTCCCGTACAAGTTGGATGTATGTTCGGGAGAGTTCAAGGAATAATTCCTCGACGACGCCTGGTGTCTGATTGAGTAGGTATGTGTCATACAATTCCGTGAGGTGTTGTATGCTTGAGTGGCATTTGGACAGAATGTAGCGCTCCTCGACTCCGAGCTTCTTCGGATCCAGCTTCAGAGCCTCCAGGTCTGTTGCGCAATATCCATGTGTCACCGCAAGTTCGATGAGGTATTTATGCAGGTTCCACAGCACGCCAAGGCTTCTAAATTTGGGTTTCACATCTTCTTGATTGTATGAGCAGTCTACGCCCGGTGGTGCGGACCCGATGAAGTAGTAGCGGAATGTGTCTGCGCCAAACGATCCGATGACTTCTTCAGGGACGATGTAGTTTCCTAGTGATTTGGACATCTTGCGTCCAAGTGCATCATTCACATAGCCATGCATGTACACTCTCTTAAAAGATGGTTTTCCAAAGCCGAGCACGCCGCAGATCATCATCACATAGAACCATCCTCTGATCTGATCCTTGCCCTCGCAGATGAAGTCGGCGGGAAACATCTTGTTGAATAAGTCATCTCGTTGGGGAAAGTCAAGGCAGGTCCAGCTATTTGTGCCTGCGTCAAGCCAGACATCCATGATGTCAGGGATGCGTGTTCGTTGCCCGCCGCATGCGCAAGGTATCGTGACTTCATCAATCCATGGTTTGTGCAGGTCGGAGAGTTTCACATTGGCTTTTGTTTCAAGTTCTGCTCTGCTGCCGATCACGTCGTATGCATTGCAGTGTTGGCATTTCCAGACAGGTAGCGGAGTTCCCCAGAAGCGCTGTTTGGTGATGGAATTGTCGCGTAGGTTTCGCAGCCACGAGTCAAAGGCGCTCTTGCCTGCGTCTCCTGCCCAGACGATTTTTTCGTTGTATTCTATCATCTTGGGCTTGAGGTCTTCGATGCGAAAGAACCATTGCACGGTTGTGCGGAAGATGACTGGGTTGTGGCAGCGCCAGCAGTGCG
>JACQSU010000015.1 GCA_016211165.1 Candidatus Woesearchaeota archaeon | reverse complement strand
CTGCAGAAACGATGAGAATCAGGAATCCGACGATTAGAAACAAGGTGATTTGGGCACGAGGCATGAGATTTGTGTGACGTCCGCCTATAAAAAATAGATACACTTTGAACAAAACAAGAAATTGGTGCATGCCGTCATCAGTTTCCTTGAGCTTAATGAAGAAGACGACGTACTTGACCTGTTCTGCGGCATTGGAAATTTCTCCTTGTCTGCAGCAAAATTCGCAAAGTCTGTGACTGGTGTTGAGGGTGTTCCTTTGGCAATCACATGCGCAATCCAAAACAAGAAGTCGCATCAGATTGAGAATGTGGAGTTTCAAAAGACGTCAGTGCTTTCATTTCTTAAGACGACCAACGAGAAATACAATAAAATCATTATCGATCCTCCGCGAACAGGTGTTGGTGAATCCCTTGGTCTTGTCAAGAAGCTTGCCGCAGAGAGCATCGTGTATGTCTCCTGTGATGTGCGCGCGCTCACTAATGATTTGAAGCTCTTCAAGGGGTATGAAGTTGCAAAGGTCCAGGCCATTGATATGTCCCCGCAGACGCATCATGTCGAGACTGTCGTGCTGCTTAAGAAAAGCGGTTAGGGGGAGTTTAAGAGAGTGGCGTGGGCCTTCTTTTTTCAGATATAGCAAGTTGAGTTAGTAAATGAACTTTTGCGTTCGACTGGCACGAAGTGCAGCTCGACTCAACTTGCTTATTAGGCAGTTGACGCAAAAGTTCATATAATCCGTCAACTGCCTATAATTCTCTCTCCAGTCTCTTCATCAATGATGTGAATCACATTGACAGGACACGATTCTGCAGCTTCTTTCATCTTTTCAAATTCATCTGCTCCGATGACTAATGTCTGTCTGACAGGGTCTTTAGGAGCGCCGATCAAATCTGCCTTTCCATCATCGACGACGACCCATCGTTCTTTGTAGACGGCAAAGCACGCTGCTGCTCCGATGCATCCTTCTCGGTCGTATTCGACGCGGTAGCGTTTGTGGGAGGTTTCCTTCTTGCTCATGTCTAGATCGTCTGCTTTCCTTCTGTATCTGTCAGGTGAATGACATTGACTGGGCAGCTTTCCGCAGCTTCCCTATTGATCTCTTCGTCCTTGTCTTCAATTTCTATCTCTTCCCATCCATCATCCCGTTTGTGAGAGTCTATAATATCACTCTTGCCGTCTTCTGCCATGACCCAGAATGTTGGCGCGATGGCAGCGCATGCGCCGCATCCAATGCATTCTGGTCGATTGTGTGTGAGTTTCCACTTCCCGGGCTGAACAGACGCTGCTTCTTGCATAGGTCTTGGTTGTCGATGTCAATTTATAAAGATGTCTCCCATTATATTTCCGCGTTCCCGTCCCTCCCCCTGCTTTGTACGGCGGGTGCGATCCCTTTACTTTGTTCGTGCTCCACCGTCGGATGGCGGCGCCGCCACAAGTACTATTTTATACATGTGATCAACTGCCATCTTATGCGCAATGCCCAGATCTCCTGGTTCATCCTCATCGTCTTCTTGCTTGTAATCCTCTTCGTGTCCTGCAGGACGTATCTGCCCAGGGCGCCTGCATCCTTTGAGAATGGAGCGCAGGTAGCGCTTGATGAGTGTCTTGAGAAGGCAGCGGATCAGTCCATTCGAATCTTTGCCTTACAAGGTCTTCTTCCAGAGCAGGGTCTAAATGCCTGGGTAGGGGGGGGAGTTTCAAGAATTCCGTCGGTGCAGGACATCGAGTCCGGCCTTGCATTGCTCGCCCAAGAATCCCTCCAGCAATGCCAACCCATGCTTCCAGAGAAGCAGCGTCTCACTGATCGTGGTCCTGCGCTTGTGCGTGTCGCTCTGCGTAATGAGTCCGTGGCCTTTGAAGCTGATGCAGTCTTCAGCGTCTCAAATGGCGCCTCTGCAAAGATATATGACAAGCTCTCAGCAATTATTCCTTCGCATCTTGATGAGCAATACAGAACTGGTGTGGGCATGGCGCAAGGCCACCTGGCAGGTAAAGGAATTGACATTACGGACAGCATGAGTCGTAAGCTTGACATTGACCTTAAAAAGACAGCCGCTGGTATCGAAGTGCGTATTGCTGATCCAGGGTACACGCAGAGTAATCCTGCTGTGCTCGCGTTTGTCTTGTTCTGAATAGAATGTTCACGAAACTAACAACTTGGGCCTTCGTATGATGTTGAATGGGTTCGTAAAAGGATTCAAGCGAAGGCCTGATGACATTGCAGAAAAGAAAGGCTTGCGAAATTGTCGTAAAACGATTTCATCGAAGTCGGGGGGCATTGTTGCTATAACACTTTCACCCTCGGCATCCCCCTGTTTATAAGCTTCAAGACCTGATGATGTTTCATGCAAGAGATCTTTGAGTGCGACAATGGCCTTATCTCAAAGCAATCGTGGGTGTCACGAATTGACCAACTACGAAAGGAGACCATTCCTGCAACAGAGCTCGAATTAAAAGAGTCGATCGCGCGTGCGCTCGAAGATCGTATTCCCGATGCGTCATGCGGTCTTCTCTTAAGCGGTGGAGTGGATTCATCGTTGATCGCCCTTCTTCTCAAGACGCATCATGCCGATGTTAGGTGTTACACAGTCGGCGTCGATGGCTCCCAAGACATTGTCATGGCCCGAGAAGTCGCTTCCCTGCTAGGTCTCCAACACAAGGAGCGGATCCTATCACCAAGCGAGCTTCACGTCCTGCTCAAGAAAACAAAGACGCTCTTCCAAGAAGACATCTTTCCGAATAATCCAAATCCTGCTGTCTTGTTAGGTGTTGCCGCAGTCGAACTCGCGGCTCTAGAACTTGCAAAAGACGATCATATCAATCTCTTCTTTGGTGGTCTTGGCGCCGAGGAGATTTTCGCTGGCTATAATCGTCATCTCAAATCCGACAACATCAACGATGAATGTTGGAGGGGCCTTCGAGATGTTGTCTATGATCGGGACCTGCGTAGAGACGCCAAGGTAGCAGTGCACTATGGCATTCGCTTCGCAACGCCGTTTCTCGACGCTGATCTCATTCGTTGTGCAATGGGCATTCCCGCGGGCCTAAAAATCGATGACGAGCACAAGAAGGTCATCTTACGAAGGATCGCCCACGATCTTGGTCTTCCCCATCATGTCGCATACAGAAAAAAGAAAGCTGCCCAGTATGGTTCTGCATTTATGAAGTCGATCGAGCGTCTCGCCAAAGACAACGGCTTTCGGTATACAAGAGATTTCTTTGATGCGTTGTAAAGACGTGTATATTTGGGGATGAAAAATCGTTTAAGCTCCGAAGGAGCATTAAACGATTTTTTGGGGGTT
>JACQSU010000014.1 GCA_016211165.1 Candidatus Woesearchaeota archaeon | reverse complement strand
GTCGTCACCCTTGCTGCGTTGCATGGCCTTTTGGGGGACTACAGATCTGCCTCGCGGCTGATTTTTGTATTCCAGTGGAAGCAAGGGGGTTGGGGGGACTATATTGGCAGTTTGGACTAAAAGAATGCTTTGTTTTTGCTACTTCTCAATAGCAAAAAAGACGCATATTTAAATATCCCTGTGGACTTCTTTGAACTGAGGCGGAACGAATGATCGTCCAAAAGGAATTCCTTAACAAACTCAAAGACTTCGGACTCAATAGCTATGAGAGCAAACTATGGACCGCGCTTCTCTCACGAGGGGTTTCAACAGCAGGCGAGCTTTCAGACATAGCCAATGTCCCCAGATCCAGATCATATGATGTCCTCGAAAGCTTAGAACGCAAGGGCTTCATCATCACAAAACTTGGCAAACCCATCAAATACATTGCAGTCCAACCCTCTGCAGTCGTTGAGCGCGTCCAGAAAAAAATCGTCGAAGACGCAGAAAAACAACACAATGCCATCGAATCACTCAAAGGATCAGAGATCCTCACAGAACTGCAGCTCTTGCACTCCAAAGGCATAGAAATGATAGAACCTGCGGAACTCACCGGAGCAATACGCGGCAGAACCAACATCACTGATCACATGGAGACGATGATCAAACACGCAGAAAAAAGCGTCGTACTCATCACATCAGAGGAGGGGCTTGTGCGTAAAAGCGAACTCTTCCGAGCAATACTCTCCAAACCAAAACACAAAAATGTGCGAGTCACTGTGCTTGCCCCAATCACAAAGAGCTCACAAAAAGCAGCAGACGCACTTCGTGACATCGCAACCGTCAAACACACCCCCGAATCCCTTGGAAGATACCTGCTCGTCGATGGGCGAGAGGTATTGTTCATGCTCATGCCTGAGAAGACCACACACCCCTCATATGACGTAGGCATCTGGGTCTGCAGCCCATTCTTTGCACAGTCACTTGAAAAAGCCATCGTGCGATAAGATTTAAATAGCCCATCTGGGGGATTTTCCCCACATTGAGGTGAACTCCCATGGCTGAAGATGCAATCCTTCGACTGACCCTTGCTGTAATCATCGGTACCCTACTTGCGATTGTCTATTCACTGCGAGTACTTGTCCTTATGGAACGACGCGTCGCGCGGATGGAACTCCACATCGAGAAAATCGCCGAACGCGTGCTCAAAGAAGAAGTCCGCATCGAAAAAGCACTCGGCAAACGGAAAAAACGATAAAAAAATGTTTAATGTCTACGGACATACACATTACACATTTTTTTGCGGGTGATAATTATGCGCCACATTCTTTCTGACATTAAGAACCTGCGCATCCAAGGCGCAGAAGCAGTCGCACGAGCGGGGATCTCATATCTCAAAGAGTTGTGCTCTCAAAACAAGGCCAGCACATCGCGTGATCTGCACAGGCACTTAAAGAGCGGCGCTGCGGAACTCCTGTCCCTTCGGCCAACTGAACCGATGCTATACAATGTCCTTTATTACTCACTTCTTGAAGAACCCCGGGGGAGCCTTGCGTTGTATCGCGAATACATGCTCTTGCGCCTTAACCAACTTCAAACAACACTCAACACTCACCGCGCATACATCGAAGATCTTGGCGTCGCGGCATTGTCATTTCCAACACGCGTCTATACACACTGCCATAGCAGCACGGTCACAAATATCATCCTTGCCGCGCATCGCAAAGGACGCAGAGTCACTGTTGTAAACACGGAGACACGGCCGCTCTACCAAGGACGCAAGACTGCGATGGAACTCGCGACCGCGGGAGTCCGGGTCCGACACTATGTCGACTCAGCCGCACGTCTCGCACTCAAGGAATCCGACGTCATGCTCATCGGCTGCGACTCCATTACTCCGACGAGAATCGTGAACAAAATCGGCAGCGAGATGATCAGCGAGATCGCACATCAATTCGACATCCCCATCTATGTCTGCACCCACAGTCTAAAGTTTGATCCCAGGGCACTCTATGGACGAGAAACTCC
>JACQSU010000005.1 GCA_016211165.1 Candidatus Woesearchaeota archaeon | reverse complement strand
GTTCAAAAGGGGGCTTGCCCCATGTGCAGAGGGGGTTCAAAAGGGGGCTTGCCCCCTTTTTATCGTTTCCACAAGAGTACGGTCTCTCCTGATTTGGTCAGCAGTGGCATTTTTTTGCCCTTGATCTCGCCGTCGCCATCAAGGTCCAAGGACAGTGGCGAGCCTGCACTGTATCCGATGTAGTATCGGTAGTCACGTCCAGCGATTGAAAGCTCGCCAATGCCAATAGTCTGCGTGTCCGCGTACTCGTCAAATGATACTGTTGGATTCAGTTGCCGTACTTCATCAAAGTTGAGGGTTATCAAGTCCTCGGCGCTTGTCGACACGCCGCTTCGTGGTCGTTGTCCGTGGCTTCTGCCGATCAGTTCTCGGATCTGCGCTTGGACGGGGAGATAGTACGTTTCGATAGTCGTCTCTCCGTCTAAGAACACGACCTTTTTTTTGCCAGCCTCTGTGCTGATGTAGCGCAGGATTCTTGCGACGCCATCGCTTAACACGACAACGTAATCGCCTCGTTGTATCGTATAGTTTGCCCTAGTGGACCCTTCCTGATAACGCAGCCGGGATAGTGGCGCTCGGTAGGTCTCTCCGTCAATGTTGGTAAAAAGGAGGATGTCGTCTTCGATGCGGTAGCTCTCAAGTTCTGGTTTGCCTGCTGTTATGGTGGTTTCTTCCACGCGTACAGGTTTGGGGATGCTGCTCTTCTCCTGGACAGTGATCTCAGGCGCGGCTGTTTCCCGCACAGAGTCCACGACAACAGGGTGGTCAGGGAGTTCTTCTGGGATGCTAGTGCATCCTGTAAGGACAATAAGAAATACCATAGACAAGACCAGTGCGTATCTCATCATGCCCGTCGTCGATAACTTTCTATATAAACCTTTGGTGGAAAACGTTTAATGATCCTCGCCTAACGTTTTTTGTTATAGGCCATTATTTCTTCAGATGAAAATTGTTTAAGTTCCGAGCATCAGCGAGGAACATTAAACAATTTTTAGGGGGTTAAAAAGAGGGCGAAAGCCCCCTTTTCTTTCGGATCATTTAAATATACATTCGCGCACCCTCCGTCGAGGTGCTAGTGAGGGTGAACAACATGAAAATCAATGTTCTAAAGTCAAGGGTTGAGGATGTGTCCTGTGGTGTGCTCATTGTTGGTCTGTTCGCAGATCACGACATCGACTCTCCGCTGCGTGCGCTTGATGATTCTCTTGGCAAGGGTCTTACGCACCTCTTAAAGTCCAAGGAGTTTGTTCCGGATTGGGGTAAAACATGGGTGCACAATACCTTGGGCAAGCATGCAGTAAAAAACATCCTGCTCATCGGTCTTGGCAAGCGTGAGGAGTTTGATGTGGAAAAACTCCGTCGGGCGTCAGGCATCGGAATCAAGTGCGCAAGGGAGATAGCGTCCACCGTCGTGTCAACCCTGACGCTTCTAGATGTTCCCAAGACCTTGATGTATGATCGCGCGCACGCAGTTGCAGAAGGTTCAGTTCTTGGCGCATATCGTTTTGATCAGTACAAAACTATGGGAAAGGACAAGAGAAAGGATATCACTACCCTCTCATTGATCGCAGATACGCAACCAAATGCGGACAAGGCAAACGAAGCGCTGCGCCACGCCCTCACTGTATCGGAGATGGTCAACTTCGCAAGGGATCTTATCAATCAGCCGCCTAGCATTATGACGCCAACGCAGATGTCCGTGATGGCAAAGCGTGTGTCAAGCGAGCGCAAGGTTAAATGCTCCACGTATGGTCGTGATGACATTCTTCGGATGGGCCTTGGTGGGCTCTTCGCCGTCTCAAAAGGTAGCACGCAGGAGCCAAAGTTCATTGTGATGGAGTATCGCAATCCAAAAGCAAAGCGTACCGTTGCGCTCGTCGGTAAGGGTATTACATTCGATTCTGGTGGTCTTGATATTAAGACTGAAGGGCATATGCAGGACATGAAGGATGACATGTCAGGTGCTGCTGTTGTGATGGCGACGACTGCCGCGGCTGCCCAGCTAAAAATACAAGTCAACGTGATCGGTGTTATGCCATGCACCGAGAATATGCCTGGCGGATCAGCCTACAAAGATGGAGATATTATCAAGACATACTCGAAAAAGACAATTGAGGTGCTCAATACCGATGCAGAGGGCAGAATCATTCTAAGTGACGCGTTGTCTTTCGCAGAAAAGAACTATAAGCCTGATGCAATTATCGACCTTGCCACGCTGACTGGCGCGTGTGTTGTTGCCTTGGGGCGATGGTCCGCAGGGCTCATCGCCACAAATGACCAACTCGCCGACCGTCTCATCTTGGCTGCATCGCATACTGGTGAGAGGATATGGCGTCTCCCGCTCTATGACGAACACAAGGAGGTGGTTAAGTCCCAGATTGCTGATGTGAAGAATATTGGTCCGCCAAGGGAAGCTGGTGTCTTGACCGCTGCTGCGTTCTTGGCTCATTTTGTTGAGAAGACGCCGTGGGCGCATCTGGACATTGCAGGTCCTGCATTTATCAAGGAGGCGCAGGATTACATCCCCGCAGGTGGCGCTGGGTTCGGCGTCCGTCTCCTTGTCCATATGCTTGAGGATTGGGCAAAGGAATAAATGGTGCAATAACGCGGTTATATACGGTTATATAATAATGGAGGAAGTTTTTTCCCGCCATTATATTCGTGGGAAATAACAATCTGCCGCTGCTGACGCGGCGCCAGGATAACAAGACGAACAGAACACCATGGCCACGACTCGCTTTCGTTTCCTTCCAAAGACTGCGACCGCTGATGTCGCCTTTAAGGCATTCGGCTCCTCACCTGCAATGCTAATCACGAACGCAGCTCTTGCCGTAGAGTCTGTGATGGTGGATCTGCGGACGATTAAGCCGGATCGTGTGATCACTAAGGACTTTGATGCTCCCTCGCTAGAAAAGCTTGTATTCAACGTCCTTGACGAGCTCGTTTTTCTTAAGGACGCTGAACAGTTCCTCGCATCAAAGATAAAGGTGAAAGTGCGTAAGCAAACTGATAAAAATATCAAAGCAGTAGTCGAGTTGGAAGGCCAAAAGATTAGCCAGAAGACAATGACGCTTCACAATGACGTTAAGGCGGTGACCTATCATATGTTTGAAGTGAAAAAGACAAAGAATGGATATGAGGCAACGGTCTTGGTGGATGTCTAATGGAATGGAAACAAGTATCCGATGTGATCTGGGAGTTGCCCATTTCGTACAAGCCGGGTATGAAAGTTCCAGCAAGGGTCT
The DNA here is from genome assembly GCA_016211165.1 of Candidatus Woesearchaeota archaeon. Taxonomy (GTDB): domain Archaea; phylum Nanobdellota; class Nanobdellia; order Woesearchaeales; family JAGWAF01; genus JACQSU01. The sequence goes on along the minus strand of JACQSU010000005.1, from coordinate 2,834 downwards.
ATGCGACAAAGAACCTGCTCCAAGGCTTTGATGAAAAGGTCGTTGATCAGCTCACGAATGTCGCTTGTCTTCCAGGCATCCAAAAGTACGCCTTGTGCATGCCTGATGGGCATATGGGGTATGGTTTTCCTATTGGTGGTGTTGCTGCAATGGATCCACAAGAGGGTGGTGTTATCTCGCCCGGGGGAATCGGATTTGATATTAATTGTGGAATGCGTCTGATCAAAACCAATCTGTTCCGAAAGGATATCGAGTCCAAAGTCAAAGATCTTGTAAACGAGCTCTTTAAGACAGTGCCTGCAGGTGTTGGTGGATCTGGGTTTGTGACGCTCTCACATGATGAGCTCAAAGAAGTGATGCTTCATGGTGTTGATTGGTGTGTGAAGAATGGCTATGGTTGGAAGTCAGATCCCAAACATATCGAAGAGGGTGGGTGTATCAAGGGCGGCGACCCAAGCAAGGTCTCTGATCGTGCGCTTAAGCGTGGTAAGGATCAGATTGGTACGCTGGGTTCAGGGAATCACTATCTTGAAATCCAATACGCAGATATGATATTTGATCAAGCCATAGCAGAAACCTGGGGCATAAAAAAAGATCAGGCAGTTGTCATGGTCCACTGCGGATCTCGTGGGTTTGGTCACCAGATTGGCACTGACTATCTGCGCATATTCGAAGAAGCCATGCGAAAATATGGCATTCACGTGCGTGATCGTGAACTTGCCTGCGCCCCATTTGAATCCGAGGAAGGCCAAGATTATTACAAAGCGCACATCTGTGCCGCGAATCTCGCGTTTAGCAATCGGCAGGTGGTTGTTCATCGAATCCGTGAGGCGTTCGAGAAAGTCTTTGGCCGATCTGCCCAATCGCTTGGTATGGAAGTGCTCTATGATGTAGCTCACAACATCGCGAAGATAGAATCCCACAAAGTCGGGGGTAAGAACAAGTCATTGGTCATGCATCGTAAAGGGGCCACAAGATCGTTCGGTCCAAGTAGGGAAGAGATTGGCAAGGAGTTTCAAAAGACTGGCCAGCCAGTCATTATTGGCGGTTCGATGGAGACTGGTTCCTATTTGTGCGCTGGGCTTGACGGCTCCGAGGAGACATTCGGCTCAACAATGCATGGTTCTGGTCGTACCATGTCGCGTCATCAGGCTAAGTCCGAGGTTCGCGGTGAGGATTTGCAAAAAAAGATGGAGCGCGATGGTATCTATGTCAAGGCAGTGTCCATGTCAGGTCTTGCTGAGGAAGCAGGGTTTGCCTACAAAGACGTGAGCGAGGTCGTACAGACCATGCATACGGCTAATGTTTCTAAGAAAGTCATTGCGCTAAAACCCTTGGGGAATGTAAAAGGTTAAGGCAAGGTTCATCACATGGTTTGGCAGGGATTGTACATGCCCAAACAATCTAAATCGCATTCGTAATGAGCAGCACAAGTGACACAATCGCTACAACTGCGACAAGTGCTGATAGGACAAGGCCGTAGGTGGATGATTCTTCAACAATTGCTTCTTTTTTTGCCATATGCTTCACCTCTATGGTATGTCCATACCCTTATCTGCCACTATATAAATGTGACGACTTCACAACCTTTATTAACATCACAGGGCATTAGTCTGGTATGAAATTCACGATCACGATCGAGAAGGATAAGCATAGTTTTATCGCAAGGTGCCTTGAAGTAGACCTTGTTTCACAAGGTAAGACTGAAGGGACGGCTTTGGATAATATTCAGGAAGCCCTGGAGCTCTATCTCGAGAAACCTTCAAAGACGCCGCTTTCAAAAAAGCACGTAAATGTCGCGACTGTTGAGGTTGGCAAATGACATCATTGCAATCAATGCACGGCAAGGATTTGATCATTCTTCTAAAGAAAGCTGGTTTCCGCATCGTCGGCGAGCGTGGCGGTCATGTCTCATTGCGAAAGGGGAATGCTCGTCTCATTATTCCATCTGGGGAGATGCTTGGTGAGAAGACCTTGCAGAATTTAATCGAGCAGGCGAACCTGACCTCAAAGGAGATTGCTGCCCTGCTCTCTGGCGGGGAAATCGAAGAGTCCATTCCCGAGTCCTTTGATGAGCCTGCCATTAATGAACCTGCGCAAGATATACAAGAGCGTGCAGTGCTTCCAGAGCAGGGTTTCTTCGCATACGCGTGGCGCGTTCAAGCAAGGACGTTCCCTCTCGGTCTCATTCGCATCGTTATTGGCGCGCTCTTCATTATCACGGCGCTTGAGACTGCCCCTTGGCTTGGTCCTAATTTCGGTTGGTATGCTGACTTTTTGCGTAATCTTGTGCAGTATCCTACCTTTGAGTTTTGTAAGACCTTCATTGTGATGGTGGTCCAGCCAAGTTTGCCATTGTTTGGTTGGTTGCACTTCTTGCTCAACCTGGGCATCGGAGTGTCGCTCCTCTTAGGTTTTTTTGGTAGGCTTGCATCAGCGATTGGGTTTTTCTGGACTGCGCACTTAATGGTCCTAAGGTTGTATAATCCCGGATGGTGGGTGTGGACAGATATTATGATGGTGAGTCTGCTCTTCCTCTTCTGGACCATGAAGGCTTCAAGATGTCTTGGGATTGATCAGAAGCTTGCCCCCTATTTCGAATCCCGCTCTGACAACTGGTTCTTTAGAGTGTTCGCGGCCCTTGTGTGATCTTTCTTGCTCGGTGAAAAATCGTTTAAGCTCAGAAGGAGCATTAAACGACGGCATGAGAATTCTTTAGTAGGGGATTTCCTGCGGGAAATCCCTAATGGCAGGCTGTCGCTCCGACCCCCTACGGGGTCTTTCGCGACAGCCAAAAATATGCAGTTTAATAAATTGAGGTGAAGGTACAATGC
>JACQSU010000004.1 GCA_016211165.1 Candidatus Woesearchaeota archaeon | reverse complement strand
TTGGGGGTTCAAAAGGGGGCGAAGTCCCCTTTTTTTGGGGGTTCAAAAGGGGGCGAAGTCCCATTTTTTTGGGGGTTCAAAAGGGGGCGAAGTCCCCTTTTTTTGGGCGAAGTCCCATTTTTTTGGGGGTTCAAAAGGGGGCTTGCCGCCTTTTCACGAAGGCATAAATATTCGATAGGAAACCTCCTCCTGTGGACAAGGGACTCATTATCGGAGGAGAATTCGGAGATATTATCGTCCGAGAGAAACGAGGGGCACGCATCGAGCTTGGCGAGCTTTTAGTGTCTGATACTGAACAAGGCAAGATCCTGCTTCAAGCATACAACCTTGTCTTTGGATCGCAATTATCCACGCAAAGCCTCGAACTGATATCTGGGCTTAGGCTTGAAGAAGGCAACGAGCAACCATTCTTTGATGAACACCTGCGCAATTACAACATTGCGCGTGTCAAGACAATGCTCCTTATCGAAAAAGGCAAGGCAGTTGCCTGCAAATCATTGCCGCTATTTTTCTCTGCCATACGGGAAGTCGAGCCATCGGACATCACCTTTCTTACCCGACCTACCCATCCGCTTTTCTTAGGCAACCTTCGCAGCGGCTCACGAGTGCTTGACCTGCCCATCTACCTTGATGGAGAAAAAGCCCTATCCCATCACATTCTGATCCCTGCAACGACTGGAAAAGGCAAGTCCAACCTCTGCAGCGTCATCCTGTGGAGCACATTGACCGAGGGCTACTGCGGAACGCTGGTGCTTGATCCACATGATGAATACTATGGCAGGAATAACAAAGGACTAAAAGATCATCCTCAAGCCGCTATGCGACTTGTATATTATACAACACGCTCACCGCCGCCTGGCACCCGGAGCCTTAAGGTTCACACCTCACTGCTGAGGCCATCACACTTTCATGGAGTAGTCGAATGGACTGACGCACAACGAGATTTCCTTGTCAGTTATCATCGACACTATGGAGATGAATGGGTATCTGCGATACTCTCTGAACGACCTATCCAACACCAATTCCACGAGAATACCCAAGCTGTTGTGAGACGTCGACTGAGTATTTTACTTGGGATAGAGAAATCAAGCTCTGGATTGGTGTGCAGGGGGATTTTTGATGATACAATTGGGCTTAGTACTGTTACAGATATCGTCAACGAACTTGAAAAGGCACACACTGTCATCGTCGATACAAGCATGTTTGAAGGGAGCGTGGAATTGCTTGTTGGTTCGCTTCTTGCTCATGAAGTCTTTGAGAGGTATCGCCGCTACCTAGGCAAGGGGGATCTTGAGCATCGACCAGTGATCAGCATCCTGCTTGAAGAAGCTGCACGCGTTCTTGGCAGGGAGCAGCTACAGGGCTCGTCTAATATCTTTAGTACCCTTGCCCGGGAAGGACGCAAGTTTAAGGTGGGACTGATTGCAGTGACACAGTTGCCATCGCTTATTCCACGAGACATCCTTGCCAATATGAACACCAAGATCATCCTTGGCGTTGAGATGAAACCAGAGAGGCAAGCACTTATCGAATCAGCTGCACAAGACTTAAGCTCTGATGACCGACAGATCGCATCACTTGATCGCGGAGAAGCGATATTGACCTCGAATTTTGCACGATTCGCAACACCACTTGCCATACCACTCTTTGAGACCATTATTCCGCATGCAGCGTCCAGACCAACGACTCCACTTGCTCTGGGCAGCCTGACCAAACCATTTTTATAGTGGTTTTCTGGGACAAAGCCAATGAAGCAAGGACAAGTCACTATCTATATTCTCGTCGGCGTGTTCATCCTGTTTGTCTACGCACTAATTAGTGCAGTTCCCACACCGAAGATTAGCCCTGCACCTGTGGAACCACCAATTGGAGACCAGAATCTTGTCCAAGCCTGCATTCAAGAGATGGCAGAAGCAGTGGTCACTGATTTTGCCACCATGGGAAGCATTGAGCCAGTGGATGTTGTGGATTCCTCATGGGGGGTGCTTGGCGTGTTTACCCAACCTACTGATGTCCCCACAATTGAATCCAGCGCCGATGATTTGACCCAAGCGCTCACCCCTATTGTTCTTGACTGCGCACTTGAAGTACAAGATGAGATTCCACTCGGACCCACGATTCGAACCCTGATATCTGAAGAAGCATTAACCTTTACCGTGACTATGCCTGTCCAGATCCACACCCTATCGGGAACAACCACACTATCTGATTTCTTTGTGAAGATCGACTATCCAGTGCCATTGCACCTGCGACTTGCTCGCGAGGCAGTAACAGCATTTGACACCGAAGGATACATCAACCTCTCAAAGCTTTCTACGCTTGATGCTGAATTTGAACTTGCACAGCTCTCTCTTGGAACACATCTTGTCAGCCAGATAGATCCGATTACTGAGACTATCTACCAATATGCGGTGAGGCCGAAATGAGACTCCTCATAATTGCACTTCTTGTCGTCACCACTGCTTTTGCAGCAGAAAACGAAGCAGCCCAATTCGCGGCCTACCAAAAAGATAAACTCGTATTTATGGAGCGTGATGACGCACTCCAATGCGATACCTGCACCCGGGACTACTACTCCAATGACAAATTGGTCGGAAGACTACCAAGAATCGACGACGCTTATTTCGCAGAGCCAGCGCACATCGCACAAAGCCCGCAAGCAGCAAAGGCATACTTCTCAAACAAAGAAGCAGTGAAACGAGCTGTTCGGCAAGGATCCAAGGGAGCGGACGCGTACTTTGGCGATGAACGCACATATGCTTCGATGACTTTGGAAGAGCTGTCAGCTGCTTCTGAATACTTTGAGGGACCAACAAACCTTGGCAAGGATCCTCAAGCAACCGCAGCATACTTTCGCCGAGTTCATGGCATCGAACTTGATGTGCCCCAAGGAATGTCGAAGCTCTCCTACAATGGAGAAGCAGGAACACTCACCAATGGGCAAGAGACCTTGATGTTGAAGAGTCTTCTACAAGGAAGCACTGTAAAGGCCCTTGCAGAACCCGGATTTGAGATCAATGGACACACCATCACCGGCTTTGGTAGAGTAGTATATGCGCATGGGGACGCAGTAAGCACGGCATTCACCGTCGATGATATGACCGCAATCCTGCCCAGAAGAGGTTTTGTCAACCGACTTGGAGGACGAATGGAAATAAGCCAAGCAGTGCAACTACGCACCACAGAGGGAGCTGTCCTCAATGGCTGGGAAGAGAACCTCTTTGTCTACACTGATGGAACCAATGTAAAGAACATTGGAGACCCAGCAGTGCACCTTGGGCCGGGCGGATTTGTCGCTAATGCCCACGCCTTTGCCAAATTTGAGAAACAAGGATTCAAGGCGCTGGTTATCAATGGCGATTTGAGAATACTGCCTGGGTCGAAGGCGATACCAAAAGGCATCACACTATCTGCCTATAATCAAGCTGGTCAAGCTCTCACGTTTGATACTAACGTGCGTCGTGTCATAGGAGCGCCTATCCGAGCCTCATCAGGAGAAATAACTGCCAAAGGCGAACACGTGCGAGCGGCGCAAGAAGCCCTCAAAAACGCAGGATATCTTGCACCAACACAAAAACTTCGAAACGGAAAGATTGTAAACTCTGTAGATGGAAAGTACGGCAAACAGACCACGGGTGCTGTGAAGACGTTTCAACTTGCCGAAGGCATCTATACAAAAGGCGATCCCGGTCTTGGAAGCCTTGATGCCACAACCATGGACAAGCTTATGGGGCCTTCTGGAAGAGTGGCTGTTGTTGACCTAGGCGGATTGTATCGGGCGGGCTACCATCCAACGTTCTTCGGTGATCATACTACACAATCCCCTAGCTTCCCTACGAGGCCACAACTTACGCCTTCAAATCTTCGCTCCCGATTCGACACACCAGCGACAGCGCCTGAAGAAGATATGGTGCGATACTTTAGCGATCTAAGCCGTAATCAACCTAACGAACAAGCCCAGCTCTCAAGGACCATACCAGCAGCGATCTATCAAGCAGCGAGAGAAGCAGAACTACAATATGGATTTCCCATTGACCCTGCCAAACTTATTGCACTATCTGTGTGGGAGACGGGATGGTTTAGTAGCCCAGCGGCAATCACAAGAAATAACTTTGGAGGGATTCAAGCCCCTGGCGGAGGTACGAGAAGATATGATACCCCCCTTGAGGGCGCACGCGCCTTTGTCGAGCACATGTACACGAGCAGCTACTATTTCAAACAGGGAAAATACACAATGAAATCAGTATCAAACACATGGTGCCCCAGAGAGGACACAGGGTGTTCTGAACATTATGGAGGAATAACCCGTATATATAACTCATTTAGAAGGCAAGCGTAAGGTTCACTTCACCTTGTAAACCCTGCCGTTTGAAAGATAGTGGGTTTTCTCTGGAATCCTAAGATCCAAGCACATTCTGAGGTAGTTTCTCACCCATTTGCTTCCTTGCCGCCACCACGGATTTGAAAGAAACTCTGCATCTGTGATGGCTCTGACCTCGACTGGTTGGCCTGCTTCCTCACTTATCTTTGCGTATGCGTTAGCATCTTGGGGAGATTCGATCATCAAGAAAGCATATGCGTCCTTGTCGGCGTGCGCTTGCATTTCGTCAAGAAAGATCTCCTCATTGCATAGGATCGCCAAACGCCCTTTATTGCCCGTGTCCCCAAGGCATACATGTTCTTGAGACCGAAGATTCGTTGGCTGCTTTAATCCAACGATGCGCCCAGACGCAGCTCTCTTTGATAGTTCGTTGTAGAATACATTACATACGGAGGTATCACTTGATGTCGCCTCTGTCTTGGCGTCATTTGTATATATAAAGTCCTCGCGAGTCGAGAGCATCCTTTGCTCAAGATCGCGCGCTTGAGTTCTTGAGAGTTTAGGCATTCCCAAGCAGATATCATCACTTGCCCTTAGCGCTCTCTTGATACAGTCGTATGTCGCCTTTCTGTCTTCGGAGATTCCTATGAATAACACTTTATTCAGGGCTTGCTTTTGCATGTAATCTTCAACAGACTCTGTTTGGTCATTGACCATGCGATGCTTGAGCGCAATGCCAGGCCGAATCATCGCAGGCCCAGGTTCATCTGCGATGACTGCATTCTCGATACCATACGAATCTTGTGTGTCTTGAGCCCTAGCGTTGCGAATTGGCGCGTACGTGGCAGTTATAAGCGCCAGTGAAAGAGCCACTTTTTTAGCGAGTCCCATGTTTCCTGTAATACTCATACTCTTATTCTTATATAAAC
>JACQSU010000002.1 GCA_016211165.1 Candidatus Woesearchaeota archaeon | reverse complement strand
TGACCTTGGCGATGTCTTTGACCAATTCTTCGGAGGAGGATTCGGCGGCCGAGGCCGACATGGCAGCAAGAGGCGAGGCGCAGACCTTATCTTTGACATGGACATCACACTCGAAGAAGCCGCGGTGGGAGGAACAAAGAAATTCACACTCAAAAAACTTGATAGCTGCGAGAACTGCGATGGAAGCGGCGCCCAGGGCGACTCTGGAATGCAGACCTGCACGGAATGCGAAGGCAGCGGCGTTATGCAAACCACCCGCCGCACACCATTCGGCGTCTTTGCCACACAATCACCATGCAAGACCTGTCGGGGAAGCGGCGAAGTGCTTGTCAAGCCGTGCAAATCCTGCAGTGGCGAAGGCAGAATCGTGCGCAACAAAACCATTGAGATAAGAATCCCCGCAGGCATCGACAACAATATGAAACTACGCGTGTCTTCCGAAGGAGAAGCAGGAGAGCGAGGCACAACATCAGGGGATCTCTACGTTGTCGTCCATGTCAAACCCCACAAGTTGTTTAGTCGAGCAGGAGACGATCTGCGCTTACGAGCGCCTGTGTCCTTTGTCATCGCAGCACTTGGCGGCACGATCAAAGTCCCGACCATCTACGGCGAAGAGGAGGTCGTTGAAGTCCCCGCAGGCACGAGTTCGGGAACGGTCTTTACCGTCGCCGGAACCGGGATGCATCGCCTCAATAACTACGGCAAAGGCGCAATGCACATCGAGGTGTTTGTCGACGTGCCACAGAGCCTCACAAAAAAACAAAAATCACTACTCAAAGAATTCGAAGGCGAGATAACACCAACAAAGAAGAGCTGGTGGAGCTTTGGATGAACACGCACTACTCGTATTCTGGGCCCTTTGGCATTGGAATCAGGTTTTCGAAACTTGAGATACAAGAGATCCTACGTTCATGGTTTCTGGTATCGGTAGCGTTTACCATCGCCATCTTTGCCAAACCATGGGAAGCGGGCTTTGTCATCGCGCTTATGCTTGTAGGACTCACTGCAGGAATAGGATTCGTCCTGCATGAACTTGCACACAAATTCGTTGCGCAGAGGTATGGATGCTTGGCTGAATATCACGCATTTGATCAGATGCTATGGATCGCTGTCCTCATCTCATTCTTTGGATTCGTGTTCGCGGCACCAGGCGCGGTATTCATTGGAGGGCGGGCTATTTCTCGACAACAAAATGGTCTGATCTCCTTAGCTGGACCGACGATGAACTATGCACTGGCTATCATCTTTTGGGCAGTTATGCTAGCCCTTCCTGATCCCCTGTCGCAAGTAGCCGGGTACGGACTCATCATCAACGCATGGCTAGGACTCTTCAACATGATCCCATTCATGCCATTTGATGGCGCGAAGGTCTTTGCGTGGAATAAAGTTGTGTATGCTGTTTCCGTTGCAATCGGAGTGCTACTTGTCGCAGCGCCTGGGATGATGTGAATATTTAATACGTTTGAATGCTAAGGCCCTTGATGCGGCTAAAGTGTTCTGCGTTTCTTGTTATTATTTGGGCATTCCTTGCAAGCGCAGTCCCTGCAATCTGTACATCTTCAGCGTCAATCATCCGCCCTAAGCTAAGTAATACTGCCTCAATGCGGCCTGTAATCTTTGCGCACTCCAGATCAAACGGAATTGTCGTGACGCCTGCGAGCACTACGTCTACTTTTTCCATTTCCTTGTCCGGAGATCGAGAACGATATGCGCCGCGGACTAATTCTTGTGCTGTAACTGTACTAATTGTCAATGGCACACCCTTTTTCTCAAGCACTTTGACGAGTTCTGAGGCGTCCTCGTCTCCCCGTAACAGGTCAACAAGCACTGTAGTGTCAAGTATGACCATTAACCCCACAACCTCTTGTCTCTGGTGAGTTTGAGCTTGGCGTGTTCCCGTCGTCCTTCACGAATCGCCCGTTCGAAATCCTCACCCTCTTTTCCCTTCATCAGCCCGAAGGAGTCAAGGAGGGATCGTTTCTTTGTTAGTCGAAGAATAGCGGTGCTAAAACTCTCATCTTCAGATTTGGCAGTGGCCAGTGAGTCATACGCTAATTCAGTTATCGTAATTGTCTTTACTACCATGCACTTAGGTATGTTTACTTTGTATTTAAAGATTTGGGTGCTTTGTTGTATGTTTATTGGATGTGTGGAAAGATGCGTAGCAACGTTGAATACACTTCCATTGAAATGGGGTTCTAAACATTTAAGAGCCTACTTGTCTTGTCTTTTTTTATGACTATATTTGTGTATTTGAACTTAAAAACCGGAAGATTATTGCCGAACTGGAATACTGGGATCCCCAAAGTTATGATCGACAATTGCTTGCTTATTTGGCAGCCAAACAATAAGAAAACTATACTTTACACCACTTGCAGCCGCACTTGCGCTGGGCCCAATTGTAAATGAGGCCAAGCAAGAGACCGCACACACCGCCAAGCACCATTCCATAGAGGAGTGCAAAGAGCGGCAGCAGGCCACTTGTATTCACTGTTGGCAAGAGCCAATCCGGCATGAAGTTGAGCACATAACCAAAGGATCGCTGATTAAACCAGAGAAACTCCCAGTTAAGCTGCGCAAAGAGATAAAACGCGCCCAGATTAAGCCCTTTAAGGACGCCCAAAGCCCACCCAAGTGAACAGGGGGACAGGTAACCGGGCTGGATCAGCCCTGGTTTTTGCAATCTTGAAAGCAGTTTTGCCATTGAATGTCACCTCGAATTTTGGATGAGAAAACCCCACTTTCTAGGTATATAAATGTTGATGGTGGAAAAGATCGAGCGATGAATTCTTTTTACCGTGATACATTAATATACAAGAAAATTGGCACAGGAGTATGTCACGCGGCCAGATCTTAAGCATGATGTTCATCCTCGGCGTGGTTACGGCGAGCGTCTTACTGATATTTTACATCATTACCGGTGGCCTTGAGCTCTGGGCCTCTTCCGGGATCCGCCCCGACGTAGCTGGATTCCTGCAAGACTGCGCCCAAGCAGCGTCTGAATGCGCCCTGGTGCGCATAGGAGAGTTCGGAGGAGGAATCGTAAGTCCAGGGGATTCGCTTGAACTCATCAGCACACAAACAGGGAGGGAGATGGCCACATCAGCAATTGGATGCGTGCGTGGCAGAGCACATATCACCGGCGACAGTCGCGGGTCGACAAGCTTCAATGCAGAAGATACAACAACAATGCTTGAAGTGCCCTCTGGAATTGATCGCGAGACAGAAGAGATTCGATTTGATCGCTTCAGCAGTGCCGTTGGGGTGAGATACGCTGCAGTACGAGAATTGGAATTGCAACAGCGAAAGGCGCCAGGGCGGCTCGAAGAGCAAGACACGAATCTTGACTTCTTAGCACAAGTGAATGGTCGCGTCGTCGTTTATGAATATTAATCACATACAAGACTACTCCAGCTTTCTCGAACTCAAGGATTGACACAATCTGATGACACGTACACACTCACAACCAAAAATGCGATAACAAAGATTGATTTTGGTGATTCCGTCGAATATCTTATCGGAAAGCGTTCAACTGCTCGAGTTCATCCCAAAGAAGGAATCATCTCCGCGTCGTTAGACTCACTGTGGCGAGAAGTCACATTTAAATAGTTCAAACGCTATAAGAGACGAGAGGGCACATGAAGCGCGTAGCACTAGGAATCATGCTGGGAGTTTCTACACTGGCAGGTGCGGTGTCTGCAGAAGACAGAATTTCTGAAGCGCAGCGAGCAAAATCGCAACGTTATGTTACTCTAAGTGATGAATGCTTTGCGAAGAAGGATTTGGAATGCGCGTACGAGAATGCCAGGCAAGCTCTTAGGGCAGATCCGAACAGTTTTGATGCTTATCTCAACATTTCCACATTTCACAATCGGTCCAGAGAATGGTATGCCGCGTTCGAGTATGCTGAAAAAGCTCTGTTGGTTGCCAAGTCTAATGATGAGAAAGGTGATGCTTACTCCAATATGAGTGTAGCATGTGCTAATCTCGGTGACAAAGCAAAAGCAAGAACTTACATCCGAGAGGCTATACGTCTTTGCCCGGATGAGTCACGCTATGTTCAAATCAACGCGAGAGTTTCTTCAGACTGAACGATTTTTATAGGCAGAAAATTGCTTTTTTCTCTATGTCTCCGTTCCGTTTTGTGGTGCTGTTGATCCTCCTCATGATACCATTGTCCGTATTCTCAAGGACAGCTTCTACTGGGGAGGAAGTGTTAGACCCATCCACCGTCGACCTTAAGGCTCTTGCTCCTGAAGACTTTGAAACGATGCTTACCGACAAGACAAGCGTCGAGAAGCTGACAAGTAACCCTACCTGGAATCCTGAGTTCTCTACACATATCCTGCCAGAGTTTATCAAACATTTGCCACCCGACAAACTCGACGTCACCAAGATTCCGGTGGATAATCAGAAAGCCCTCACAAAAGATCAATTACTCTACAAATCTCCCGACGGCAAGCCTAACTTTGAGCGACTTAATCTTAACGACCTATCGCCATCGGTGCGTGATGCAGTGCTCAAATCTGCTGGAAGACTTGCACCAACTGAAGAATTGAAAGTGACGCCTGCAAATGATCCAGTGCAGGCTAAACAAACAAAAGATGGAGTGCAACTAACCGGTAAGATATCTGAGCTCAAGCAAGGAGATGCGCTTGCGCGTGATGTGGAAAACGTGAAAATCACACCGAACGGAATGAGTTTTAGTGCCGTACCAAGGGTACCGGAATCGTCGAAAACATCCATCCCACGAACGCCAGCGACAAGCCCTTGGCAGGGTCACGTCCGAGGGGATTCGGGTCCTTCCCAGCCCAGTCCAGCCCCTGGCTCCTCCTCCATGTCCACTCTACCCCGTGGAAATGATGAATTATTGCCTGCTCCATCCCGTTCTCCATCACGTGATGGCAGCGTCGATGACAAGCAACTCATCCTTACTCTAGGCAACCTCCAGACCTTTGCAGATAACCTTACTCAAAAAACCATGGTTGATATTACCAAGAACCCTGATGGCACGTACACCATCACTACAACCAATGCCATCACCAAGACCGACTTAGGCGATTCTGTTGAGTACCTTATCGGAGAACGTTCAACTGCTCGAGTTCATCCCAGGGAAGGCATCCTGCAGACATTCTTAGACTCTCCTGGTCGTTACATCCGCGAATACAAAGATTTTGGACCGAGCATTCTTGGAGCATACCCAAAAGGCAAGACATTCGCTCGAAGCTTCTCAATTGCGCGATCCAGGGGACTTCAGCCCTACGAGGTCGCTATCGACAAACCTGGGAATCCAGCCCGTGCAATCCCTTCCATCTCTGATCACGAACTCATCCTGCCTGGAATCATCACATACTTACGCCAAGGGTTTTACATCAAAAGTGAAGAATTCTTCAATAATACTGCCATCGTTGACATCCAGCACACGGATGATTTGTACCATCCGATTGTTGAGAGTTTGGACGATGAAAATGTCGTCCATATAATACTTGATTCAGAACAGCTTTTCTCGGACATCAATGTTACTGTCTCATCAACGCCTGCGAGCAACCAACCCCTCATCGCTCACTTTGAAGACATGATGATGTACCAAGTGTGGACTAATAGTACCCAGGCTGGAATTGGCGCTAAGCAGCTAGGGGCAGGTAACGCGCTGCTCATGACCTTTAGCACCAATCCCCGCAAACCATACCACTACTCACGATTCGAGCACGCAACAACACCTGCAGTCATCAACACACTTGCGTTTACCCACTATCCTGGTGTGTTCCAACGAAAGGGAGATCGCATCAGCATTGCCATGCCAAACTCAACTACAACCTTCTTATCATTAGGGGACGGCTCGGGTACTACATTGCAACAATCTATCACGGCGTATAACAACCACATGCGGTGCACTCAACTTGACAACCGCACGACAATCATCCCAGCAAACACAGCCATCATCGAAATGAGCGATAACAAAAGCAGAATTCGAAACATTGGATGGAAGTACTGGTTGAAAATCGTTTAATGTCGTCATCCGGCGACTTAAACGATTTTTGCAAGGGACCACCTTTACAAATAACGGAAAACTACCATAACAATGATACTGGATGCACGTCTTGTCATCGAGGAATTGTCGCGCCTGTGTGAATCAGGAATCCCTGTGATTGTCGAGGGAAAGAGCGATCGGGAAGCGCTTGAGGCCTTTGGAATCAGCAACATTGTGACATTAGATCGACCATTCTTTGAAATCGTTGAATCACTTGCGAAGTCCAGTAGCGAAGTCGCCATCCTCACAGACCTTGACGCACAAGGAAAACAGTATTACCATCGTCTCTACATAGACCTCACGCGACATGGAGTGAAAATCGATAATCGATTACGATATCTGCTCTTATCCGAGACCAAAGTCCGACAAATCGAAGGACTGGCACGATGGATGGAGAGGAGTGCATAACCACGAACATTACAATCGTTAACATGTCGGCTTGAAATCACTGATGTTCGCGATGTATCAGCAAAATCTGAGCACTTGGATCGAGCCACGCTCCTCAAACAAGTGATACGTGAAGGGTTAGCTGAACGCAAAGTCAAGATGGCAATGCGAAAGTACCAGGACCGAAAGGTCAGCCTTGACAGAGTTGCTCGTGAAGCAGGGATTCCGACAACGATCTTGAGTATGATATTGCCCACCTATGATCGTCTCTAACACCTCCATCTTGATCTTCCTTACCAAATTGGGGCGAATCGACTTGATACGGGAACTGTATGGCCGGGTGGCCATACCGCAGGCAGTGTTCGAGGAACTTCTTGCGAAGAGTCCAGCGGAAGGAGCTACATTGCAACCGTTGCTCAACATTGAGAAGGAGACAACAGACCTCCCTGGCATGGACTTTCTTGACCACGGCGAGCAACACGCGATTCGCCTTGCTACAGCAGCTCATTGAGAGGCACTCCTATCACATTTCTAGAAGACAAGCAACGACCTCGTCACCTGACTGATCTCGATGCGTAATCCTACTGCGTCAATACAGGCGTCGGAATGGGAATAACCTGGTTGACATTTTCTCCCAGAAGTCTAATCATCACCAACACAATGTCATTTCGCTGCTCCGTGAGGATATCTACCTCCCGCAGTTCAGAAAGATCCTCCTTACTGATGCTCACTGACCCGAAGAAATCTGAGGCATGCATGATCTCCAAGCCAACGACGGTACCTTCGGAGTTGAAGTCCACAGTAAAGTCCCCTAACTCTGCGCTAGCTGCTACCTTTGCTCCTGCTTTGTGGACATTGAGGATGTCGGATACGACACTGTAGTCCCAAACACTCGCGCCTTTTGATCTCATAGTCCTCATATGTATCTGATATGTTCCATATCGATCACTATTTTGAGTTCCCTTCTACGGCTAAGCCGAAAATACACCTTGTAGACATGCTCCCTGTCCCTCACAACTCGTGATGCGCTGCGATGCGGATCTTTGATCACGGATACCACCCACTCCCATCTGATCCCGTGTGTCTACAGAGAAATCTTCCGGCAGATCTGGAGTTTCTTGCGACATAATGACAAAATCCTGGAAATCCTTCACTTGTCACGGAACGTTTCCTAGAACTTTTGCTGCTATGGCATACCTGCCTGCACGAACATCACTTGTCTATGGGAATGAAACTCAATTTTTCTCCCCCTCAAAGTCAAGGGGGGAACTTGGAACAATTTCTGGCGGTGCGACGGCAGGACTTGATCTTAAGAGGAACGATAACAGCAACGGTGCTCTTTCACTTAAGTGAATAATAACCGGATACCGCAAGGTATTAGAATCATATCTCAACTGTTGATTCGATGCACACGCTCTCCAAATCAAAATACCTCACTGGACTTACGTGCCCACGACTCTTTTGGATGACATTTCATCAGCCAGAGAAGCTGCCGGCCATCGATGATGCATTACAGGCACGATTCGAGCAGGGGCGGGAGATTGGAACGTTAGCCAAGAAACGATGGTCGGATGGTGTTGATCTTGAAGCCCTGCCGATCGCCTCAAAGATTCAGCAAACCATCGAACTTCTGACATCTCGCAAGCCCATCTTTGAAGCAGCATTTAGCAGCAAAGGAACCTACTGCCAAGTTGATGCGCTTGTGCCAAGTGAGAATGGATGGGATATTGTGGAAGTCAAAAGCAGTGCCTCTGTCAAAGACGAGCATATCCTTGATGTCGCGTTTCAAAGACATTGTTTGGGGCTTGCTGGCATCAATGTCGAGCGTTGCCGTGTGATGCACCTCAATAGTCAATATGTCTATGATGGGGCGCTTGATGTCCACGCGCTCTTTACCATCATAGATGTCAGTGCCGAAGTCGATGAAATGATCGGAGACGTCCCAAGGAATCTTAAACAATTGCAGAAGATCCTTGCGCTTAAGAAAGCGCCTGAACCCAAACTGGGCGAAGAATGCCTCAACCCTGGAGAATGCCCTGTCTGCTTACTTGACTTGCCAGCGGACAATGTCACAGAACTCACACGATTCAAGAACACTGCCTATGACTTGATCAATAATGACATTGTACTTATCAAAGACATACCCGCCAATATCAAACTTAATGACAAACAACGACTGCAAGTAGAATGTGTATTGACTGGCAAACCTGCGATTGATCGTGATGCTGTTCGCGGATTCTTGAAGAAACTCATCTACCCTGTCTACTGCATTGACTTTGAAACAACAAATCCAGCAATCCCACTCTTTGTAGGCATGCGACCCTATCAACAGATACCATTTCAAGTGTCGATTCATGTTATTGAGAAAGATGGCTCCTTGTCGCACATTGAATGGCTTGCCCAAGGAAATGACGATCCGCGACCTGGCATCATTGAGACATTACGCAAGATTGGACCTGTTGGCACGGTGCTGTCCTATAACAAATCATTTGAAGAAGGACGAATCAAAGAACTGGCTGAGACATACCCTGATGAGACCTGGTTGCTTGGGTTGCTTGATCGAATGCAAGACCTGATTGTGCCATTTCGATCATTTTGGTACTACCACCCTCTGCAACGCGGATCTTGCTCCATGAAAGCAGTATTGCCTGCGCTCACAGGCAGGACGTATAAGGGCATGGAGATTTCACAAGGAGACCAAGCAGCGCGCGAATTCTTAGAAGTCATTTGGCGAGGCAACAAGAACGGACGCGACACTAAAAAACTGCGAGCAGCATTGCTGGAGTACTGCGGGCAGGATACATTGGGGATGGTAGAGATACTCGAAGTGTTGGGGAGGGTGTGAGAGCTACACCCGTCAAACCCATCCTCGCGTATGTGGCAAACACCAGTCTTTTAGTCCTAGAGATTGCGAGAGTTTTCTTCCATAAGTTTGTCCCATTTGATGTTTCCATTCTTGTCACAGAAATCCGTCAACAGTTGCTTAGTCAGCATGTTTATCACCTTATCTTTCTCAATATTGAACTGTTCATTTCTGTGCTTGGCCTTGTCTCCTAACTGGTTCACGATAATTTTGTAGAAATCTTTGTGCCCAGATACTAAACCCCAGAATGCCTGGCCGCACATTTGCTTAATAAATGCTTTTCGTATAGTCGTTTTCGCGTTCCCATAGCATACCCCCAGGATGGCTTGCACCTGTTTCACAGATGTTGACTGGCTAAGGACCCTCGAAGCATTGGAAAAATCCTGCACTAATGCCTTCCACTGACTGCTGTTACCCCAATTGAGCCCGGATTTGATCGCTACCAAGTAGCGCGTTGTACCTGTGTCATATTCTAAATCAATGCCTTGTGTTGATGATTTGCGGGCACCTAAATTGATTTGCGCCACGAAAATGGCCAAATCCTCCAAGAATCTACCACATAGTTCCTCCTCTGAAGAGGATAGCCTTGCTTCCATCAGGGAGGCAACAAGGCGATCCGCCCTGTTCAAATCCTTGGCTCGGAACAAGTATGGGTTCTTCTTCCGAATCAACACCTTTAGATTGGTATTTTGTAAACACTTTAATCTTGCGTCGTGAAAGGTATGTATGTTCCTTTTGATGTAGTCAGAAACTTTCTGTAAGAGTGCCTGCTGCGATACCATGCGGGTTGACCTCCTTTCCGATGTAGTCACCTATCTTCTCATGCAGTTTAGCTCTTGCCATAAGGACGTACTCTTCCCGGATTTCTACACCCACATAGTCTCGGTTGAGATTCAGAGCAGCTAAGGCGGTTGTTCCGGATCCCATGAAAGGGTCTAAAACAATATCACCGGGTTTGGTGAAGAGCTTGATAAACCATGATGGTAAACCAACGGGGAAAGTTGCACTGTGGTGGCGATTGGCACATTCGGTCGCCAGAGTGAGGACATTGGTGGGGTAGACCTTGTCCCTGCCGACCCAATTTTCGATTTTCTTTCCAAAACCGCTATTCACACGGGACTCATCGCGCACTCTGTCTGTTCGACTGAGGTTAGAGAGTCGAGTTCGCGCCCAGTCTCCAACTGGCACCATCACGCTTTCTTGGTA
>JACQSU010000010.1 GCA_016211165.1 Candidatus Woesearchaeota archaeon | reverse complement strand
TTTTGCGGCATAAGCGAAAAGTTCCACTGTTTACTCAACTTGCTATAACGGCATTCGTCTAAAAGCGAGCGCCCCGAGCCCCCGCAGGGGCGAGCATGCCCCTGGTGTTAAGCGAAGAGCGAAGCGACATCGCGATCACCAGAGGTGGGCGCTCGCAATTGACATTAGTCACTCAGCAGTTACAATGAACATAACCTTTTTAAACTACCCTCCATTTTCTCACCTCGGTCAAGACATCATGACTCAACTCCTACAAAACCACATTGAAATAGTTCAAACCTTCCATGCCATTAAACTTGCAACCGGCCACGTCGTGTCGCGTTGCTCGCCTGGTCATCTTGATCCAAGTGGCCTTGTTGCATACGCTCGCCAATTTGAAGGCGCCAGTAATTTCGATCGGCCTTTTTCACAAACTGGTGATTTGGCAGTTATTGTCCGGGATGAACTTGACAAGAACCCACTTATCGTTAACGGCGAACCGGATCTTGATGGTTCAGACTGCTTTCAACGGCTTTCAGATATCGGATTATTTTACGTGAATAAGAAAGGCCGGCTGACGATGGTCGTGAGCGATTTGCCAACGATGTACCCTGGCAATCTTGAAAAACAATTTGAGGTTGCGAAAAGGATCGGATGGGGCATTGAAATCGATTTGACTGACGCTCTTGTTACCGATATTAATGAAAATGCTGGAAGCCGAAAGGCTGACATCAAAGATAACCACTATCCTTTTGTCGTTCCCACCTCAAAATACGGCCGCAATAGAATGGTCAAGGCAGTCTTCCCAAAGCAAGCTGAACGCAATGCTCAATACCTTGACCGGAAAGGATGTACTGAAGGAATGTTCTTCCTCTTGGGGAGCCATATACTGAAATCCTTCATGCGCAGGAAGAACGGTCTCGTCCGGTTTTTTGGGCTCGGCGGCAACGACAACTACGACATCGGCACCGTCAATGCCAGCGTCGACTTCTACGGCTTCGGCTGGGGTCGCGCGGGTAGCGTCGACGCAAAAAATTCTCCATAGGAAACAGAGGTAGTTTTTTATTCTCTTCTTCTCTTGGCTTACATCCCATGGAGTGTTAGCTCTCTGCCTCCAACAAAAGGCGAACGCCATCACGGATTTGTGCTCAAAGCTGATATTGTCGTTTAAAGTCGTGGTAGTCTGTCGTGTCCATTCTTGGCCTCCAGATCCCTCGTGCACCAAGCAAGCCATCAATGATCTCTGGTGTTTCCACGTCAATCATAACGTCAAGCCCACCCCCAACATAAACCCGAGTTCAGGAGATACCAGTTTGAGGTATTTTTGCCTACAAGAACTTTGTAGACCAAACAGGTACCACCCGAACCTCCCTGTCGATTAGGTGACGTCGTCACTTAAACTTTGTAGCCCGCAGAGGACACAAGCGGCGGTTTGGCTATATGGAATTTGTAGCACAGATGTGGCTACATGACAGAACAAGACGATGCCCGCTCTGCCATTTGTGGGCTTACGAACCGTCCGTTAATGCCTTAGGTAGGAATGGCAGTGACTGAGCCTAGAGCAACACCCACACAAGCACATTACCCATGGACAATGTCGCGATGAGCGCAAGCAAGAATGACGGCACAAAAGGAATGCCGCTACGCACCAAGACCTTCTTCACACCTGCTTTGCGCAGCAGCGCAATCTGCTCCCTCGACACTCCCAGATCCCTGCGTCCACAGATGTACTCGCCGCGCACTTTGACATCCTGTACAATCCAGTCACCTTCGACGAGATGAGTTGCAGGAACCCACGAAAAAAAACACACACGCTCAACAGCCATGAGCCCAATGTAAAGCCCATAGGTCAAAGCCACAAGAACCGCTGCCCAAAGCGCAGGAAACCAATACCACGAATCCCACAAAACGACGGCCACAATAACGCAAAACAAGATACCTAGAATCGCGGCAACCCCCGCTGTCCGCTCCTCCTTCCGGACGATACACGCCATAGTCTTCACTTTCCTAAAATGCCGAGTGCCCAGCACCGTCATCCACACAAGCCCATACATCCCGCCTACAACAATGAGATTCATCAACAATGAAGCCTGGAAGCCAAGCACATCCCAATCCCCACCCAACAGGGCCCCAAGCGCCATCAAGACCTTGCTATCCCCCCCACCCCACTGTCCTGTGTAGAAGAGCGCAACCCCCAGCACCCACGCAACGGCGAACCCGAGCACGCCTGACCCGAAGATGAATATATCACTGTATACGATCGCATCGATGAGTCGAATACCCAACCCTGCGGCAATCCCAGCATAACTCACCCAATCAGGAACCTCACGCGTCCGCAAATCATTAATGGACGCCGCGATTAGGGAGGCTAACGCCACTACCACCAACAACTCCCACACCATACAGCGCCTGCGCCGAACAACATATATAATTGTTCTCATTCCATTGGAAAAATCGCTTCATGCTCACCGTTGGCGAGCTTACGCGATTTTTGGGGGCTTTATGAAACTCACGGACTTCTTTCGCACAAAAGTAACGCTCAAAAAACACCTGATACCCAAGCACGTTGGCCTGTACCTGCGCGACGAACCAGCTGATAGCGCTGTTAAGACCAAGAATATCCAACGACTCATCTTCGCGCAAACCAAACTGGGCATACGCGTAGTTAGTTTCTACGCATTGCCGGCGCATACGAATCCAACCCATGTTCCTCAAAAGATCGATGACCTTATCGACTTGGTCGACACACTTGTTGCCTGGAGATTCTTGTATGACCTACGCATCAAAATAACCGTGCTAGGACATTGGTACGACTTGCCCGGACGCCTTATCGAGCCTCTTAAGAAACTCCAGGAACAGACCCGAGAACATGATACCTACTTTGTGAACCTCTGCCTCAATTACGACGGCCAAGCCGAGATTGTTGACGCTGTAAGCATCATCGCACGCCAAGTAAAGATGGGGCGGCTTGACCTGGAACGCATCACCAAAGAAACAGTCAATGATGTCATTTCCACATCCACATTCCCAGCACCGGATCTTATCATCAAATCCGGGCCGCATCTCTCACTTCGCGGATTCCTGCTTTGGGACGCTGCGCACAGCGTAATTTTCTTCACCAAGAAATCAAACCTCGACTTCAGCCCGCAAGATCTGCTCAAAGGAATGGCATACTACCAAGAAATCATCATAAAAATCGTTTAATGCTCCCTCAGAGCTTAAACGATTTTGTGCACACAAAGAGTCTGGTTAGCTTGACCTTGCGCTTGTCCACTTCATTAGCCAAGATGCGAATAATCTTCTTGCCTGTTTGGTCACCATAGAAGCACGTTCTCCTATACCGATGCGCTCCGAAAAAACGCTGGATCAGACGACCATCGACTTCTTTGTGGAACCGCATCCCCCACGACTCGCGTTCACGGATTGATCTTGACGCGTTCTTGCACAAGCGGCAAGGACAGTGCGCGCATCACGCAAGGCGGACTTGCCGATCACAGGTCAGACTAGCGCGACAACAAATGGAATGGTAGACGCCTGCGAATGATAATATCCCCCATTAAGAAAGACAAATCTGATATCGATAACTGCGCAACTTTGGCCCTATACCAGAGGCGCAGTTAGCGAGATAGACAACTGCGCCTAATAGGCTATAAACTGCGCAGTTGTCTATACCTTCGTCAAATATCTGGAAGATACATTCTTGAATGTAGGATCTCGCCTGAATCAGTTTTGTATGATTCCATGTGATCTCTTATGCGCCTATGATGGCGCATGGTCGGCCCATGGCCTTCGAAATTGTCATACCCTACCAACCGTTGCTCATCTTTTATATACGCCATTGAACGAGATTCCTTCTGGATTCTGCGGCGACTTTGGGACGCGGTATACTCTCATGTCGATGATGTCTCCATCTTTAGTTGTATCCTTGAAGCAAATCTTGATCTGATGCATAGCAGGACCAAGCCCAGGACCCATGGTGGATCCGCTCAACTCATGCGCGTGGTCCGCTGCCCCGTCTTCTTTATGGACAGTTACACCTCAATAAAGGGAGACTTAACACCTCCCTTAAGAGACACGACTCCGAATGAACCTCGCTTCACGCCACCCATACCTGGAGAACCTGCGGGCATACCAGAAAGAGCAATACCATCCACTTGCGGACGCTCATTTGCTAACTTGCGAACAGCTTCGATCGGGACATGACCTTCGATGAAGTAGTCACCCATCATCGCAGTATGACAGCTCCACACGTCCTGGGGAATATGGTGCTGTTCTTTGATAGCATCGATATCTCTTGTTTCAATGACATTAACCGTAAACCCACTCTCTTTGAGATACGCGATGTATCCCCCGCAACAGCCACAGGATTGGCTCTTGTACACGGTGATCTGCGCTGGGCTTAACTCTTGCGCATCTGCTATACTGGGCGCGATAGCACTGGGGGATATTGCAGCACCTGTAGGCGACGCCACAGTCCAGATACCCCCTGCAATGGCGATGATCAATACAATAATAATACCATAGGTTGCAACACTATATGTTGCAGACGCTTGGTTGGTTGTTGGTTTCATGATCGGTTCCTCCTGACGACCTTATTGGTGATGACTCAGATGCTCCTCACTGGACATCCCCTTCGGAGATTGGGGCATTGCTCTTGACGTATCGGTTGACATCATACCTGACATGTCACCTGTGTCGCCGGACATCATTTGCGACGCGCTTGCGCTACCCATCATCCTCTCACAATGCTCACTCATCTTTTGCATCATCTGCTCGCTCATTAGATCCATGCGCTGTTCCATCGTACTCTCCTGGCGCTCCTGCCCGACGACCACAAATGCGCCTAATGCAAGGACGACGACCACAGATACAAGTATGGCGATCCCCTGAAATTTTGTTGCTCGTGCCATAGCAATCCTCCGCCCGATGCGGGCAAAGGAAATGGAAGTGAAACAACCTATAGGGATACTGGCGAAACTAGTTTCAAAGAGAGGCGAAGCCCCTCTTTGTTGGGGTTTAAAAGGGGGCTTGCCCCCTTTTTATTTGAGAACAACAAGATTTGTCATTCCGCGCCTGCGACGTTCAATAAGACTGCCATGCTCAAGCTTGTCAAGCAGGCGGGTCACTTTGACTTTGGACATTTCAAGCTTACGTACAATTTCATGCTGAAATGCCATGCCTTGCGACGCCAGAAGAAGATCAACGATCTTTCGCTCTTCTCCGCCAAGCTTTGATGATACGGACCGAGCATGCTTTGCAGCCTTTTCTTGCGGGGACTTTTGGAGATATAGGTATAGCCCGACCCCAAAGAGGCCAAGGTCTACAAGAAATGCAGCGAACTTAGGAAATGCGAGTTTGCTCATTTCTACATATGGGCATGCTACTGTCTCCTCATGTAAACACTCCCCCTGCTCACCGACTTCATGATTCGCAAGCAGAGCACTCTCTACCGAACGCACATAACCAAAACCAATAAGGAACAATACCACTGAAGTAATCATCAGTGCTAATCCCATTCGTTTGACATTAACCATTACATACTTTGTAACTACCGCACTATTTAAAACCACACTATTTAAACCAGATGCGTCGGACCAAGCAACATTTTTAAACCCCCCACTGATTCACCAGATTAACCTGTGAAAAATGACCAGAAAAAGAGGGGGCAGGCCCCCCTTTTGGACACCCCCTGATCTGGGGGTTTGAAAGGGGAGATCCCCTTTCCTGGGATTGAGGTTATACATTCTAACCTCGGAGAACAACAATGGCAGACGCAAAACTGGAATCAGCGATGGAAGCCATCGAACTAGCAAAAAACTCCGGCAAAATCAAATCCGGATCAAACGAGACGACAAAAGCACTTGAGCGAGGAACCGCAAAAATGGTAGCAATCGCAAAGGACGTCAACCCACCTGAGATCGTGATGCACATCCCACTCCTTGCAAAAGAAAAAGGAGTCCCATGCGCCGAGATCCCAACCAAGGAAGAACTTGGCAACCTTGCCGGCCTTGAAGTGGGCACAAGCGCGATTGCCATCGTCGAAGAAGGCGAAGCAAAAAAGATCATCAAAGACATGAAGGCATAAGCATGGCAGACGACAAACCGCAACAACGCACTCCCGCACCTGCGGTGATTCCTGAAAAAGGAGGAGTCGTTTTCTCACGAGCAACACCTGCCAATGTCGAAGAAGTCATCGGCCGCACAGGAACCCGAGGAGAAGCAATCCAAGTACGCGTACGCCTCCTTGATGGACGCGACAAGGACAAAGTCCTTAGGCGCAATGTCAAAGGACCTGTACAACTCAATGACATCCTGATGCTGCGCGAAACCGAAATCGAAGCACGCCCCTTGACCAAAGGCGGCGGACGAGGAGGAGGCAATTAAGATGGCAGACTGCAGCTTCTGTGGAAAAACCCTCCGACCAGGAACCGGCGAGATGTACGTCCAAAACGACGGACGCATCCACTACTTTGACTCGCTCAAATGCAAAACGTACTTGCTTAAGCACGGCAAAGTCGCTCGCAAATACAAATACACATCGGCATTCCACGCAGCAAAAGCAAGTAAGTAAATCGTTTAACGTTCCTCGCCTTTGGCTCGGAACTTAAACGATTTACTGTTCTTTTTTTCTTGGACATACTCCTTAACAGAGCTGTCGATGAAAAATCCGAAAGGACATCTGGGGCTGCTGGGATGATTTCGGAAGCCTTGAAGACATTTCGGTTTTGTACCTGACTCTTGGAAACCCCTCCAGCTCTTTAGAAGAGTTTCCGGGCCCAAAACCAATGAGTCTGTTTTGATCTGTCGAGTGTTGGAATTCTTACAACCGAAACCATTGCCAACTCGTCGATTGATTAATATGCAGGGGTTGCATCGTATGGGTATGCACTGGCGCGATATACTCGCGGGGATCGCCCTCACATTAAGCACAGCAACACCGGCCTGTATCGATACACCACGGACGCGGCACACATCCCTGCAGCCCAAGGAATGTACCTGCGCATCGTCGCATTCCACGAACTTGCGCATCATTACAGCTACCGATGCGGCGATACAAGGATGAAACACGCATTTGCATCAGGAGACGCAGGCAGAGGAATCGTCGAAGGATTCGCCACAGAACTTGAGTACCGATTCATCGAATCCATCAAGAGCCACATCCCCCAAGACGTGTACCAGAAATTTCAGGACGCCAAAGTCCATGTGAATGGGCAAATGAACTACTACGAAACCTACAAGAAACGCACTGAGCCCCTCACAACGTGGGCACGCCAATGCGCCCTTGACCAAGTAAGCCATTTGAACCCCCGAAGCAGCACCCTACGCGGGAAAGCAAAGGACTATCTTAAACGCAAACAAGAGTGATGAGACCTAGTGGGAACGACGACCACTGTCTTTATAAAATCGTGACTGCCACTGCACTCCTATGAAAGAGCGCACTCTTATCCTTCTCAAACCCGACGCTGTACAGCGCGCGATAATCGGAGAACTCCTCCAACGATTTGAAAAAACCGGCCTTAAAATCATCGGCCTTAAGATGGTCCAAGCAACCGACGCCATTGCAGGCGAACACTATGCAAACGACGAGGCATGGCTTCTCTCTGTCGGCGAGAAGACCAAGAAATCCTACGAATCAAAAGGACTCAAACTGGACAAGACACCGCATGAGCTTGGCCAGAATGTCCGCCAGATGCTCATCGCATTCTTAAAATCCTCACCGACGGTCGCAGTCTGCCTAGAAGGCCATGGCGCCATTGAAAAGATCCGCTCGGTCATCGGATCGACAGCGCCAATAGCAGCGACACCCGGAACCATCCGAGGCGACTACTCACTTGACTCGTATCAATTAGCTGATACAAAACGACGAGCGATCACCAACCTTGTCCACGCATCAGACTCAAAAGACAACGCAGAACGCGAGATCAAGATCTGGTTCAAATCCGACGAACTCTGCCCGTATGAACGAGTGGATGAGTTCTTGCTGTACGGGTAACGACAACGACATGCTTCGCCTGGGGTGTTGCATAAATGGGTGAGGGGATGTCCTAGCAAGCTGTTGCTTTGATCTTGGATTTCGCGTACTTTCTCATTTTTTCATAGAGCCAAAATTTGCGTCCGGCTTCAAGACAGG
>JACQSU010000091.1 GCA_016211165.1 Candidatus Woesearchaeota archaeon | reverse complement strand
GTCTGATTTGAGCATGATGGGGATTGTGCCGATCTGGGTCTGGAAGGATTCGCGTTGGACATCATTGATGTGCGCGCTGATTTCCATGTATACTGGGCTTGCGTAGCTGATTTTTCGCAGGCGCGCTTCATTGGGGTACAGGACCCTGCGTGAACCGTCGGCTTCCGTGATTTCGGGTTTTGTAACCCAGATCTTGTCGAGGCGGATGACGAATTTGTCGACATTGGTGGGGATGATTGTTGGTTCGATGTTCTTGTTCTCATCGACGATCTCTTGGAGTTCGCGTTTGATGAATGCATTGAAGCTTTCGATGTTTGAGCGTACCATCGAGTTGGAGTCAAAGAATTTGGCGAGCAATAGCTTGGCTCTGTCGTCGCTCATCTAGGTCACTCTCCGATAGAATGTGCTTGATCCTGCTGTGATGGATGTGCGCTCGATGCGTACGACGTCTCCTGGCTTAAGATTGAGCGCTCCAAGGGCTGCGTCCTTTATCGAGATGCGTGGAAGATCATTCTCTGTGATGGAGTATCGAGTAAGGAGCTCTGCTTTCTCTTTGTCTGAGAGCTTGATGTGTTTTGGCACAAGGATGTGCTCGCCAACCTTGAGTTTTGTTGCCATTCTTGCCCTCGTGTGCGCTGCTTCATGAGCCGGACGGGATTCGGACCCGCGACCCCCTGGTTAAAAGCCAGGTGCTCTACCAGGCTGAGCTACCGGCCCCCTGTGCGCAAGAGCCTGCTCGCGCTTGCAGGCCCTGCGTGACTATGACGCCCTGGCCGGGAAAGTCACGTCGGGACATCTTGTTCCCATCGTTTTGAACCCGGGTCGGGGCCTCGACAGGGCCCCATCATAGGCCGCTAGACCACCAGGGCGTGCCAGCGGCAATGGATCATAATCGGGTCTAGTGTCTTCACCGAGTGACAGCATTGCTTATCGTCGAGAGAACTACGCCTAGGACCGATCCACGCGCCATTGTGGTCGATGGAGAAACCACCCCTTTATAAACGTTTCGACTAGCAGGCAAATGCGCTGATGCCGAGTTTGCACGTGGTCTTCACCAGGTTTCTCGCGCCGCTTGGGCGGTATGCGGCAGTCCCAATGGCGCTCTTCTCCTGTGAATACAATTCCTTTCGATAGGGTCTGTCACGCAGTTTCGATGAACCTGGGATGCGTCCTTGGCCGCGCGCAATCATCTGGCTTGTAAGTGAATAGTCTGTTCGATACGGTGCTCGTCG
This sequence comes from Candidatus Woesearchaeota archaeon, assembly GCA_016211165.1. Classification (GTDB taxonomy): domain Archaea; phylum Nanobdellota; class Nanobdellia; order Woesearchaeales; family JAGWAF01; genus JACQSU01. The sequence continues at coordinate 20,627 of JACQSU010000091.1, read as the reverse complement.
GGGTTTGGCCACTGGCACTGGCTCGGGCGCGTATGTCATTGCAGGCTCAAGGGGTCCAGCGCTCGGTGCCAAGTTCACTGCCACCCCATTCCGTGGTGCTTGTGCAAGCGCTGTGGCGACAAGGAGTAGTGACATGATGATGGTTGTGACTGCGATTCTCATACTACTTTTCGTCGCAAGACTTGTATAAATAGGTTTGTTTCGAAAACTGTTCAATCACGCCCGTCTCCTGCTCGTGTGTTATGGCTATAAACCATTTTTTTTGGGGAGAAAAATCGTTTAAGCTCCGAAGGAGCATTAAACGATTTTTTTTAGAAATGTATATATTGTCCTAGATTGCCGTGCCGGCTATGGATTTTTCTCCGCTCTCAAACACATTCTTTCTCATCATCGGGGTTGGCATTGTCGTCGTTGGGCTAGTCGCAGTGATTGACATCATTTCCGGCATCAGTATCGATGATGGGGGTGCCGAGGAACTATATACTGCGTTTGGTTCGCGCAGTCTTGGTCTGTATGACGATTTTCCAGAGTATAGCCTGAACCGTTCCAATGTCGCTGATGCCATCAATTACAATCCGTCGATTCAGGAGATTCTGCGTCCATATAAGAAGATCGGGTTTCATATTGGCCTTGATCGCTACACGCTGCATCTTGTTGATGGCAAGTACTATGATCTCACTGTCGGTGTGGACGCAGATGTTGATTTCGCAGCTCAGGCGACGCGCGAACAGTTTAACACGATGGTGCGTGATGCGCGTCATCGTGATATTGGTCATCTTATCGCTACGCTTGTGACGCTTGATGTGCCGATGAGTGTCAAGACTAAGGCGCTTGCCGCCGTGACGACGTGATTGTGCTCGGCCGCATCCGAGAATAGGTTGAACGCGCTATTCATCCTCTCCTGTCCGGCCGGGTGTGGCTCTGTCAGATTCATGCTGTTCCCCGCGACTCAGTCATGGTAATCGTTCAGTTCATTGAAACGGCATGGCTCAAGCGAGAATTCTCGCGAAAACTCAATTTTTTCTCCCCCTGTTTCCGAGGGGGAGAAAAAATTACCTGAAGCGGGCGACTTGCGACAGGACGCGGAGATGAAGCGGCGTTCACTGTACTCTCAATCTTTGATTTGTTGATTGTCATCGCGCTTGGTTCTGCGGTCGGCGATGCGATGATCTATCCGGAGTCGACAGTTCAGATATTGCATTCAATGGCGGCGATCGCCGTTGTGGCGGCGCTCCATTGGGCGGCGATCAAGTTCTCGGAGCGCTCGTACGCGCTGCGCGTGCTCGTCTATGGGAAGCCCGAGCTGCTCATCAGGGACGGGAAAGCCAATAGGAGGCATCTCAAGCACGCGGATCTGAGTATGGATATGCTTCGTTCCTTGCTGCGTGAGCACGACATCGGTGACATTCGTCAGGTCAAGTATGCATATCTGGAGCCTGATGGCAAATTAGGCATCGTGCGTCAAGGTGTGAGGGGATCGAAGCGCTAGGATGACAGCCAATCAAGGCGTCTGTTGATAACTTTGATTATCTCGCCTAGGGCAAGCAGCCCTATCCCTGCGCTGATGGCAATCGACCATTCGATAACTGTGAGGGGTTCGTCGCCAAAGATCCCTGCGAAAAATGGTGTCTGTACGACGATGTATTGTAAGATCAGGCTGATGGCGATTGCGGCAAAGAGTCTCGCATTGGGGCGCAGCTCGAAGTTCGTGTGTCTCTCACTGCGCATCACAAGAACATTCGTGAGCTGCATAAAGACAAGTGAGGTGAATGCGAGGGTTTGTGCATTGCCGATGGTTCCGTGGCGGTATGCGTATGTGAATGCGCCAAGCGCTGCGCTCATCATCACCGCACCGATGCTAAGGATGACGACCCAGCGTCGTTTGTCGATGAGTTTCTGGTCGCTTTGTCGGGGTGGTCGCTCCATCAATGTGGGTTCGCCATGTTCGATGCCAAGGGCCAATGCTGGGAACAAATCAGTCACAAGATTCATCCAAAGGATTTGTCGTGCGATGATGACGGGAGGGAGTCCTGCGATGGCGCCTCCAAAGACAGTGAGCACTTCACCGATGTTGGAGCTAAGAAGGTACATCACGAACTTGCGGATATTGTCATAGATTTTTCGTCCTTCGCGCACTGCGCGAACGATCGTGGCGAAGTTATCATCAGCAAGCACCATAGCGCTGGCTTCTTTTGCCACGTCGGTTCCTGTGATGCCCATCGCGATGCCGATGTCTGCGCGTTTGAGCGCTGGCGCGTCATTGACGCCATCACCAGTCATCGCGACGATGTGTCCTTTGTTCTTGAGGGCTTCAACGATCCTGATTTTGTGTTCTGGATCAACGCGTGCGTAGACGCCGATGGATTCCACTTGTGCGTCAAGGTTCAGGGTCGCAAGGTCCGTCCCACTTATTGCCTTTCCTGGAATGCCAAGTTCTTCTGCGATTGCTTGCGCTGTGGTGAGGTGATCGCCGGTGATCATAATGATGCGGATGCCGGCGCTATTGCAGATTCGAATAGACTCCTTGACTTCTGGTCGCGGCGGGTCGATCATCGCTTGTAGGCCAAGGAAGATCAATCCTTTTTCCTGTACTTCTTGCTTGTTGCTTGTTTTGTTCGCGAATCCGAGCACGCGCATTCCCTGTCTTGCGAATGCCTCTTGCGCGCTCAAGATCTTTTTTTTGTGCGCTGGGGTGATCTTCCGTGGTTTTCCATCAAGAAGGATGCGGTCGCAGGATTCGAGGATGATCTCTGTTGCGCCTTTGTGGTACATTATATATGCTGTACCGGTTCTGTGGATCGTGCTCATCCGTTTTCGTTCACTGCTAAATGGGTTTTCGTGGATGCGTGGGAACTGCTTTGCGAGTTTCCCAAGGTCGATGCCTGCTTTTGCAGCGCTGACAAGGAGTGCGCCTTCGGTTGGGTCTCCAGTGATGTTCCATTGCTTGTTTGTGGTGAGGGTGGCATTGTTGCATAGGGCGCCTGCCAAAAGCAGTTCCTTTGCGTCGTCCGATGTCGCTGATAGTTTGCCTTCAGGAGCGTATCCCGTGCCGGTGATCGTGATGATGGAATCATTGACGTAGATGCTGCGCACGGTCATTTCATTGTGCGTGAGTGTTCCTGTCTTGTCCGTGCAGATGACGCTGCATGATCCAAGGGTTTCGGCGCTGGGGAGTTTTCTGATAAGTGCATTGCTTGCGGTCATCCGTCGAACGCCCAAGGCGAGTGTGATTGTGACGACCGCAGGAAGTCCTTCAGGGATTGCTGCGACGGCGAGCGCGACCGCTTGCAGGAAAACTTCGATGAGTTCTTGGCCGCGCAGTGCCCCAAGGACAAAGATCGTGATACAGATGAGGACTGTTGCGATCGCGAGCATCATTCCAAGGGTCTTGAGGCTGCATTGGAGCGGTGTCTCATCGGTCTTTGTGGTTCCCAGCAATGTCGCGATCTTGCCCATTTCGGTCTTGGTTCCTGTTGCAACGACAAGTCCTTTTCCGCGGCCATTGGTGATTGTGGTTCCTGCAAAGGCCATGTTCTTTCGATCTCCGATTGCGCAGATTTTTTTGATCGCGTCGGCGATTTTGCCAATGGGTGTGCTCTCTCCTGTGAGGCTTGCTTCTTGAGTGTGCAGTTCGACGGATTCGATGAGGCGCAGATCCGCGGCGACTCGATCGCCTGTTTCGATGATGATGATGTCGCCAGGGACTACCTCTCGTGCAGGGATCTTGGTGATCTTGCCATCGCGCAGCATGTGGGCTTGTAAGGCAAGCATTTCTTTGAGGGACTCGATTGCTCGTTCTGCTTTGTATTCCTGGATAAGGCCCACGATGGCGTTGGTGATGATGACGATCGTGATGACCAAAAAGTCGATCCATTCAGAGAGTGCTGCTGTGATGATCGCGGCGCCAAGAAGTACCCATACGACCGGGCTTGTGAATTGCTCAAGGAAAATCTGCCACGGGCTGATGGGTGTTGGGTGTTCGAGTTCGTTTGGTCCGTGCTTCGCAAGTCGTTTTTGTGCCTCGCGCGTGCTAAGACCCTCCGCTGTGACATCAAGTTCTTCGAGGAGTGTTTCTATGCTCTTTTGGTAGGCTTCTGCCATGGGGGGTCTATATGGGGAGTTTAAAAGAGGGGCACAGCCCCTCTTTTTTTGGGGGTGTTTAAAAGAGGGGGTTTCCCCTTCTTTTTTTGGGGGTGTTTAAAAGAGGGGGTTTCCCCCTCTTTTTATCGTGTGAATCGGATCTCTGCCGAGATTGTGTTAAGAGTGTCGATGTAGTGTTTTGCTCGATGGTGAAGTGCTTGGTACTGAGTGCCGGTGATCGTCTTGATTTCGCGTGCGGAGATTTTCTTTTCCGTGTCATAGAGTTCTCGCAGGATCGTGGCAGCCCTAGACTCGATGCGGTTGTGTCGGACGAGTTTCTCATTGATTAAGTGGATTGCTTGTTCTGGCGTGTGCGGTGTCTCGCCCATTTTTTGGAGGATTGCGTGGCTCATTTCGATTATTGCCCAGTATAAGTCGATCGTGGCTTGCAGGATGAGTATCCGTGAGTTGATGAGGGTCTGGGGTGCTTTGTTAAAGTAGGTCCAGATGACTTCCTCGCTTGGTTTGATTTCGCCGCGGTGTTGGAGCTGTTGGAGTGCTTCGATCGTGCCTTGTGCGATAAGGGGGATGCCGTCGCGTAGGATGTTTGTAGCAATGGGGTCTCCATTGAGGACGTATTCGATGAAGTTCGAGAGCCGTAGGGTGTTGATGTGGAGGCGATTGGTGATCCTTTCAGCGCAGCTTTTGGTGATGACTCGGTATGCTTCGATGGCTTCAGATGTGATGGATCGGATGCGGTCGTCGATGATGATAAGGACGTCGATGTCGTGGGGAAAGATTTCAGTCTCAGGGCCTTTTGTGCTTGAGCCAAAGAAGATGACTTCCAAGAGCAGTTCCTTTAGCTCTGTCTTGAGCAAGGCGCTAAATTGCGCGGCTAGGTCGCGATCAGATATATCATAGTGTCGGGGCTGGGTCCTGTGGGGGTCGTAGGCCATCACGGTTTCCGTCGAGAGAGGCATATTTAAATGGTTGTTACTACAGGCTGGTGTTGACAGAAGTTTTTATACGTCGGCCCCGCGCATCTTGCGTGATGCAATCCGACCTACAGGCACTTATCGAATTCCGTGGTGCTCTTACCCCTATGATCCTTATCCATAATGAACTTCTCACTGCTGTTCATATTGCAAGAGCAACCGAATACTCAAAGCTTGCGGATTTGGTTAATGAGGGTCGCGTCCAAAGTCCTCTTGAGGTCACGATTGAATCGGAGCAGCCTACAGTGACTCTTGCGATTAGTGAGGCGCCGGTATCTGCGTTGACTAGTGGTCAGAGCACCTACATCCATCAGTCCTACCAATCTTCACCCTATGAAGATCCTTTTGCATATACCAAGGTGTATTCAAAACCTAAAGAAGAGGAGACCCTAAACGAAGTTCTCGAGCTTTCCTCTGAACACAATGTTGAAGAGTTGCAGGCTATTGCTCGGGCATCAAAGCTCCGAAGACTCGGATATGTGGTGGCTGCAGTGAGCGAAGAGGCAAAAAAGCAGTGGCAGACATTCACAGCAAGCATTGAAGGGTTCTGCCAATCAGTATTAATGTATGAGATGGCGGTGTGAGATGATCTCGATAAAAGTTGCGCAGCCAAAGGATGTCCCGCGTTTGACAATGCTTGCCCTTGAGTACGCGAGGTATGAACACAGCCTGTCTTCTGATTATCCTGTGCCAAACAAGGTCCAGCTTGCAAAGGCCCTCAAAAAGCAGATGGCGCGCAGGGATTGTTCGTATTTCCTTGCCGAGGATGCCGGCGCTCTTTTAGGTTATGCGAAAGCAGAGTATGTCAGCACGGAAGACAAGCGAGTTGTCGGCTATATCGATTCCATCTTTGTACGCAAGATTGCGCGCAAGCGCAATGTGGGCAAGCTTTTGGTCTCGTCTATTTTCAAGTGGCTTCGCGAACGCAAGGCAGTGGCTGTGCGGACATTCGTTCCTGCGGCGAACAAGATGGCGCTCTCGTACTGGGAGCATCAGTTTTTTAGGATTTCTGGGTTTGAGCTCGAGAAAAGCCTTCAGTAGAAAAATCGTTTATTGTCTTTCGCCTTCGGCTCAAGACATAAACGATTTTTTTTTGGGTTATATTTTGGTTATAGCTTGGCTATATTTTTAGGGGGTTAAAAAGGGGGAAACCCCCTTTTCAGGGGGAAACCCCCTTTTCAGGGGGAAACCCCCTTTTCACTCGAGCGGCACTTCACTCCACAGCTTCCAGTCATTAGACGGCGCGTATGCTCCGACGATGAAGTTGGGATTGTACAATCTGCCAAGGTAGCTGTTTTGCACATCGCGCCATCGTCCGGGGAAGGGCGCTCCGACGCCAAGGCCGGGATATGCGCCCCCGATTGGTGAGCCAAATGCCTCCCATGTTTTAAGCAGGATTCTGTTCTGGCCGAATTTTTCTTCTTCGTGTCCTTCAGATACGATGAATCCTTGGAAGTTTTTTTCTTTGAAGAGTTTCACTGCATCGACTACTGGCAAGATCCCTTGGCCAGCGGGAAGGTGTCCGTGCGCTCCGGATGCAGAGTCGACTGCCTGGATCGCGCCGACAGCATCGCTTTCAGCAAGGGCCTTTACTTGGTCCATGTACCATACTTTAAAGTTCGCAAGTCGTGTCTCGTCGGATTCTCCTGCGATGCGTCGGTAGTGATTAAGCCACATGCCAAGGTGTGATGTGTCAAAGAGTCCTTTGATGTGTTTCTTGGCCATTTCCTCTGCTTCTCTTACGCCGCCGCTAAACGAGGGCGCGTAGGGATTTTCAATGATGTTTCCTTGCTCGTCTTGGATTTTGGGTTGGGTCAATAGTTTGACCATCTCTTCTCGCGCTCCTTTGACAAGTTGGATGAATTCATCAGGGTGTCCGCCGAATGTGCCTGGCCATCCTAGTTCTGGTCCAACATAGAGGGGTTTGTCCTTGCTGACATTGGGATTGTGCTTTGTCTCATTCATCGCGTGGATGCCCAGTTCTGCGTAGCTTTTCTTTGCGCGATCAAGCGCATACTTATCCGTCGATACGCTTGCTTTTTCGATCTCTTCGTACTGGAGGACTTGTTGACGTTGTGATAGGATGAGTTCTCGGTTGCTTGTGACTTCTTTGGTGTGCAGGTCAATGCGTTCTTGGATTTCTTTGGGTAGCTGTCTTGCCTGTGGATTTTGCGCTCGGAATTCTTCTGCTTGTGCATTGGCAAAGTCCAGTTGCTGTTGGGCTCGATCGCGCTGCGCTCCGTAGTACGCTGTGTATGCCTCTGCTTGTCGCTTCGCGCCTTCAGTCCTTGCACGAAAATAGAGTTCCTCTGCTTTCACACCGCCGCCGATCCTCGCGGCTTCAGCTTTAAAGTAGTTAAAGTCCTCTTCCTCGACGATCGGGAGGCCGTCAGGTCCAATCTTGTCTTTTTTGACCACAGGTACTTTCTGGTCGATGGGCACTTGGTTGATGCGGCCATCGCGTGTGTCGACGATGTATTTACGAGCGGTTTTTTCTTCGTTTTCGTATGCTTCAAAAAGTTTGTTTCCCCTATTATCCTTTGCCCATTCTTGGTCAAAGATTGTGCGCGGAAACTCGAATGATACGATGTCTACGCCGCCGCCTTGTGCGACATCTGCGACAAAGGTCATGGCGTCTCGGACTTCCTGCATATCATCTTGTAATTTCTGTCTATTAAACTGTTGTCCGTCAAAGCCAGTCATGTTGGTGATGCTGCTTGTGGGCATCTCGACGCCGACGAGGTTGACTTGGTTTGCTTTGAGTTTTTCTTTGATGCCCTCTCGGACATCTTTTCCATATGCTTTTGGTCGTCCGCCGATTGCGGCTTGTGATGACGTGGTCATGACGATCTGGATTTGGGATGCTCCACTGCGTACTGCAGCTTCGACATTTTGGACAATATTTGCTCCTGTCGCAGGATTCGTCTCTGGGATAGTCATCCCCAGGTCTTTGATAGGTACGATGGGTGTTTCAAGGGTTGGGGCATCGCCGCTGACTTGTCCGGAGTAGTACTGTCGGTCAAGTGGGCTTTGGTATGCGAAAATCATAATGAAAAGGGGGCGTTGCCTCCTTTTAAACCCCCCCTCTCGGTGTGGTCTCGGAATCTAGGTGATTGTTTGTTTGGTTATGTAAGACTATACTGCTAGGGGAGTTCCAAAGAGGGGTGAAACCCCCCCGTTCCCATCTTTTTTATCGTCGCGCGTATGCGCTTAGTTTAGCTAGTGGGTCAATGGATTCTCGGATGGTATTAGGGTCTGCGCCAAATCCGCGTTGGTATTGTTGTTCTGGTCGGTCATTCTGTCGTGTTGCTCGGGTATAGAATTCTCCGTGGTCTTCGGATTCTCGTCCGTCTCCGCCGCGGGATCGGGAATATACTGCCGCAGCGTCACCTTTCTGTCCTGCCGGTCCGTAGATCGTGCCGTAGGCATTAGCTGGCTTGCCGTTCGTCGCTTGGTTGTACGCGAGCGCCTCTGACACTTCAGATTGTCTGGGAGATTCAACTGTTGTAGCTTCAATGGTTTCTTCAAGCTTTGCCGATGTTGCTGCTCGTGTCCGTCCACGTCGCTCTAATTCATCGTCAAGGGTCTTTGTAGCTTTGGCCTCGTCAGGTTTCTTGGCAGAAGAGTCGTTCTTCTCTTCGGACTTGATGCCTTCCTCTTTGAGCTTGTCCTGCTCTTTTAAAGGGTCGAGTTTTTGGGGTTCTCTCTTCGCTTTGGAGCCTTTGATCTTCTCCGTGGCGTCCCTGATCTCTTTTACCATACAGGGTTTATGCTAGGACGGTTTAAATAGGTAGCGTGAGAAAAACGCTTAAGTCGGCCAAGGGCCGACATTAAGCGTTTTTTGCAATGAGTTTGCGCATCCGCTCGACAAATTTGACCGTTTCTTTATACAATGCGTCATAGGCCTCGCCACGCAGTTCTGTTAGGGTGCCGTGCGTCACATCTTTATACACTAAAAAGAGTCGTTCCATGATCTGGGGGTATTCCTTCTCAAGTTTTCGGTGTTTGACAAACATCTCGCGTAATGTCTCTGCGACGTGTGCTGGTGCTGGTGCGGTTCCGCCATGGTGCAATATCGCCGCGTGTGCTGCGTCGATTGCCGCCCAGTAGAGGTCCACTGCAGCTTGCATGAGTCGGATGGTGCTGCTCTTGAAGGCTCGTTGTGCATTGGCGTAGTGCACGCCGGTGCTTTCCATGCTGGGTCTGAGTCTTCCTTGGGCAAGGAGGATTTGCGCCGCGCCTAGGAATCCTGTATCGAAGTACACAATGCTGTTGCGCAGGAAATCAAGATGCGCTGGATCCTTATCCCGTGTCATCTTCCAGTGGTCTGTGAGCCGCACTGTTTCAAGGTGGATGCGGCCAGAGATCGAGGAGATGATGGATCTCATGTCTGTGACGTATGTCATCACGTCGTTAGTCGTGAGGACTCGTCGGCAATCATCGATGATCACGACTACAGGCAGTGCGCCAGCAGGGATGGGGTGTCCGCGCTCGACTCGGCTAAGGGCGATGGTCACGACAAGGTCAGGTCGTGTCTTAGTCGCGGCATCAGTGAAGTGTCGGACAATGGCAAGATCCTTATCAGGGAATGCTAATGGTGTGGGGAGTTGTTGCTTGGGAAGATCGGATTGCATGCGCTTTCTCCCTTTTGCTCATTTAAATAGTCGTCGGCGTTCAGTATCCGAGGAGGTAGAGTCCGGCGGCGATGGCCGCAAGCGCAAGCGTGATGATAAGCAATGTATATCTCCATAGTGGCATTGGATGTTTGATGCGCAGGGCGAGCAGCACAAGCACGATGCTCCAGAGGTGCGCGATAAATGAGGCGTAGGGGATCCAGCCAAAGACAAAGCTGGGGGTCAATCCGTACGCGATGGCGCTGCTCGTGGCTCCAAGGGATTGCCTGCTCCCGCCGATGCAGCGCAGGTATGCGTGAGTGAGCAGTATTGAAATGATGATTGCAAGGCAGCCAATGACTGCCAAGGCCGCGAAGATGAGCAGGTATCCGGTTGTGGTAAATGCTAAAGCAGGGAGTACCTTGCCTGTTGCTGCGAGGAAGATGCGATTCCAGTTTTGGTAGAACGCTTCTGCGAAAAGAAGCGATAGTCCTGACTGGACGAGGAAGAATGTGAGGACGTAGCCCATCGCGTGCCCTGTCGATTTCGTCTCTGTGGAAAAGAATGCTCGCGGTCTTCGCAGTGCGCAATTGATGTCTTGTAGTGTCGTTCGTATGAGTTCCATAGCTATCACCACGTGATGAATCGGTTTGCTTTTTTGAAGAGTTTTGATGCAGTGTATGTGAGCAGGAAAGTTCCGAAGAAGGCGTTTTTCTTTTCTGTCTCATCCCTCGCACGTTGTTCACCTTTCTTCTTGGTTTGCGCATCCTTGATGCCAAAGACTGGCTTGACGATCTCAAACGCCCCTTTGAATGGTTCTGTGAGGCCTTTGAGGCTGATGGCATCTTCCTCCTTCTTCTCGCCCTCCTTAAGCTCGATTTTTTCTGGGAACACCTCCTTTGCTTCGCTTAAGTATTCTCGCAAGTCATCGCCAAGGGATTCCATTGCGTCCCGGATGCTCTCATTGATTGTTGAGAGCAATTCGAAGTTCTCATCGTCGCGCATCTTAAGGTATCGGTTGATGTCTTCTTGGCTCCAGATGTAGCCACGCCACATGATATCGAGGTATCCCATGTGGATGGGTCCTCGTTGGAAGTCCTGCTGGAATGACATCGTTGGTGTTGTGCGATATTTCATGTTAAGGAGGAGGCAGATGAAATACTTGGAGTTTTCTTTGGGCATCTGTGTGCCGATGACTTCGAGTTCGATGTTCGCGCTCTCAAATGCCGTGACAAGGTGCGGTGAATCGGATTTGGTCTGCTGTGTGGTCAACCGTTTGATGTGTTTGAGATAGGGTTTGACCCAGGTCAAGTACAATTGGATGCTGTCGTAATGTTGGCGCAAGTATTTGAGTGTGTGCTTCTCGCGTGTTTCAAGCTCATTCTTAGTAGCGTCGCGCCATTGGACATATTGGTAGAGTTTGCGCTGCAGGACTTCGGTAAGTTTGGCATTGAACTGCCATTTGTCTCCCGATGTGAGCCTGCTGATGTCCTCGACGGTCTTTGGATGGACGCTAAAGAAGAGATCAGGTAGTGGCGTGAATCCGACTTGGCTTCCAAGTCCGAGTACTGATGATGGGTTCTTGGTTCCTCCTTCGACGAGGTCGACGTACATTCCTTTGAGCGCTATCTCTGCCGGGTTGCGTTTCTTGGAATCATCAGATGCTGCATCCTTGTAGTAGGCGAGTCGTTCTTTGATGATGCGGATCTCGCGCACGATCTGGAAGAGATCCTTGACAAGCCTTCCAATGGTTGCAAGATATTGCGCTACTTTGTCCTGCGCAAGCCCGAGTCTCTGCGCTGTGACGCCGTACATCGTGCTTGCTTCTGATGCCGCGAAGATGTCGGTTACTTTGATGATGCGTGAGTATCCGAGGTCTCCCATCGAGTTGAGTGACCAGAAGTAGAAGCTCTCGATTGGTTTTTGGAATGTTTCGTGCACAATGTGGAACCAGTTGATAGGGTTTGGGTACCCTGTGAGGATCATCTGATCCGCGGTCTTGTCGATTTCTTGATTGTCGGCGTACTCGTCGATGTCTTTTCCGTTGTCGATGAGTTCCTTGATCTTTTTAACGCGATCATATTGCGTCTTGCAGTCCTTGAATTCCTCTTTTCCTTTCGTTGAGAGGAACTCGTATGCGATGAGGCGTTTGCTTCCCGAGATGTCATTCTCAAGAACTTGCGATACAGAGACATATTTCTTTTCAGCCATCCTGCCTTAGTCCCTCCGCGCTACCGAGATCGTGTTCCCGATCTGGTCGGCGTCAAGCCTTGTTTACCGATGTGTACCGTTGACGGAAGGGCCTTGCTTTTGCTGTGTAGTTCTTTGGTTGTTTTATCCATTGGCGATGCTCCTTATGTGCGCGGACCGTATGTGGTTAAGATGCGCTCCGGAAAGCCTTCCACTCTCAAGCAGGAGCGCGATGTGCGCTCCGCCTAGCGCGTGTGGCAAGAGTACATAGTCGGCTTTGTGTTGGTATAGGATACGCGCGTCGTCTGCCGTTGTTGCCGTAGTGATGAATGTTGGTTTGTCGGCTCGTCGAGTGGCCCTGCTTATCGCTCGTGCGAGGTGGAGATTGGCGTCAAGTGATGGGCTTGTGCTGATGATCATTGATGCAGAGTCAAGCCGTAGCGTGTCAAAGAGGTGGGGGTCTGTGATGTCAGCGAATCGCGCAGGCACATTGCGCGCAGAGAGTTTAGCGACTACCTCAGGGTTGTAGTCTATGACAAGGTAGGGAATTTTCTTGCGTGCGAGTTCGGATTGGATGTGCGTGCCTGTTCGGTCGCATCCGATGAGGACGACGCGAGGTCGGGTTTGTTTGGTTGTTTCTTCAGGGTCTTGCGCCGGCTCTTGGAGCGGTCGCAGGAGCGGTTCGATGTAACGTAGGATATGTTGATCTTTGTTTGCGACGATGGTGGATATGATGACGCTTAGCATCGTGGCCAAGATGATCGCTGAGGCGGTTGTAGCTCCCAAGGCGCCGCTTGCAAGGCCGATGCTCGCGATAATAAGTGAGAATTCTGAGATTTGGCCAAGGGGAATGGCGGTTTGCAGGGATGTGCGCGCAGCGTATCCGCTAATCACTGAACCGATGGCGATGAGGGTGGGCTTGAGGAGGGTGACGATGGCAAGCATTCCAATAATGAGAGTCGGAGCCGATAGGGCCTCAGAGATGACAAAGTTGACGCCTAGTGAGACAAAGAAGAGTGCTGCGAAGAAATCGCGCATCGGCCGTATGCGCATGGATACTTCAAGTGCGTAGCTGTAGGGTGCGATGATGATTCCTGCGAGAAAACCGCCGATTGCTGGCGAGAATCCAAGACTCGTGGCTAGAGCAATGAAACTAAAGAGGATCGTCGTTCCCCATAGAATAATGATCTCTCCTGATGTCTTGGCAGCAGCAAAGATGCGCGGTATAAGGAATTGGCCGCAGGCATAGGCTAAAGCAAAGAGCGTCGTAGTCTTAAGAAGCGAGCTTGCGATGTCGCCTTCCATCCCAACAAGTGGTAGGGCAAGGATCGCCAGGATATCTTGGACAAGCATGATGCTGATGGCAAGTTTGGCGTGGAGTGATTCCATCCAGCATTTTTCTTCGAGAATTTTTACTACGACGACAGTTGATGAAAATGCCAAGACGATGCCGATGATCATTGACTCTTGGATGTCCATTTCTAGTAGTGTGCCAAGGCCGTATCCTGCGGCTGCTGTCACAAGGACCTGGGCTGTGGTGATGCCAAGGATTCTCTTGCTTGCACTGCGGAATGTCGTGGGGTTGAGTTCGAGTCCGATGACAAACAAGAGGAGCGCCATTCCCATCTCTGCGAAGAATGTGAGGGTGGCATTTGGTTCTAGAAGGCCGAGTGCTGATGGTCCCAGCATAAATCCTGCGAGGATATACGCAGGGATGAGTGGTTGTTTGAATCTGGTAAGGACAAGGGCGTATGTCGCGCTCACTGCCAGGATCAAGGAGAGGTCTATCACCAAGGACATAGTGATCTTCTCGTCGGCAGGGTTTTTAATGGTTGCTGTAAAAATCGCTTAATGTTCGCTGAAGACGAACATTAAGCGATTTTCTTAAACCCTCCTGCAGGAAGCGCTCGGAGGACTTCATCGTGGTCTGCGTCAAGGAGTTTGGCAAGTTGTTTGGCGATGTCGCTTGATTTCTTGTCTCCAGGAACAAGCTTGATCGCTTTCTCGCAGTGTTTGGAAATCGCCTCAATGGGTCCCGCCATGATGAAGCCATCCGCATCAACGCCGATGGCAAGATTGATGTGGTTATCGATGTAGGTCGTCTTTCCGCGGATCATAAACGCTCCCCTGCCTAGATACTCTCCGCTTTGCGCAGTCTTACTCACTTGATCGGGATTCACGTAGAACACATCCTGCGCTCCAAGCCCTAATTTCCACGCGCGTGAGAAGGTGCATGTCGCATCGGCGACCTCCCGAAGAGATGCCGCCTCTGGTTTCTTCCCTCCGGTTTTGAGGACAAAGAATGGCGATCCAGCCATATCGGTGTGAAACACCAAATCATTTGGTTCAGTGTATTTCTTGATGATGACTTCATTGCTCACGGCATCCCTGCCTCCCACAGCAAGGAATCCTTCTGATGTGACAAACCATCGATACTTGTGGTACCATGTTGATGGTCGCGCAAGGCGGACTTCTTTCTCTTTGCTGGCATCAACTGCAATCTCGATCTGTGTGCGCTTCATCTCTTCAAGTTTGGCAAGCTCTTTTCGTTGCTTTTCAAGAACTTTCTCAACGCCTGCCAATTTCTTCTTGGCGCGCTTTGCTGCTTCAAAGTAGTGTGCTGCGTTTTCTTCGATGCTTTCGTTGACGCGGAGTGTGATGCGCATGGCCTTGCGCTGGTGCGGCTGTATAAAAAGTGTGTGTCGCGCTTCAGCACTGCTGTGTATAGAAATAGTAGAGGTCTTCAGCGATGCTTTGTAATTGTTGAAATTGATTGCCGTATCTCTCGCGAAGCGTGATACGTTTTGTCATAAGCTCGGGCCAGGAGATTAGGACTTCCAAAGTATCGCTTTCTGGTTTGAACGCGACAACTTGTTGGATGTTATTTGAGGAGAATGCGTCTTTGAGAGTATCTAGAGGTAGATCGCCAACGATGGGATACATTCGTTGCAGGAGCTTATATTGGATCTTGAACATGTCTATCATACCGATGTCTGCTTGAATATCATCGAGCCCATGCTCATGGAAGTGTAAGGCTGTCGCGAGGATGATGTCTTGGGCTGTCTCTATGGGATCCATGCGTGTGGGATGTGCTCAATCTTTTTAAAGTTGTGTGGGGTTTATTGCATCTCGCGCAAGAACCTCTTGAGGGTCTTGATCACATGCTCTGGTTGTGTCTTGAGGACTTCGGAGGTCTTTGCAAGCGCGTCCCCGGAGTATGTCTCTGTAGTAGTAAATTTGAGTGCTTCTGGAGCAAGCGGCGTGCTCTTCTTTATTGCCTTTATTGCACGCTTCCAGTTCTCAAAAAGTTCCGCTGCCCGCGCAGGCACCTGATCTGTCTTGCACCCCAAGAGCTTCGCAGCTTCGTCAATCACATCCAAGCTTTCTTTCTGCGCAGATGCAGACGCCGCTCCTGCGGTGAATATGAGTCGGACAATGCCGTCCTGGATCTTGGATGCCTTAAGGATTTTGATGGTGCCTGCTTCCTTGGTGTTGTCAAGATGCGTTCCGCCGCATGCTTCTGTGTCCACTTGTGGAATCTCGACGATGCGTAGCAGTTTGCCAGGCGCGACTCCTCCTTGATAGATGTTTGTTCCAAATTTTTTCTCTGCTTCGTCGCGTGCATAGAATTTCTTGCGCATAGGAATGGCGTCATTGACGATCTTGTTTGCTTCATCTTCGATCTTTCTGATCTCTTCATCCGATAGGGAATCGTAGTGGGTGATGTCGATGTGTGCTTTCTCAAGTGTTTTTTTTGCGCCTGCTTGATTGATATGGTTGCCCAAGACTCGTTTGGCCGCTGCATTGATGATATGCGTGGATGTATGATGTTGTGCCAGTTGGAGTCGTTTCTCCCAATCAATCCTTCCCATGACAGCGACGCCTTCCTTGAATCCGCAAGGCCGGTCAAGCACGTGCAGGATATGCGGTCCTTGTTTGAAGACATTGGTCACTGCGTACTGTTCACTGCCAACTCTAAACTTCCCTGTATCGTGCTCCTGTCCGCCGGAGGTAGGATAAAAGTAGGTCTGATCAAGCAAGACGAGATTTCCGTTCACGATCTTGACTACTTTCGCGTCGAATTCAGCCTTACGCCAATCATCGAAGTACAGGGTCTTTGTCTCGGGCACTCCGAAGAGATCCCACTTTTCCTCGGCGACGAGTTCCTTTTTGCCTTCGCCTTCGTGTAATTGGGCGACTTTGGCGTAGAAATTTTCAGGGACCTTCACCACTCGTCCGTGTTTTCTGGCTTCTTCTTCGATGAGTTCGGGAGCAATGCCTTGGGAGTCATATAATTCAACAAGCTTCTGTTCAGATATCGCTTCCTTTGCAATCCTTTCCACAACTGCCTGGGTTTTCTGTCTTGTTGCCTTGAACTTGGCGTATTCGACGTCCATAATCTTGTGGACGTCTTCGAGGTGTTCGGAGAGTTCGGGGAAGATGGGTTTCAAATATTTCGCATGTGCCTCCATCACGTGGGGGATGTGGATGTTCCATTTGTAGTGTTCAAGGAAGGAGAAGATGCGGCGTGCAAGGATTCTTAGGTTATATCCGCCGCCGACATTCGATGGGAGTGCGCCGTCATTAAGGGCAAAGAGGAGTGATCGCGAATGTTCGGCAATGGAATGAACTCCTGAAAGTGGTAGTATCTTCTCTCGGAGTTCCTTGACATCGACTCCTGTTTTTTTTGCGACATCCTTCCATGCCTTTTCAATATCCCCAACTTCATCGACATTGAGACGTCCTGCGTGGGGGATGTAGCGTTGCATCAGTTTCTCATCATAGGCGACCCCTGTTGTCTTGAGGAGGTCTTTTACGATCGGTCCAAATGCGGCATCATAGATAGTGCCATTGCCTTGTGAAAACCAGGCATTGCGCTCCATCCCCATGCCCATGTCAAGGACTTTGATCTTGAGGTCCTGAACTCCTGTGGCGGTCTGTTCGTAGAGCATGTAGACTTGGTTGCCGAGCTCGCACCCTCTGCTGAAAAATTCCATGCAGCATCCGAGGTTTCCGCCGCCTGCCCAGGCATCTTCGTGGTAGGTGATTTCGCTGTTCGGCAGTCCCAGTCCATCCCGATTCCATGCGTGGATATGTCGGAAGACTTCGTTTTGGTTCCACTTTTCTGGGGGTACAAACATATGTTGTCCGATCATGATAAATCCAGTGTTGTGCGATTCGGTGATTCCTACATTGTCGATGTCGCCGAATCGAAGACAGAATTGTGGGATAACAAGGGGATTCGCAGGTGGTGAAACTTCTCCTGAGATGACAAAGGGTTGGAACGCGGCAATCGATGCATTGGTGTATTCCATCGTGGGATTCCATCGCGCAACGACAGGATAGCGGCCAATGGGGGTGTACCCGAATTTCGTGAACATCTTTGAGAATCGTTTCCACACGTCGATGTAGTCAAGCGGCTGCTTTGCTGGACTCTTGCCGATGAAACTAAATGCTTCACCAGGCGAGCAGGATGGGTCTCCACAGACCTTTCGATTGGCGTCCGTTGACCAGAAGGGTTTTTTGCACGTCGGACAGATCGCGCGGACAAGTCCTTCTTCCTTAAGGACTGAAGTTGCGTAGTATTTCTCTGGGTTTTTCCAGAAGATGGGCTTGTACTTGTTCTTGATCTCTTTGTCCGAAAGCATAGACCGTCGGGTAGACAAAGCTGATTTAAAGGTTGTGGCGCCGGTTGTAGTAAAAAATCTAATCCCGTCGTGCCATCCTGCTCACGCCAATGAGCACGCCAAGTGTCGTAAGCGTGACCAAAAGCACGATGAGCGTGACTTCAAGGCCTCGTCGGAGCGTGGACATGTTGTCCCACTCGCCACCATCCATAACTTTGGGAGCTTCATTCTTCTCAAAGGTGGGCTGCTTTGGAAGGGTAAGGTTCTCGTCGACCGGCTCTGTGCCATCAAGTGTCACAAGGACGGATGGTGCCGCTGATTTCTCGCAAGAACTGTCTGGCAGGATGTGGACAAATGCTGTTGCTGTGCCGATGTCGTGGAGTTGGTTGTACATGACGCGGATATTGACTTGGTAGTCGCCACCTTTTGCGCATGCTGGGATCTTCATGAAGATCTCTTCAGTCTCTTCTTCACGGCCGGTTCGGATCTCATCGATGTAGTCGACTCCCACGATTCCAAGTTCAGGGATCTTGACTTCGATGCGGACATCGTCCTCACGTTTCTCTCCCTTGTTTTCAATGCGTATAGTAGTGAGCAGCGCTTGTCCTGCCTTTACGGCGCCATTTGGTGTGAATACGATGTCTTCGACCCTGAGTGAGTGTCGTGGAACATCGAATTTGAGGTTGTAGGTTTGGATGGTTTCAACGCCGTTTCGATCGCTAAACATCAGGCGGAGTTTGTAGTCATCCTCGTCAACTTCGTCGGTCAACTTGAATGACAATCTTTTTGTATATGTGACATTGGCATCAGCATCGAAAATTCCTGTTGAGTCTCGGATTGGGTGGATGTCTCTGAATTCAAATCCAGAGACAAAGATCTCAAGTTCTGCGTTGCGGATGTCCTGTGTTGGGGTGAACCGAATTTCGACAAGGTGTTCTGCGTTGCGCTGGACATCCATTCGGTTGATGTCATTTGGCGTTAGTACGAAGTCGTCGACTTCAACGCTGACCACATTAAGAGGTAGCGCAAAGGCAGTTGTGGACATGACCACAAGCGCCAAGATCCAGGCGAACAGTGTCGTTTTCATATGATGATTCCCCCGTTCATCGTCGGTGGAGACCGTGATGAGCAGTTATGTTATCCCGGTGGAGTAGTAAACTATTTATAAAGTTGAGCAACTGTGCCTACCAACAGGAGATGACAGCATGTCGTCGTAACATGGGGATAATGATGTGTCAGGAGACGAAGGGACGCTTTTCTGTATAAGCCGTTCATCACAGCCGCTAACTCTTATATAGTACGCCCAAACCTTTCAATGTATGGCGTTTCGCAAGGTCCTTATCACTGTGGTCGGGCATGTGGATCATGGCAAGACTACGCTGCTTGATCGGATTCGCAATTCATCAGTTGCCGAACGTGAGGCAGGGCTCATCACTCAGGCGATTGGCGCAAGCATTGTGCCTTTGGAGACGATCAGGCGCGTCTGCGGGCCGCTTCTGGACCAGATCAGACTCGATGTCAAATTGCCAGGCATTCTTGCAATCGATACTCCTGGGCACGCTGCGTTCTCTAATCTTCGAAAGCGCGGTGGTTCTCTTGCAGATATTGCGATTGTGGTCGTTGATATCAATGAGGGATTTATGCCGCAGACCGAGGAGTCCATTGACATTCTCAAAGCGCACAAGACACCCTTTATCATTGCGGCGAACAAGATCGATCTCATCCCGGGTTGGCATGAACATCCTGATCTGCCTCTCTTCGCGCATATCGCAGCCCAGCCGCCGAATGTGCAGGAGATCTTTGAGCGCAAGATGTATGAACTGGTGGGGAAACTAAGTGAAAAATTTAATCTTAACTGCGAGCGTTTTGATCGTGTGGAGGATTATACCCAGCAGATCGCCATCGTTCCAATAGCGGCAAAGAAATCGTACGGCCTTCCTGAGCTTCTGGTAGTCATTATCGGGCTTGCGCAGAAATTCCTTGAGAAATCGCTCAACCTCAACGTTGAAGGTCCTGCGAAGGGGACCGTGCTTGAGATCAAGGAAGACAAGGGTTTGGGTAAGACCTTGGATGTAATCATTTATGATGGTTCGCTCCGGGTCAATGACACGATTGTGATTGGTGGGGTGGAGGCGCCTATCGTCACTAAAGTCAAGGCGCTCTTTGAGCCGGCGGCTCTCTCCGAGATGCGTGAAAAACGTACCAAGTTCGTGGCAGCAAAGGAAGTGAGTGCGGCCACAGGTGTCAAGATCTCAGCAAAGGACATTGACAATGTTATTGCAGGTATGCCAATGGAAGCTGTGCACGACTCCCAGACTCTAGAAAAAGTTAAGTCCCGCGTGCAGGCGCAGGTTGGTGAGGTGATGATTGAGACTGATACAACCGGGGTGGTTGTCAAGGCAGAATCCTTAGGATCGCTTGAGGCACTTATCACGCTTCTGCGAGAGAAGAGCATTCCGATCAAGAAAGCGTTGATTGGTAACATCACGAAAAAAGACATTAATGATGCGCACGCTGTTGCGCAAGAGGATCCCTTGCTTGGTTGCGTGATCGGTTTTAATGTGGATCTCCAGCAGGATGTCCAGCCAGGATCGGTAAAGATTCTTCTCAATAATGTGATCTACAAGCTCATTGAGGACTTGGAGAAATGGCAAGCAGAGTCCAAGAAGCGTATCGAGACTTCCCAGCTTGACATTCTCACGAGGCCATTCAAGATCGAGCTTCTGCGCGGGTATGTCTTTCGTCAATCAAATCCTGCCGTTGTCGGTATTTCAGTGGAAGCTGGGACCGTCCGTACAGGTGTGCAAGTGATGAAAGCCGATGGCAAGCCGATCTCGGTCGTCAAGGGCATCCAGCGTGAGAAAGAGAATGTTGATAAGGCAGAGCGGGGGGCGCAGGTGGCAGTCTCCTTGCCAAATGTTATAGTTGGTCGCCAGATCAATGAGGGTGACATTCTCTATTCCTATATTCCTGAAGAAGATTTCGTGAAGCTCAAGGACTTCAAGGAGTTTCTTTCCGAAGATGAAAAGGAGGTCTTGCGTGATATAGCCAATATGATGCGCAAGGATAATCCAGTGTGGGGGATCTGAGGAAAAATGTTTATAGCAAGTTGAGTTATAGCC
>JACQSU010000013.1 GCA_016211165.1 Candidatus Woesearchaeota archaeon | reverse complement strand
CGAGATAGACAACTGCGCCTAATTGAATTTGTAAAGCTTCTATTTAAAACATCCGATATGTAGTCACTATAAGGTAATAACAATGTGTCAAAGAAACGTTTATATAAACTCTTGTGGCGTGATTCACTATGATTCTGTCCACGCGCATCGGGGGCAAGCCCCCTCTTTTTAAAAGGGGTCAGATGGTGTTCTTCATGCTTGCCGCAGTGATCGCGCTCCTCGTCCTCTTGTATGGTCTGTGGACCCTCACACTTCACAAAACAGAACCCACAACAAAGGCTGTGCCGTCCCAGCAGGCGCTTGGTGATGTGCAGGCAGTCGCATCCTTTGCTGAATATTGTGTTCAAGAAACTCTTACTGATGCATTGATCAACTTTGGTTTGGTTGGTGGCAAGGTCGGTTACTTCACCCAAGTCTTTCCCTACGATGACAAGTATGTGATTCCGTACTATTTCATTACAAATGGTGATCTCTCGCCTGGCAGGGATCTCTCGCCTTCAAAAGCTGATGTGGAGCAGAAGATCCTGGCCAAGTACGTCGACGCCAATCTGCAGAGGTGCACGGATGGGTTCAAGAATGTGAAAGGTCTCACAGTGCAAGAACTTCCTCCGTCGTCAACTGTCTCGATTGCTGCTAAGGACGTCTCGATGAAGACGCGTTATCCGCTGACTGTGATGCAGGGTGATAAATCAACAACCTTGGAGGAATTCTCTGCAAAGATTCCCTCCAGATTATCATCAATGCTTGACATTTCAAAAAATCTCATTAGAAAGGCACAGGAGCATGAGGATATCGTCTATTGGGATTATTTGACTGATGTTACAAACATGTGTGAGGTGATTGCTGATCCTACTCCTGGCGCTGATCGCTGTTTTAATATCACTGCGCATGCAGAAACAGATAACACGATTATCTATCGTATTGTTGATCCGCAGTCAAAAGTGCATTTTGAACCGTATTTCTTTCAGTTTGCGGCCAAGGTGAGGGTGAAATGAGGCGTGGTCAGGTAACGCTTTTTATTGTGGTTGCTATTGCTGTGATTGCATTCTACGCATTGGTAGTTACAAGGCCGGCTCCGCCGACGATCTTGCCTGTGTTTGCAGAGAAGGCTGCTGTGGAATCGCTTATTGCGTCCTGTGTTGAGATCACTGCAAAAGAGGCTGTGGAGGCCTTTGGGCTCTTTGGAGGTGGCGTGTTGCCTGTGCTCAACACTGGCGGGTTTGACGTTCCGTATTATTATGATCATAGTCGGCTGGTGTTGCCTTCTGATGATGTGATTGCGCGTGACATCCTTAGCCCATATGTGAATCAGTATGTGCCGGAGTGTGTTAAGGGCGCTCTTCCTGTGGAAGGTGTTATTGTTCGCGGTGCGCGGATTAATCAGACAAGGGGTGTTGAGTTGCGTTTTCTGCCCCCAACGCCGCTTGATTATAATATAGTGATCACGCAGGCAGTGATTGAGCAGGACCGGGTGAGGGTCAGGGTGGAGTATCCAGTCATTGTTGAGAAGGGGGATCAGGTTGCGCAACTCGTGGTGCCGTATAGTGTTGTTCTTCCTATTCGTCTTGGTCGTATGCTTGTCCTGGGAAGGCAGGTTGTTGCATCCCATCGTGAGTATCCGCAGTTAGTTGATTGGCCGACCGTGCATGACACAAATAGCGCGGGTCAGTTTAACATGACGTACTTGTTCCCTGTGGATAATGGCGGCAATCCGATCCCATACAATGTTGTGTATCAGATTATTGATCCGTATCTGCAGTATCGTATGCTGTTTGCTATTGGAGGTAGTCCATGAAGCCTCTTGTCCTTATCGTATTCCTGGTCCTGTTTGCAGGGTATTGCGTTGCACAAGAGGAGTCGCTTTCTGTGCAGGATAAAGAGAGGATTGTGAGCTCGGCACGTGAGGGCACGGCAGATCCTAAGGAGTTTATGCGGCTTTCTGCGCAGGATCGTGTGAGATTCCTTGATGAGCATGAGTATGCAAAGCCAGTTCATCAGAAGTATCTGCGTGCGCATGCAAATAAGGCTGGTGTTGCGTCATTTGTAAAGGAGAAGCCGGAGTTGGCAAGGAGGTATCTTACAGAGGTGCAGCAAGGTGCATCAAGGCTCACGGATCCGACGGATCGTGCAATTCTTGCGCACTATCTCAACAAGCGGTATGGTAAGGAGTTGGTGGATTTTAGCAAGGCTTCCGGTGTAAGGGAGGGGCCTGGTAATGATCTTGTGTTGTTTGATGAGGGGGGTGCGCCGGCAAGTACGATTCACGATTCCCAAGGGGTGTTGCATGGTGCTCGGAAGATGGTTGTTGATTCTCGTGGGCACGTGAGTTTGATTGATGATCGTGGGAATGGTATTTCTCTTTCTGGTGATGTGGCGATCATGAGGCCCCCGGATGGGGTCTTTCCAAGTGATGTTTCAAGGGTCGGGTATAAGTTGGGGCCTGGGGCTCGTTTGGGTGTGGCAGCGCGTGACAAGGGTGGTGTTGCGTTTCTTGATGCAGTAACGCCTGGATCGCAGGCGTGGGCTGTGTTGGATGTGCAGGATGGTGCGCAGGCGCTTGTCCGTCCTGGTTCGTTGCAATTTGAGAAAGGTGGGGGTAATCTGTTTTCGCGGACATTGAATAAGGAGACTGGGTTGTATGCTGATGTGTATCTTACGCCGCAATCGGTTGATAGTCGGCCTCCGATGGTTGCGTGGGGTCATAAGATGTTGCCGTATGATGGCGTGTGGGTTGCAAGTCTTGAGAATCCCAAGCAAGCGATTAGCGGTATGTCAGGAAGCGTGTCAGGTTTTACCCTCACTGCATTTGAGGCTCGCAATGCGCCGCTAAAGAGTGTGCAGGATCTTGGAAGTGGGCATGTTCAATTTGTGGATGGCAAGGCTCGTCAGGTGATCACAGGGTGGACGCCATTTGGTGATGTGAAGGCTTCATTTCCGCAGGGCGTGAATTTTATTGATGCAGATCAGGCGCGTAGGTATGATATGGATCCTGTGACAGGATATGCGCGCAGGTGTAGTGTGTGTCGATTGATGCAGGTGGCGCCGCTTAGTGGTGGGCCAGAGGGTACTGCAACAGAGCGCCTGCAACGCGCCAGGGAACAACTCCAAGCATCCAAAAAACAGCGTCCGCAACGACTCGAGAATGTGATTTCCTATAAGCAGAACACGAAACTTGAGTTCGACATCGGCTTTGGTGGTGGGGACAATCAGCTTCTTACGGACATGAGCAAGGACCCCCGCGGGAGTGCCTTGATGGAGGCTATAGTCAAGGGACAGCAGATTGATAAAATATACAGCCACAAGGGGCAGGAGATTCCGATAGGCATCACTATCACGCAACCGATTGAGGTATTGTACAGTAGTCAAGGCGAGCAGACAACGTTCCAGCATAAGGGTGAATCGTATCAAATACCAACGCCATTGGCAAAGAGAGTCATCGCGAGACTGCAAGGTTTTGCAAAGGACTAAGGTCGCACCAGATATCGGAGCTCTATGCCTCCATACCTTAAATGGTGCAGTTCCATTGCCTTGAAGGGTTCTTTCCAATGTGTAACATCTGGATCTGGCAGCATGCCTTGCAATACCTGATCCAAAGAGGTCAGTATTTTGCCCACAGGCGCACGTACCTCAAACGGAATGTTCTGGACGCGATACTTTTGTTCTGTTGCAATATCGTAAAAGTCAATAGGGCTCATGATTGTCACACGCGCGCCTCGATCATGAAGCAGTGTCGCTGTAAAAAATGGGTCGTCCGGGGCAGGCATCATGAGCACTCCGTTCGTAAACCGGTTAGCCTTATCGCGCAGCCAAGTATGCTCGCAATCCATCGCTTGCTCAACAATACTCTTGTATGCTGTCTGATTCCACACTTTTGAGGTCGGTTCGATAGGGAGGTTAAGATCTCTTGCGAATGAAGGATATGAATCGCCATTCTTCAGTATGGGAAGCAACACGTCTCCAACTTCCACCATTTCGCAGTCGGCAGGTACACGCAAGAACCCGCCCATCCAAAATGCGTCCTTGATCGTGGTGTAGATTTCCTTGCGAAAATCTGCCTGAAAGTGTCTCATCAATGTGCCAAGGTCTCCGCCCACTTGGATGTCCGTCCGCGGTTGAACCGTAACATCAAGCGCAGCAGTTCCTGGAGTGGGTCCCACGCTTGCCTTACAGGGTTGTGCTGCAAGACTCGCGGCAAGCAGGTATGGAAATAAGGATTTGGAGTATCTCATAGGTTGCGTATAGTGTTTTTCCCATATAAACATTTCTATTTGTTGTCACTGTTAAGTGATTTTATCCGCCAGTCTTGCATAAGTGGCGATTTTTGTTGTATGCGTTTGGGGGGTCTCAAATGGCGTCTGCTGTTCATCGCTTCATTTTTTTAGGGGGTTTCCCCCTTTTCTCTATTGAGGATTTTGAAAAAGTCGGCTGCGGCCTCCTTTTTTTTCAAAATCCTCTGGTGTGACGTGACTGGTTTAGCGTGATTCTTTTTTTCTGGCGTGTGTTTCTTTCATTTTCCGTTTATTTGATTGGGTTTTTTGTGTAATCTTTGAGAGCTGCCGCTATGGTTTTTTTCTGGAGCGTGACGAGTTGGTACAGGTTGTAGGCGAATGCTTTGAATCGTACTTGAAGACGCTAAATGGTCGTTCACCGACAGTGCGGATTTTGCTGATTGAATGGTTGCGTTGATCCTTGTAGCCGTAATGGATCTCCTTGCCTTTGACTGCAAAAGTTCCGTCCTTGTCGATATGGGCAAGTTGCTTTGGCGTGTACTCGATGGTCTTGCCTTCCTTCTTTGCTTTCTTTTCCTTG
>JACQSU010000090.1 GCA_016211165.1 Candidatus Woesearchaeota archaeon | reverse complement strand
TTTTGAGTATCTTTGGCAATGATCCCCAACCCCAGACAAGTCCTTCCCAAGTTGGGATTGAGCAGCCCAAGATCGTGCCCTACGATGATGATCCTTTGGGCTCTCAAGCCAAGAAGCTTCTGGATCAAAAAGTCCAACCTCTCAAGCTAAATCGAGCATCCGAAGTGATCGAGTACTACTAAGATGGCTAAGAAAAACACCGCTCTAATCCGTGATCTGGGACTCATCCACAAAGAGATCGATCATCTCTACGAGGCGATTTTGGTGCGTAAGCCAGAGCATTTTAGTTATCGTGACGTCATTAATGCCGTATTCGCTGCGAGTCTCTTCTCCGTGCTCATCTTCAATCAACTGCTCTTCAATGCCGCGCTCGGCCTGTCAACAAGTCAGGTTCTTCTCATTGTTGTGGCGACCTCGATTATGCTGACCTTGGAGATTTATTTCATGAGTTATGTGCGCGTGCCGCAAAAGTCAAGGAGGCCATTTGGGCAGTTTTGGGCAAAGCGTTTCTTCACGATTTATGGTGTGACGCTTGCGATTACCATACTCCTCATTCATCTGTATAATCTTGATGCCATCGCAGGTTCGACAGCAAATGCCTTGCGTCTTGCTGTAGCGACCTCGTTCCCCTCATCCATTGCTGCAGGTGCTACGGCGCTGGCGCGCAAACTGTGAAAAAAGGGGGCTGCGGCCATCTTTTCCCCCTAAAAATCTCTAATTTCCGAGCGAAGCGCGGAAGATTAAAGATTTTTCCAGCGTAAGTATTATATACAAACCGCTGCTCCGTCCACGTCATGGAGGGGAATAGATATGTCGCTGTTTTCGCACTGTTCATTCTCCTCTCTATGTTTGTCTCTGCGCAATCCGAAGAGCAGGTGATCATCAATTCCAAGGATTGGCAGGATGTGTATTCCGGGTCGTTGTATGCTTCGTTAGGGGGTCTCGAATTCCATTATGTTGTTGAGGAGACGCAGGCTCTTGGGATGCTTGATGCGCTCAATCTTCAGAAGAGAAATGCGCTCTTGATCGAGTCGCGCGAAAAGCCGTTTCTGTTCGGGTACAAGTCAAATTTGGAGAGCAAGGGTCTTGCGCCCACGCTCCTGCCGTCGACGGACGTGTATGTGACAAATCTGGATCTTGCACGCAAGAGTGGGCTGCGCAAGTTCATCATTGTGGATGATTCCTTTGGATATAACGCGTTGAGTGTGACGCCGCTTGCGATTCAGGATCGCGCCTTTGTGCTCTTCGCGAGCAAGCGAAACATTGATCTTGTTGAGGAATTCCTTGATGATGCAGGCGTAGAAGATCTCATGCTTTTTGGTCGGCTGGATCGTGAGGTCAAGGATCGTCTTGCCTCTTTTGATCCTAAGATTGTTAATACTGGAGATCGCTTCAGTGACAATATCGAGGCGATGCGCAGGTTCTATCAGACGGCGCGTACCCAGCAGGTTATTCTTACGAATGGCGAGTTCATCGAGCCGGGGATAATGATTGGTACAAGCCCGGTGTTCTTTATTGGTTCAAACGAGGTTCCGACGCAAGTGATCGATTTCCTTAAATCCAATCCATATGTTGAAGTTGGGATCGTGATTGGCAATGATTTGACCCCGACGGCAAAGAAGATTCGTGATGCTGTTGGGATTAAGGTGCTTATCAAGTTTGCGCAGGGGCGTTCCTCCCAGCTGCTCTCGTTGGATTATTTTCCGATGCCAAAGTATAACCTTGCCGTTGAGATTAAGTCAGTTAAGTACAACACGCTCACCAAGCAATTAGAGGTTGTGTACGAAAATCTTGCCCCGATTCCGACGTATGTGAAGGCGACGTCGCATGACGTGTTTCTGGGTGAGAGGCATGTGGCGAAAGTCGGTGATCAAGAGGCGTTCTTTGTCGATGCGCGTGAGACACGAACCATGACGTATCCTGTGGATCTCTCCGAGTATTTCAATCAGGATGCGGTTCTGGATTCCGACGTGATTTATGGTGAGAATCCCAATGCGTTGGATCGAGTCTTGCTTATCAAGAACAAGGTTGTGTTCATTCAGGTGCAGGACGATTCTGATGTTACTATTGAGAGCGTGGAGTATAACAAGGCGACTGGTCGTTTTGAGGTTGTCGTGCAGAATGTCGGTGTCGGGCGCGCGTACGTGAAGCCGCAATTAGATGGGGTGATTGTCGCTGGAGATAAGCAGGTCGTCGCTGGGGAGACCATTGAGGTCCTTCCGGGTGAGAAGGGGGTTTCAAAGATTCGCGTGCTATTGGAGGGTCCGGATTTTGAGGACAATAACAAGATCAAGGTGCGTCTTTTCTTTGGTTCTCGTGAGGACGCGCTCATCAAGTCGCTTGATCGCGTTGTCGATCTTGTGGTGAAGCAGTCGATTCCGACGGTATGGATCGCGGTCGCCATCATCCTGCTTCTTATTTTCCTCATCGGCCGCAAGAAAAGACAATGAGGCTCGTTGTTGTGTTCGCTCTTCTGGCAAGTTCTGCCTTTGCTTTGCCAAATCTCGTGTCGGATCCAACTAATATCACGTTCAGCGTGGCGAGTCCTACGGAGTTCCAGCTTGTGCTGGTGAATGCTACAGTGTTTAACATAGGGGACGCAGCGGCAAATGGTATTGTGATAAATCTCACCGAAAGCAATGTGAGCATTGGCAATATCACGACGTCCATTCCTGCAGGGGGGAATGCGACGGTGAATGGGTCCTACATCGCCAAGGCAGGCAGGCGGATCATTGAGGTTAGGCCTGACGCCTTTAGCGCGGTCGCCGAATCAAACGAGGGTGATAACAACGCGACGCAGAATATTACCGTTCCGGCGTATCAGGTGTTCTTTGGCAATCTCTCATCAAGGGAAGGCATTGGTATTAATAATTCATTTCTTGCGGACTTTGGCCTCAATGGTGTGAAGAATGTGTTTGTTGTGGATTCTGATAGTGTGATTAATTTCGCGCGGCTCGCTCCGCTCGGTCGGAAGAATAATTCCGTATCAGTCGCGACGCGTGATTTCGAGGATGCTGACATCAACTTGAACATGTCGACATTCAATGACAGCATTAACTTCACATTTAGTATTGATGGCACAAATCCGAGGAATAATGCAAGTTTCCTCATCTTCGAGTCTCTCAAGGCCAATGTCTCATTTGTCAATAGTACAAACTCATCAAGTTTTCTCACAGGGATTTTGTGGGATGCGTCTGATTCTTTAGATGATGAGTATGACACGACCGAGGAGGAGGATCTTGTCTTCTTCACTGCAGTGAATGCCTCTTCGGCAAGCAAGTTTGGCATCGTAGATTACGAGCTCCGGCTTCCCTCACTTCTTCGTCAATACACAGGATCTTCACAGACAGTGGCGCTTTATCTGGAACCCCGTTGAGAAAATGTGTAAAAAAAGGGCGTATTCTCTCTTTTCACCCGAGGATGGCAGGCACTGCGTAGACTTCGATAAGTGCGGCGAGGACAAGGATGGCGCAGGACAAAAATAGCAAGTAGAATGTGTCTCTAAGAAGTGTTTGTGATGGCGCGTGTTCGGTATTGTGATGTACAAGGGCTAGTGATAAGAGTCCTCCGGAGATGCCTCCGATAAAGTATGCTGCGGCTTCAGGGATCGCGTGCAGGGCGTAGCGTATGAGTCCAAGGAGTGGTGCGATGGCAAGTGGTCCTCCAATCGCAGATGCTTGTTGTGTTACATAGGTCCCCAGGGCGGCGCCGATGACGCTTGCGTTCCAGCTGATGACAAAGAGGACTCCTGCGCCGCTGATGAGTGTCAAAAGGAAGGAGATTGCAAGGACTTTGAGGTTATTGATGAGGATGGCGTTGAAGACACCAACAGAAATAGCGCCTCCGCTGATGCTGTTGGCAAGGTCTGTGTTGAATTCCGTGATCGTGCTAAGCTGTATTCCATACGCATCATTGATATAGTGGTCTGGGATGAGGAGGTATCCTGCGGCATAGGCAGTTGTCATTCCAGCGAAGATCCAGATGAGGTACGTGAGCGCTCGGGCGTGTGAAAGCAAGAGTCGTCGCTCGCTTTGTGTGTGGATCTCTGCGTATTCTTCTTTGAGCAGCGTGTCCAAGAAGAGGGGGATGAGGAAGATGACGCTAAAAAAGACGCTGACAAGTCCTGCGTGGGATCGGAAGACCCAGAGTGCGATGACGATGCCAAGGAAGGCATAGAGCGCTCCGAGGAGGAACATCCGCAGGGGGTGGTCTTCGGCTGTTTGCGCTCGTACAAGGGATTCGAGAACCATTCCTAAAAAGGGGGAGATCCCCCTTTTAAACTCCCCTTTTTGAACCCAGTTCTGGCTTTCAACATGGTTGGTTGTATTTCCGGAAAAGCGCGTTTTTCTGGAATTTTTTCTATTCCAACCGGAAAGATGTCTTCCTGAGCTGGAAAGTAATCAGATTTTATACCGCAGATTTATTGAGCCAGTTTGTTTATGGTGGCGCATGATAATTGTTGATACACGAGAACCCGTCATGTTGGCCAGGTTGATTAGTGAAATGTGTCCTGTGAGAAGAGAACTCTTGTCACAAGGTGATTATCTTATAGGGGGTATTCTTGTCGAAAGGAAGTCATTGCGTGATTTGTTGGATTCTGTTGCAAGTAACAGGATCATGGTACAGATGCAAAATCTAAAAGAATGCCAAGTCAAGTATCTCCTGATCGAAGGAGTGTTGAATTGGCAGACAATTCCAAACGTAGCGTGGTTATGTAAGACGATGAATAGAATAACGATCGAATATGGGGTGCCAATATTATGGTCGCCATCCATGAAGCAGAGCGCGTACATACTGTACTCCCTGCTCGGGAGGGAGTCATCGCATAGCAATGAAATTCAGAGAATGAGGAAAAAGGTGCCTATAGCTAGAAGGCAGCTCGGTGTATTGATGGCCTTGCCCGGTATTGGGGAGGCTTCGGCGCGCAGGATCTTGGATGTCTTTGAAAGTCCAGGGAGGTTTCTCGTGGCTCCAAGACAGGAGTGGGAGCACGTGGGTATCGGCAAAACGCGGCGAAGGTATATCTCTGCAGTGTTGGACGAGGCTTATAAATCCTAGGGTGTTTAAAAGAGGGGCGAAGCCCCTCTTTTTGGGTACATGCCCCCCTTTCACCGGATGTCTGCAAAGAAGTAGTGTGTGGCGATTCCTCCGGTGAGTTGGTTGCGCACGATGGGTGTGATGAGTTCAAAGTCGCTTGTGCTGCCAAGGAAGTTGGTTCCATTAAAGGTCGTGTCAACGCCAAATGCGTAGGCACTTGGTCCAAGTGGCGCTACGAGTGTTGGGCTGCTGTTATCAAAGAGGCCGCTGTGCCAGGTGCCGTTTTGTAGGTTGATAAAGGGGACATTGCTGATGCCGCCGATGTTTTTGCCGGCGTCATTGAATGCGCCGGTTGCGGAGTCAGTGTCGTTTTCGCTGAAGTTGAATGCGCGATCGACTGCTGTTTTGTTTGCAGCCCTGCCGGCTGCGAAGTTAAAGTTTGGGTCTTGGGTGATGGCGATCATGGTTGCGGTAGCTGTGCCGAAGTTGTAGAGTGTGTTCTCTCCTGCGCCAATGAGTATTGATCCTGTTGCATTGCCAAAGTATCCCTGCCATTTGATGCTGCTAAATGTGAGGTTCAAGTTGAGTGCGGTTTCATTGCCTCCGGCTGTGCTCGCATTGACATGAGTTGATTGGTTAAATGTTCCTATCAAGCTCACCGTGATGTTTGCTCCTGCTGCTTGGCTGATTTGTGCGCCGCTCGCGCCTAGATTTCCCATGCCAGAATGTGAGAGTCCATCAGCTCTATAATCTCCGGAGTCAATGTTGATGGTGACGGTGTCATTGTCAACTGCTTGTGTTTGAGGGAATGGCCCTCGGAAGTTGACTGCTCCAATGCATACAGGTACGACTTGATTGATTGTGGTCACGTTCGGACAGACAAAGACTCCTGTGGCTGTGTTGTTATTGATTGCGTAAAGACTGTGTACGACGCTGATATTGCGCAATTCTGCAAATCCGCCAACAGCGATTCGTGCGCCATTGCCGGAGATGTTGAGTTGTGAGAGATTCAGCATTCCGGTGATATTGGCGCCAAAGAATCGTGTTCCCGTTCTATTGCGGATCTGAAATGGTCCTTCGACTAGTCCGAAGGTGATGTTGCCATCGACTGCGTCGGTGACATTGAACCCTCCAGTTACATTGGTGACATTGAATATATCGCCGACGCGGTATGTTGTTTTCGCAGTCCACGTGCTGACATTAAAGGTGAAGAAGCCGCCGCTCGTGCTTAAGTTCGTGCAGACAGTGACGCCGCATCTAAAGAAGATGCCATCCAATTCTGGGTCGTGCTGTGATTCGGTGATGGTTCCAAGTGCAAGTCCTGTGGCATTGAAGCGCAGGTCCGCAACTCTATCGAATTCAGTTGCAATGCTTACATTCACGCGTGCGGTTCTGTTGCTAAGGAAGATAAAGTCTGCAAGGTGGCGGTTGGTTGCTATGTCTAGGTCCAATGGAGAACCTGAGCCAACGTAGGTGATTCTTGCAAATGTGGAGTTTTGGATGCTGACATTAAATGGCAGTGTTGTGTTCTGTATGGATACATTGAATGTGTCGCTTACAGTTAGCGATTCTCTGAAGACGGTTGAGTATGTAATGTTGTGAATGACATATTGTCCTTTTGGTCGTAAGGTATCATTGATGATAATGCCCACGCTGGTATTTCCAATGACAACATCGCGGATGGTTGCCCTTGAGGTGATAAGTCTGATGCTGTGGCTTGCATTGGTTATTGTAGTATTAGATATGACTACAGAACTGGCATTAAAGAGCGCAATTGCTGGTGTTGTTGATGTTGTTGCGTTTGCTGTGTTATTGTTAAGATAGGGGTTTTCTGCTCCAGTGACCGATATGCCGCTTCCCGTGCTTAGCATCAGATTATCGATGATGCGTAGGCCTG
>JACQSU010000092.1 GCA_016211165.1 Candidatus Woesearchaeota archaeon | reverse complement strand
AGAATCAACTGGCTATAATTCGTCAACTGCCTATATCATAGGTGCCGAGTTTGTAGTTGTACCACGTTTCGAGTCTTTGGGATATGCTTTTATATCTGTCAAGAATTCGTCCAGTTATGCTCAAGTCCTCGGATCCTGAACTGTATGCAGCCATCCAAGCCGAACTCCGCCGTCAGCAGAATTGTCTTGAGATGATTCCTAGTGAGAATTTTACAAGTCGTGCCGTGCTCGAAGCTGCAGGATCCATTCTTACAAACAAGTATGCTGAAGGCTATCCAGGGAAACGATACTATGGCGGATGTGAACATGTTGACACCGCAGAGAACCTTGCACGAGACAGGGCAAAGTCTCTTTTTGGTGCCGAGCACGCAAATGTCCAGCCGCATTGTGGGTCAAGTGCGAATATGGGTGTCTATTTTGCAATGCTTGATCCTGGTGATCGTATTATGGGGATGGATCTTTCCCATGGTGGTCATCTCACGCATGGTTTTAAGGTCTCTTTTAGCGGTAGACTTTTCTCATCCCATCCATACGGTGTGGACAAACAAACAGAGATGATTGATTTCTCGAGTCTGCGCAGGCAGGCAAGAGAAGTTAAACCAAAGATGATCATCTGTGGAGCATCAGCATATCCGCGAATATTGGACTTCAAGGCGTTTAGGGAGATCGCCGATGAGGTCGGTGCGTATCTGATGGCAGACATTGCGCACATCGCCGGCCTTGTTGTGGCAAACGCCCATCCATCGCCCATTAATCATGCTCACTTCGTCACAAGTACTACGCATAAGACCTTGCGTGGGCCAAGATCAGGTGTCATCCTCACAAAGTCAGAGTTTGCAGAAAAGATCGATAAGGCGATCATGCCGCATCTGCAGGGTGGTCCCTTGATGCATATCATTGCTGCTAAGGCAGTGTGTTTCAAAGAGGCCGCAACCCCTCAATTCCATGCCTACAGCCATCAAGTGGTCAAGAACTGCAAGGTTCTTGCAGATACGCTGATGGCTGGCGGCCTTCGTTTGGTCAGCGGCGGCACCGACACCCATTTAGTGCTTGTTGATCTCACCAAAAAATCAATAACAGGCAAGGAAGCCGAGTGCGCGCTTGACCAAGCAGGCATCACGTGTAATAAGAACACCATCCCCTTTGATACGAAGTCGCCGATGGTAACATCAGGCATTCGCTTGGGCACGCCTGCGATCACAACGCGTGGGATGAAAGAGGACGAGATGGGGCAGATTGGTGAGTGGATTATCAAAGTGATTTCTGACCCTAAGAATGATTCCCTCAAATCCAAGATCCGCTCCGATGTCAAGGCGCTCTGTGATCGTTTCCTGCTCTATCAGGATCTCTAAGGTTCTGCGTTCTTTATGTCAATGCATTGCTGCACACATGTCCCATAATAGCGCCAGTCAAATAGCAGCTTCCGCACACAACAATAAGATCATCCTTCCCTGCGATGCTGCGTGCATATGCGAACGCCAAAGCAGGGGTTGCCTTGGCCGTGCATGGCCGAATCCCAGTAAGCTCCAATGCATTGACTCCTTTGTTCTCATCAGCTGTTGTCATAATGAGTTCCATGCATGGTGGCAAGAGGCGAATCATCTCCTGCCAGTTCTTGTGGGCAAGTGCGCCAAAGATGATGATCATGGGTCTCTGCAGAGTATTAAGATACGTTGTTAGTGTGCGTATCCCTGCAGGGTTGTGTGCGCAATCAACAAGAAGTCCATGTTCGATGTAGTCTAGGCGACCAGGCCACTGCACGCTTTTGATGCCGCTGCGGATGAGTTCATTTGGGATTTCCAGAAGGCGTGCTGCTTCATAGGCAATGCCTGCATTGATGCGTTGGTGTTCACCAAGCAGCCCTACATCATAATCATATGGTTCAGCGCTCACAAGCATCGCGTTGTTGCGTATGGCGGTTTCAAAGATGATGCGTTTTGCTTCGCCAGTGGCCGCGGTGACGATAGGTACATTTAGCTTGATAATGCCGGCCTTGTCGCAGGCGATTTGTGCGATGGTCCCGCCTAACACTTCGGTATGGTCCAGATCGACATTGGTGATGATTGACACAGACGGGGTGATGATGTTGGTCGGGTCGTGCGTCCCTCCCATTCCTGCTTCAAGGATGATCCACTCGCACTGCTCATTATGGAAGTGGAGAAGGCCAATGAGGGTCGTGACTTCAAAGAATGTGAGGGGTATGCCAAGTGAGAGGATGCGATTGGCGTGGGTGAGCAGCTGTTCTGATGTGATGGAGACTCGATCGATCTGCATCCGTTCTGTGTAGTCGACAAGGTGAGGGGATGTGAAGAGTCCGCTTCGGTATCCCGCAGCGCGCAGAATGCTCTCCATCATGGCCGCGACTGATCCTTTACCATTCGTGCCGGTGATGTGGACAAAGCGTTTGCCAAGGTGTGGATTTCCAAGTTTTGATAGCGCGGCTTTCAGATTGTCAAAGTTCGGCGATTGATTGTAGCGCTTAAGACCATAGATATGGTCGCGTGCAGTTTCGTATGTGGTGAACATCAATGAAAGCTAGGTGGAGAACTTTTAAAACCCGAGTGTTTTTATACCTGCGTCGATTTCTCGTAAGTGATGGTGGTGGATATCAAGAGTTGTCTTGTTGGCAAGCTCATTATGTTTGATGGCATCGACAAGGGTGGTAAGGGAACTGCGTGCGCAGCGCTTCGATCCTGGGCAGAATCTCAAGGGTTCAAGGTCTTTGATCTCATCGGTTTTCAAAAACAGCACGGCCGCCTTCCGGAGCCAAGTGAACTGGATTCATATGATGGCGTCATCTCAGGCGAGCCAACGTATTGCTGGAGTGGTCTTGATCTGCGAGAAGAGCACGTCAAGGATAATGGGAGGAACTACGAGGCCAATGAGACTGCAGAGCTCTTTTCTGCGAATCGGTGCACGTTATACAGAAGAGTCCTGCTTCCAAGCTTGCGTAAAGGCCTTTTCTGGATTCAGGAGCGTGGTGTCGTGACCTCGATGGTCTACCAACCAGTCCAGGCGCGTATGAACGGCAAGTCCCTTGATCTCGAGCACGTCAAATCGCTTGCTGGTAATTCTCTGGCAATCAAGAATCCTCCGCATCTGCTGATAATTGTGCACTGCGACCCAAAAGTCGCAGTCAAGCGTACTCGTGTGGATAAAGAGGATGATTCTTTTTTTGAACGGTTGGAGTTTTTGGAGCAGTTGGCTAAAGGTTATCATGATCCAACACTCAAGGAGTTCTTTGTGTCTCTGGGAAGTGCCGTCCTTGAATTGGATACGTCAGAGTGGCAGCCGAAGCAGACTTGTGAGGAATCTGTTGCTCTAGTAAAAAGCGTTTTGGGGGTGTTGTGATGCGCGAGTACGTGCGGCTTATCGAGCTCGCGCTTAGCGGTGAGCGATCGTCCATGGATCGCACTGGTGCAGGGACTGTTGGTGTCTTTCAGCAGCAGGCGCGATTTGATTTGTCGCAGGGCTTTCCGCTCGTAACGACAAAGAAAACCTATTGGCGTGGCGTTGCAGAGGAGGCGGTGTGGTTCCTTCAGGGAAATGATAACATCCGTTCTCTGCTTCAAAAGCGGGTGCGTATCTGGTCCTTGGACGCTTTGCGCCATAATCTTAAACACGTGATTGCCGCAGGGGTCACATCTGATGAGGAAGTCAAGAAGGCAAAGCAAGCCGCAAACGACGCGCGTAAGGTTCTGTATGATGAATCCATTGAATCCAAGGATCGTATTGAGCAGTTCAATTCGCTGATGATATTGCCTAATGACATCCAGGATCGTTTTGAGAAGCGTATTCTTGAGGATGCTGAGTTCGCACAGGTCGCGGGTTGCTTGGGTCCCGTGTATGGCCCGCAGTGGCGCGGAAGAGGCGGTGCCCTTGCAAGGGATCAGATCAAGGAGCTTGAGGACGCGCTTCGTAGTGGTGGTACAAGTAGGAGAATGATTGTGAGTGCGTGGAATTCAGCTCAACTTGACGCGATGGCCTTGCCTCCCTGTCATATGTTTTGGCAGGTGCATATTGCTCCGGAGTCAAAGATGCTGCATCTTGGTTGGTATCAGCGATCATGTGATACAATCCTTGGCATTCCATTTAACATCGCTTCGTATGCGCTTATAGCAAGTCTCCTTGCTGCAACTCATGGGTATGAGATCGGTACGCTCACAGGTTCCTTTGGTGATCTGCACATTTACATTCCCCATATTCCCGCAGCAAAGGAGCAATTCAAGCGAGAGCCATTGCCCCTACCACAACTCCGGATTCTCAACAAGAAAGAGAGTATCACAGAGTACACAACAGAAGACTTCAAACTGTGTAACTATGAGTCCCATCCTGCTTTGGAGAATCCTACGCCGATGTTCGGAGGTTTATTCTGATGTCAGCGCTGCCATCCATTGCCCTCATTGTCGCGATGCGCAAGGATCATTTGATTGGTTGTGATGGTGGGATTCCGTGGAAGGTTCCTGGGGAGCAGAAGTTGTTTCGTGATGTGACAATGGGCAGTGTTGTGATTATGGGCAAGGAGACGTGGCTATCGATCCCGCAGAAGTATCGTCCGCTGCAAGGGCGGGATAATGTCGTTGTCAGCTCAACACTCAAGGAGGCTCCTGGAGCCATGCGCGCTACATCAGTTAACGAAGCTCTCGCCATCGCAAGGTCATATAACAAGCCAATCTTCTTTATTGGAGGAGCGGGTATCTATGCCGCTGCAATCGATCATGTTGATCATATGCATATCTCGTGGATAGGGTATGATGGTCCCTTGGGTTCCAAGAAAACATATTTTCCTCAATTCAGTAAAGAGGAGTGGGTGACAGAATCCACTATGCAGTATGAGCATTTCACCTATGAAGTTTTCGTTCGGAAAAATCTTTAATCTTCGTCGCTCACGCTTGGAAGTTAAAGATTTTTGGGGGTTCAAAAGGGATGAAACTCCTTTTCTCACATCCCAAAGTATGTCTCATCAAGTTCGCATGCCTCGCTCATGTGGTGTGTGATGCTCATCGCGTTCACGATGGCGAGTGCATAGTAATGAGAAGAAAGGTCCACGGCTACTCACTGCTCCGTGGATTCTTCAGATAAGAACACTCCTAGTGTTTTGTTTTTCTTTGTTGCATTGTAGCTTACTGTCATCCCGCTCACCTCTCATTGTTTGCACGTGTCTGTGCGGGATGATGAGTCTATCACGCTCTTTTTTCCCGCGCATTTGCTAGAAGACGTGACGATGTGCATCCGTTCAGACTGTGCGGAGCATATCGTCGTGTTCACCATGATGGTTTTTCTTGGCAGACTTGTTTATATAGTGTCTGTTTCTGGAATCTATATGCTTGACAAGATACATTTTGCCGTCGAGAAAACACAATAGGTGAATCATTTCCCTGTATCTCTTGAAAAACGCTTAATGTCGGCCTCGGGCCGACTTAAGTGTTTTTGTGCCCTGTCCTTGAGCGTCTGCTCTCCTTTGTCAAAATTCATCAGTTGCGATTCACTGTGCTTGAGCACCGAAAGGTCGCGAATAGCGAGTTTGATATTGACTGAACTAAATGTCTGCGTCAGGTATGAGACGTTGTAGATTTCTCCCAGGTTAGAGTTTTGGATGATAAAGAATCGTTTGATGGGAAATGCTTTGGGGTGATGCAGGGTGATGACCTCTTGTGCAGCAGTAAGGATTGCATGCTCATCGTGTGCAACATGAGTGATATCCAGCGGTTGGATTGGCGTCTCTGGGTCTTGGAGAACTTCTTGGTCAGGAATAGTCTCGATGGTATCACCAGATACCACAAATGTGGTCATGCGCTGATGCGCACTGTCATAGTACCCTGCTTGGCACGAGTCCTTATTGGCAGGGTCGTCGAGGTAGAAGATGTGTGCAAGGAAGATGTGGGGGTGTGTTTTCTTGTGAGTAGCATACGCAGCGC
Organism: Candidatus Woesearchaeota archaeon; assembly: GCA_016211165.1. Classification (GTDB taxonomy): domain Archaea; phylum Nanobdellota; class Nanobdellia; order Woesearchaeales; family JAGWAF01; genus JACQSU01. The sequence goes on along the minus strand of JACQSU010000092.1, from coordinate 10,576 downwards.
ATGATTCAACCTTTTTGACAATCTTCGGAAAGTCCATACTGTGCCGCATCGCTTAATCTTTATATACCTTGTGCGGATATCGTCGGCAATGGATGATAAGTACAAGACCTTGCTCTCAGCGCAAGGCTATGTGATGGCTGGTGAGCATACTGCGGTTAAGACCTGTGAGTGGACGCGCAAGGGGCTTAAGGGGGAGGGGACGTGCTATAAGCATAAGTTCTATGGGATCAATTCGCACCAGTGCGTGCAGATGTCTCCTGCGGTGAACACGTGTGCGATGGATTGTGTGTATTGTTGGCGTGATCGTCACGAATCAGCGTTTGGCAAAAGGATTGATGATCCAGAACACATCATTGAGCATTGCATTGCAGCCCAGCGTCGTCTCTTGATCGGTTTTAAAGGAAACGTAGGCGTCACCAAAGAAAAATTCGCCCAGTCGATGCTTCCCAAGCACTTTGCCATCTCGCTCACAGGAGAGCCGACAGCATACCCCTATCTCCACCAACTTATCGATGGGCTCAAAGACCGTGGCATCACGTCATTCCTGGTCACAAATGGTCAGTTTCCTGAGATGGTTGCGAAGGTCAATCCGACCCAGCTCTATGTATCATTCGACACTCCTGATGAGCAGCTGTTCTACAAGCTTGATCGTCCGGATCTTAAGGACGCGTGGGAGCGTCTGCATCGTACCTTGGATATTATTAAGCCAAAAAAATATACCAGCAGAACAGTGCTCCGTCTTACCCTTCTCAAAGGAGTCAATGACAACAATCATGAGGGTTTTGCAGAGATCTTTGAGAAAGCTGATCCCCTGTGCATCGAGGTCAAGGGGTATATGTTTGTGGGCGCCAGTAGGGAGCGTCTTGACATTAAGCAGATGCCAAGGCACGAAGATATCATCCAATTCTGCAAAGAAATCGAGAAGCACTCTCCCTATAGGATCGTTGATGATCAGCTCGCATCCCGTGTTGTGCTGATGATGAAGCCAGAGGATCTCCCGTATCGTTTCATCGACACAAGCGGGTATGACAAGCGTCACGAGGCCTGGGCTGCTAAGGTCGCGCAGGAGTCTCCCGATGTGATTGAAGGCAAGAATTTGCCTTTGTCTATAGGTTGATTCTCTACAACGAGCTTCCAAGAAGAATGTTGCCTAATGAATGACATACATCTTTCCTTGCGGCCCTGGGTTCGATACGCAGACGCCATTCACATTATCAACCGCTCCAAAGCATTCGTGGATGTGGCCGGACAATACCAACTTCAAGCTCTTTGTCATCTTCATCACAAATCGTCGATAACTCTTCGAGCCAACGTGTTCTCCGCCGTAGATCTCATCAGTTTTGGTATGATGTAGTGGCTGGTGTGTCACAAGCACGACTCGTCCTGATTTCTTCATGGTCGGTTCAAGTGTTTTTGCCCACGTGTCGAAGTCTTCGTCTTCGTATGCGAATCCGCCGCCGCCATGCCCAACGAATAGCGTCCCATCAATCTCCACTGTTTTCTTGTGCAAGAAGATCAAATGCTTCAATTTCCCGCATAGGGCTCCCGTCAGTGTTTCATCTTCGTGGTTGCCGTGAATAAGAAGACACCGGACACCAAGGTCATTGATCTTGCGTAATGTATGTTCAAGGCCATTCTCAAAGATGGATATGTCCCCGCAGCACACGAGGAGGTCCGGCTTGTGCTTCTCTATTTTTTGTGCAATCTTCTCAAGCGCTGTCCTCGACGCGTGGATGTCGGTAAAGGCAAGGATCTTGAGTGGCATAATTAATTCAAGGCGAATTTCCTTATAAACTTGAGTAGTGTCAGAGAGGGTATCTCCAAAAAAATCGTTTAAGATCCGATAGGAGCATTAAACGATTTTCATCGCAGCGCCTCATAGTCTTCAATAATCAGCCGATCAATGGCTTGACTCCCTTTCACGGCAAAGAGTCGTCCTCGGCCTATATCCACCATCTGCTGGGCAAGCTCTCTTCCTTTGCTATCCAAATTGATCCCGATAAGCGATGTTGTAATCCCTGCAGCAGCCGCCGTGGCGATGTGTTGTAGTGCTTCCTCTTCCGGCTTCTTGCCCATCGTGGGCAATGCATCAGTGAGTAGCACCAGGTGTTTCGTGGCATTCTCTCCTGGAAACAACTCCGTTGCCTTCTCAATCATTGCCGCGAAGTCAGTCTGACGGGAGGCCTGCACTAGGGCAATCTCTCGCAGCAACGTTTTGATGTCGCGTGTTGGCGCAAGCGCTTCTTTGACTTCTGATCCAAAGACTATCAAGCCAACAGAGTCCCTGTTGGATATGGCTTTATGCGCAAGTGCGATGCCGGCTTTTTTTGCGAGCTCAAGTTTTGTTCCTTTCATGCTTCCGGATGCGTCAAGTCCGTAGATGACGCAGATCTTGCCTTTGCTTTGTCGATCAGAGGTTTTAAGATCGTTCACGTGCACGGTGGTATGTCCTCGTCGGAGTGCAGTGTGGATGCTTGCAGGAACATCGACGTCTTTGTACCGATCCCCTTTTCTAAAAACGCGAACTTCTCCTCGGTCGCCATAGTGCGCGGTTTTCTTGTGGAGGCGCTCGCCAAAGGCGCCTTTGGGTGTCAGATGATCGAGTTCTTCGACGTACATCAGGAATGCGGCGAGGTTCTCTCCTCGTTCCGTGATTCCGCCGTGTCCATCCATTAATCCTTCGTCACGAAGTGCCTTCACATTGTGTTCAATTGCCGCTGCGAGCTCTCTCTGGAATTCTGGGATGTTGATGTTGCGTTTCAGATATGATGGATCATATCCAGATAACAATCGCAGCATGCTCTCGCCATAGACTTGTTCTGCCATTTGGTAGTTTTTGACGATCTGTGAGAACATCATGTCCGGGGTGAATGATTTGATGCCTTGGTTGAGCATCTCGGCAAGCAGTTTTCCGTGGTCGATTTTCTGCTTGTCGTTTTGCAGAACTGATTTCATCAGTTTGTCTTCGTCAAACTGCGATTTCAAAGCGCCTTTTTCTTCACGTGCTTTTCCCAGATGCTTCACTTCGACAGCGTCGATGTCAAAGAGAACCTCCCGCCTGCTCGTCCTTCACCGGGTGGTTGTGTTTGAATTTTTGGAATTCGTTCTGCACGAATTCTTCCGGTGATTGGGTGTATCGGACAGACGGTTTGAGTGTGATGCGGTGTGCGATGACTGAGACGATGATGGCTTCGATATCAGCGTGGGTCACCGTTTTCCTGCCACTAAGCAATGCATGTGCTTGTGCGCGTTCATAGATGCCAAGGGATGCTCGAACCGATGGCTTTTTCTCGATGTCCTTGCTTGACCGTAGGTCGCGGACAAATCCAAGTGCCCACGACAGCAATCCAGGAGGAAACCCAATCTCAAGTCTTTTCCCCTTGTTTAGGACGATGCGTGATTCAATTTCCAGCGTCTCAGGGTATGTCATTTCAACAATATCGAACCGATCCAAGAACACCTCAGATAGTGATTCGGTGCTAGAATCATCTGGGTTCATTGTGCCAATGAAGATGAAATTAGCCGGGATCTCAATGCTATATGCGCCCAGTGTTGCCTTTCCTTCTTCTAGCACTTGCAAAAGTGAGTTCTGCAATTTCTCAGGGCACCGATTCACTTCATCAAAAAATAGAATGCCTTGATTTGCGCGAAAGATCTTTCCTGGTGTGAATGCTTCGATGGATAGTGGTCCGCTCTTGAGTGCTTTGATAGGGTCGATGTCTCCGAGGAGGTCCTCAACAGTCAGGTCCGGGGATCCTTGGATGCGGATGAATCGTTCGGATCCTGTTACTTTTTTTGTCTTGGTCTTAGTAGATATGCAAGTTGGGCAGGCTGGTGTTTTTGGGTTGCAGTGGTATTCGCAGTCATTAAGGTCCAGCGTGGGCAAGAGTCGTGCGATGTTTTTGGCAATTGTGGTCTTGCCAATGCCTGGCGGGCCGCTGATGATGACGTGTCTGTCGACAAGGAGTGCGCTTTTGAGGTGTTGTTTTGCGCGTTCTTGTCCCAAGATGTCAGATAATGGCTCTTTTGTAATGATGCTCCAGTCAGTCATAATGCGGCCCAGTGATTGGCGGTTTATAAAAGTTAGTCGGGAAAAAGTGGGCTTCGCCCCTTTGATACTGCCTAAAAATATACTCTAACTATAACAAAAAACGTTTAACACGCGAGCCGCAGGCGAGCGTGATTAAACGTTTTTATCAAGTTCCCTGCGTATCATGGTGCGCAGTTTCTTGCCTTCGGTTTTTGCCTCGGCGACGACTTTGCGTGCAATCTCTTCATGTCGTGCTTTCTCAACTTTGCCAAAGGAGAGTGCCTTGCGAACTTCTTTCTCTGCTTCTGTGGCGCCCAGGCGTAGTAGTCTCATCCCGACGCCAATGTAGCGTCGGATGACGTCTTGGTTGTAGATCGCAGCTCCTGTTGCCGCTGCTTTCACGCCAGCCTTGGCGCCCTTCTTGAATGCTCGTCTGACGCGTTTTCCCATCATCTTCCTCTCTATTTCTAGTATATTAATGGTGTGGGTTTTTCACTGGGAGTTTTCGCAAGAAGCTTAGGAGTAGGATGGTGGTCATGATTGCGCCGATGCCAAATGCGATGAGTGCGAACGCTGATACGCCAAAGTAGTGGGGTGGCACGTTCACGCGCAGGATGAGTCCTCCAGTGATAAGGCATGCGGCGATGATGAGTGCTGCCGAAATGCGGTCCGATGCTACGGAAAGCACGCGTCCAAGGTAGCCGACCTCAGCTGCCTCGACGCTTATATCGACGCGTCCTGAAGCAACGCGTTCAAGTGCAGATGCTATCTTTCGGGGAAGTTTCTGAAGGTATGCTTTGAGTACCAAACTTTTCTTAAGTGCATTCTTCAAGCTTACTCCTGCTACAACCTGGCTGCGTAAGAGATCGACAAGGTAGGGTTTGCTCTCTTCGACGAAATTGAATTCTGGGTAGAGGCGCACGCATGTTCCTTCGATGGTGACGAGGGCCTTGCCAAGGCGTATGAATTCTGGGGGTAGGGTGATGCCGTGGTCGACACAGCTATTGAGCAGTTGGTGCAGGGTGTGGGTGATGCGGGCCTTTGAGAGCGTTTCGCCATGCCACATGTCGATGATCTCGCGCACTTCTTGCTTGAAGAGGTGCAGTTTTGATTCGTCGCTGATGTGTCCCATCGCGAAGATTGCCTCGAGGACATCATCGATGTTTTTCTCAACAAGGGCTACATAGAGTCGGACGCCCTTTTCTCGAATGTCTGGGGGGAGTGATCCTGTGATGCCAAAATCAAGCAGTGCCACGCGATTGTCTGGCAGGACTATGATATTGCCAGGGTGCATGTCTGCGTGGAAGATGTCCATTTTGAAGACTTGGGTAAGGCAAAGATCAAAGAGGTTGCGTGCGATGGCTTCTTTGTCGTGGTGGTTGATGGATCCATTGATGAGGTTGCTTAGGTGTACGCCTTCGATGTACTCCATCACAAGGATATTCTTTGTGCTTAGGTCTTTGTGATAGTGGGGGATCTTGACGCGGCGTGATCCTGCGAAATTCCGCTCAAATGCTTGGATGTGGGCTCCTTCTTCAGTGAAATCCAGCTCGTCGCGTGTGTATTTCTCAAATTCCTCGACGATGGTCACCGGGTTGAATCCGAGTTTCTTGAGTCGATTCTCAAGGCGGTGGGCAAAGAAGTACATCACGTCAAGGTCGGCTTTGAATTTCGCGTGGATGCCTGGGCGCATGACTTTGACGACGACCCGCTCGCCTCGTTTGAGTCGTGCTTCATGGACTTGGGCGATGCTTGCCGATCCGATAGGTGTAGTTAAGAACTCCGAGAATGCCGATGAGATGGGTTTGCCAAGTTCTGTTTCAATAACGTGTTTGATCTCATCAAAAGGCTCTGGTGGTACGCGGTCCTGGAGTTTGGTGAATTCTTCACAGTATTCCTCTGGAATAAGGTCTGGGCGGAGGGATAGCAATTGACCAAGCTTGATGTAGGATCCTCCCATTTGTTCAAGGAGGTTGCGGATGCGCTCTGGTCGAGTATCTCGCGTGCCTCTTGTGCCGAACCATCGGCTAAGCAGCGGCACATGGGCGCGTAGTTCGATCTCATCGATAAGCCATAGGAATCCTTCTTTGGAAAGAATGCGGCAGACATGCCCGATGCGTCGGATGCTGCTTTCGTGGGGGTTGGGGTCCATGTGGTGCTCTGGGGAATGATTTTGATTCAAAGTCCTTGATTATAAAAAACAACCTGCCGGCCAAGCTTTTTATAGTGTGGTCTTTTGGCCCAACGTTCCGATGTCATACACATTGCTCATTACAGAGAAGCCGTCGTCAGCGCAGAAGATCGCGATCGCGCTTGCTGATGGTGATCCTAAGAAGCTTTTGGATAATGGCGTTCCGTATTATCAGATTAAGCATTGTGGCAAGGAGATTGTCGTTGTTCCTGCTGTTGGTCACTTGTATGGTTTGCGTGAGGTTAAGGAGAAGGGTTCTCTTGGCTATCCGACATTTAACACCGAATGGGCGCCGATTGCTGATTTCAAGAAGGAAGCCGCGTTCTCAAAAAAATACCTTGCCTTGATAAAAAAACTGGCGAAGAAAGCGAGCGATTTTTGCCTCGGGACTGACTATGACATTGAAGGAGAGACGCTCGGTTATAATATACTGCGTTTCGCGTGCGGCAAGGATGATGCGAAGCGGATGAAGTATTCGACTCTTACGCAAAAGGAGTTGATTGAGTCCTATGATCACGCGATGCCACACATCGATCACGGTCAGGCAGATGCTGGTGTCACGCGTCATACCTTGGATTGGTATTATGGTATCAATTTGAGCCGTGCCTTGACGTCCTCAATCAAGGCCGCGGGGACCTTTAAGATTCTCTCATCTGGTCGTGTGCAGGGTCCTGCGCTCAAGATCATTGTTGATCGTGAGCGTGAGATCAAGTCATTTAAACCAGTGCCGTTTTGGCAATTGTGCGCGCTTGCGAGTATCAAAGATGCGGATCTTGAGTTCTGGCACGTGATTGACAAGTTTTGGGAAGAATCAAAAGCAGCCGCTATCTACAAGAAGGTTGGTAAGGAGAAATCTGGTATTGTGAAGTCCATTGACGCCTCCCAGCAAAAGCAGGCGCCGCCGCACCCATTTGATTTGACGACATTGCAGACCGAGGCGTACACCACGTGCGGTATCTCTCCTAAAAACACACTTGCCATTGCGCAGTCACTCTATTTGCGTGGGCTTATCTCGTATCCAAGGACCGCGAGCCAGCAATTGCCTGAGTCTCTGGGGTTTAAGACCCTGCTTGCAAAGCTTGCCAAACAGTCAGATTACAAGCCTTTGGTGGAGATCGTCCTTAAGGGTAAGCGGAAGCCAAACAATGGCAAGAAGACGGATCCTGCGCACCCGGCGATCTATCCGACAGGTGTCATTCCCAAGTCTCTTGAAGAGCGTGATGCGAAAATCTATGATCTTGTTGTGCGCAGATTCCTTGCTACCTTTGGCGAACCAGCGGTTCGTGAGACGCAGGTCATCAGTTTGGAGATCAAGGGCGAAGATTTCAATGCGCGTGGTACGAGAACAATCGAGAAAGGTTGGCATGCATTGTATGGTCCATTTGTGAAGCTTGAGGAGGAGGAGCTTCCGCATGTCAAGAAAGGCGAGCTCGTTCCGCTTAAGAAAATTGATCTGTTGTCAAAAGAGACGCAGCCGCCTAAGAGGTATAATGAGGCATCGATCATCAAGGAGCTTGAGAAGCGTAACCTGGGCACTAAAGCGACGCGTGCGCAGATTGTTGAGACCTTGCGTGAGCGAAATTATGCTGCCGGTGCGCCGATTGAGGCGACGGAGTTCGGGATGCATATCGCTGATACATTGGAGAAATATTGTCCCAAGATTCTTGATGAGGAGTTGACGCGGTCCTTTGAGGAGGAGATGGATCTGATCCGCGAAGAGAAAGCCGCGCCAGACAAGGTGCTTGCGAAGGCAAAGGATGTGCTCACAAAGATCCTTGCTGATTTCAAGAAAAAAGAAAAGCAGATAGGTGCTGGTTTGATGGAGCGGTTTTCAGAGACGCGTACAAGTCTCTCGACGCTTGGTTCGTGTCCTTCGTGCAAGCAGGGCTTGATTCAGATCCGCAAGGGTAAGTTTGGCAGGTTTGCCGCTTGTAATAGGTATCCTGATTGCAAGACGACATTCAAGCTTCCTGCCGCTGGTGCCATAAAAGCCACTGGTAAGGAGTGCGAGCAGTGCAAGTATCCTATGATTTTGATGTTTAGGGCAAAGAAAAAACCGCAGCAGGTGTGCGTCAATGCGCAGTGTCCGTCAAAGGATCAGCATTTTGAGAATGAGGGTAAGGAGTGTCCCAAGTGCAAGGAGGGCAAGTTGGTTGTCCGCAAGTCAGTGTATGGCGGTTTCCTTGCCTGCGGTCGCTTCCCGAAGTGTTTCTACATCGAAACGAGGAGCAGGGCCCCTCTTTTAAGCCCCTAAAGATATAGCGAAATCAATTACAGAGAACTTTGAATAACCTCCCCTGCGTAACCGCTCGACGGCTTCTGCAAAGGAGAACTTTGAAAAAATGAGCCAGAAGCGAATTTTTCAAAGTTCTCTATAACAAAAAACGTTTAAGATCCAAGCCGAAGGCGAGGATCATTAAACGTTTTTACTTCATAATCCTTTTAAGCAATTCTGTCCTCCGTCGGCTATGCGTTGGGGAATGGTGTGTATTATGCTGGTTCTGGCGGCACCTGGCTACGCCGCTGAGGGCAAGATCAAGCTCTTGGCAGTCTCTGATGAGAATGTGGGTCTTGAGGGTAGCGTCGCGTCGCTCTCCTTAGAGACGCGTCCTGGGTCAGGTCGTGTGTTTTTGGAGACATTTCCCCTAAGCAAGACGGATACGCAGATTTCGATGCGTTTTGCAAAGCAGGTAGCTTGCAACCAGCTTCCCATAAACTGTGATGAGTATGATTTTATCTATACGTTGCGCGCGAACAGCGTCGTGATTGGTGGTCCGAGTGCAGGTGCGGCGGCGACAGTCCTTACCTATGCCGTGCTTGTGGATCTTCCCATCGCTGATGATATCGCGATCACTGGTTCGATCAATTCTGGTGGTCTCATTGGTGGTGTTGGGGGGATTCAGCAAAAGATTGTCGCGGCGGGTGAGAACAATATCAAGACTGTGATTATTCCCTCAGGTAAGCGGATTATCAATGAGAAGAATCAGTCCGTGGATCTTGTCGAATTTGGCGCGCAGCGGAATGTCAAGGTGATTGAGGTGAAGCGCATCGATGAGGCTTTGGGTATAATCACCGGCAGAACAATCGCTCCTCGCAAGGTCGAGGTGTCCATCGATCCAGGATATGCTTCCTTGATGCGTAATGTGTCTATGGATCTGTGTGATCGCGCCCAGCGTCTCAAGTCCCAGTACCAGCTCATGCTATCTGATCACGAGTTGAACCTCTCCTTTGTCGAGCTTGAGTCCCAAGCGCGCAGATCTGAGGAACAGTCTGCGCAGGCTTTTGTCAAGGGTGATTTCTACAGTGCAGCCTCATTTTGCTTTAGGGCAGGCATTAACTATCACATGCTTGCTCAGTCGATTCGTGGCGCATCCGGTACAGAGGTTGATCTTGCTGCGTGGCGTTTGCGTGAGCAGGTCAAGCTTTTTGGTGATCGGTTGCGAGGGACAAACATCACGACGCTCACTGATGTGCAGACAAGCATCATTGTCGATGAGCGATTAAGCGAGGCGCAGGACACCATTGACGGGCTCTTAAAACAGGAGTCCAATCTGACAAAGGCTCTTGCGCTTGCACAGGCAACTGAGCGTGTGGAGTCTGCTGTTGCGTGGAGTCGTTTCTTTGGTCAGCCAGGTGTGCACTACGAAGTTGACCCTGTCGCGCTTCAGCGTTCGTGTGAGGATAAGATCCGGGAGGCAGAAGAGCGGTATCAGTATGTGCAGATATATATCCAGCGGTCGCTTGGGGGTATCAAGCAGGAGATCGAGCGAGCTGGGGACGATCTCTTTGCCAGTCGTTATGAGTTGTGTCTTTCAAAAGCCGCCAAGGCAAAGGCAGAAGCAGATGTTCTCATCTCCCTTTTGGGTACGGATCCTGCGGCAATCATCGAGCTTGTGGATAATAAGCTTGCCGTGGCCAAGGTCGCGATCGCTGATTCTCAGGCAAAGGGAATCTTTCCGATCCTGGGTTATTCATATTACCAATTTGCTGGCTCCCTCAAAGAAACCGATCCCCAATCAGCGATTCTCTTCGCTGAATATGCCTTGGAGTTTTCGAATCTTGATTTGTATTTCCAAAGGGCTGCATCTCAATCAATCACAGGCGCGTCAATAGCCTCTTTTCAAAGTAATGGCTTGGAGTATTTGCCGTGGATTCTTGGGGGTATCATTGTTGGCATGGCCGTGGCAGGCAGCCGACGTGTGTGAAATTGCTTAAGTTCGCCGAAGGCGAACATTAAGCAATTTTTGTTACTACTCGCGGATGCACATAATACGAAAGCTTTATATAAGGGGATACCTTCTCAGTGGTAACGGGTGGGTAAATCCTTGGTGATATTCACAATCTATCACCTCTTT
>JACQSU010000088.1 GCA_016211165.1 Candidatus Woesearchaeota archaeon | reverse complement strand
GCTTAATGCAACACTCGGACCCATCTACAACTTCACGATACTGACAACCATCGGAGATGCACCTGGGATGTGGAACGTCACCATCATCGCCAATGATACATCAGGCAATCTCAATGCCAGCATCAAGAGCAACTTTAGTGTCAATGACGTTACACCACCTGCAGTTATCCGCCTCAATGTATCAAATAGCAGCATCAACCAAGGCCTAAGCACCAATATTACCCTCAATGTCACGGACAACTATCAGGTTGATAGCGTCCTTGCACAGATCACACGAGCCAATGGATCCGCATTTAATGTCACGATGACCGTGCTTAATGCAACACTCGGACCCATCTACAACTTCACGATACTGACAACCATCGGAGATGCACCTGGGATGTGGAACGTCACCATCATCGCCAATGATACATCAGGCAAGCTCAATACGACTGTGCGCAGCAACTTTACAGTCAATGACGTCACCTCGCCGCTTGTCACCAATGTATCACCGACTGCAGGCAGGATCTTTAACCAAAGCAGCAATGTTAGCATCGCAGCCAATGCCACCGACAACTACGCCATCGACACCGTCCTTGCCAATGTCACACTGCCCAATGGCAGTATCAGACTCATCACACTCCTTAACAATAGCGGCAACATCGACATCTGGAACAACACATTCACCGAGACGAATTTAACAGGAATCTACAACGTCACCATCATCGCAAACGACACCGCAGGAAACGTGAACCGAACCGTCACAACATTCTTTGTCACACAGGACGGCACCAACCCTGCCGTCGTCAACCTTAGCATCAATCCCACCACCATCAACCAAACACAAAGCACCAACATCACCGTGAATGTGACGGACAATGTCGGCGTCGACACCGTTCTTGTCGAAGTGACTAGGGCGAATGGATCAGCATTCAATAGAACGATGAGCGTGCAAACAGGCACTATCTACAACTTCACACTCCTTGTCAGCGGCAACGAACCTGCAGGACTCTGGAATGTAACGATCATCGCAAACGACACCGCAAGCAATGTCAATAACACTATCCGGTCAAACTTCACGGTCAATGACATCACAGCGCCTCGAATCACGACACAAAATGTTACTCCTGGCATCATCAACCAAAGCGGAAGCGTGAATGCCACCGCGGTGTTTAGCGACGAAACTGCACGCGACACCATCATCGCACAAGTCACACGAGCCAATGGCTCAAGCTTCAATATCACCATGAGCCTGCTTTCAGGCAACCTGTTCAATGCGACCATCCTCACCACTATAAACGATCCACCAGGACAATGGAACATCACCTTCATCGCTAATGACAGCACAGGCAATGTCAACAGGACCGTCAGCGCGAACTTTACTGTCGTGGATGTCACGAATCCATCTGTTGTGGCACTCAATGCCACGCCAGGCATTGTGAATCAGGGACTATCAACCAATATCACCGTCAATGTCACGGACAACTACCAAGTCGACACAGTGCTTGCGCAAGTCACTCGGGCCAATGGATCCGCATTTAATGTCACGATGACCGTGCTAAACTCCAGCCTTGGACCAATCTACAACTTCAGCTTGAATGTCACCAATGCAGAACCAGCCGGAGGGTACAATATCACCATCATCGCCAATGACACGAGCGGCAATCTGAACGCGACTACCAGGACAAACTTCACTGTTGTTGATGTGACACTCCCCCGCGTCTTTGCAGCGAACGTGACACCTGGCACAGTAGATGGAGGCAACCCAGTCAATGCCACAGTGAACTTCACTGATGAAACAGCCCGAGATACCATCATTGCGCAAATCACACGATCGAATGGGTCCTCGTTTAATCTCACGATGACCAATCTTGCCGGCAATATCTTCAACGCAACCGTGATTACCACAGTCAACGACCCGCAGGGACTCTGGAACATCACATTCATCGGAAATGATTCAGCAGGCAACGTGAATAACACCGTCAAGGTCAACTTCACCATCGCCGATGCATCCCCACCACGCGTCATCAACCTTAATGCCACACCATCAAACATCACCCAAGGACAAAGCGTCAATGTCAACGTCAATGTCACGGACAACATCAATATAAGCACAGTCATCGCACAGATCACACGAGCAAATGGGTCAGCATTCAACATCACCATGAGCATCACGAATGCAAGCATCCCAGAAATCTACAACGCGAGTGTTGGGACAACACTTGGCGACTCCGCAGGCCTATGGAATGTAACCATCATCGCGAATGACTCAAGCGGAAACGTCAATACGAGCGTCCGCACAAACTTCACGCTGACAGGGATTGCCGCAGTCATCCTGCGCCTTAACCAAAGCACCTACCGTCAAGGAACATCCCTCACACCAGCAGAGAACCCAGACTTTGGAATCATCGAACTCATCCCCTATGTCGCACAGCTTGTCACACTTGCAGGCACTCCTGTCACGACTGCAAACTGCACCGTCACAACCAATACGACATCACGAACAACACAACTCGCATTCAATAGCACCCTCTCCAACTACACCGGATCGCTTAACACGGTCAAAGAATTCGACAACCAAACATTCACCGTCACGTGCACAGCACCGAACTACCAAACAGCGACGAACAGCACCACGGCCAAAGTCATCTTCTTACTCTTCCCCATCGAAACACGAAACATCAGCTTTGGCAGCACTTCAAACAACCTCACATCAGCGATCAAATGGCTCTCCAAAGCAGAACCAACATCCGCTATTGCAGAAATTAACCGGTTCGAAATCACTGTATTACCAAATGCCACTAACATTGACATCATCAAAATTCCAGCCTGCGGATCAAACACCAACATCAACTGCTCATTCCTCAAAACATTCAACATGATCGGCTCCGCGACAATCCGAGCCAATATCAGCGTCTCACAAAACAACACCTGCAGACCATTCCTGTGCTACCACGCGGAAACCAGCAACCTTGAGACCACCTTCGAGTCCTGCGGCAATGCCACAAACGCAAGCACAAGCTTTGGAGTCATTGAGCAAAACATCAGTCTGGATGGCGTCGGCATCAGCCAAGGAGGCTTCTTGAGCGCTCACATTCACTGCAACGCCGACCCCGCTCTTAATGAGACACGAACAATCAATGTCAGCATTGCAGTCAACTACAGCGGAGAACCGGCAGGAATGGAAATCCTCACTGCAGAACCGACCGAAGTCGTCGCCGTGATCGTCGCCAGAGCCCAGGAACAGCCGAACTACAGCATCGCGGCAGGAAGACCAATCAACATCACCAGAAACATGACAACGGAATTCAACAACAGCATCAACCAAAGCAGATTCTACCGATACAACCACGATGTCCAAACGCTCTCCACATTCCACCCCACAATCATCACCAATACCACACGCATCCACAACTCCACAGGACAACTCTGGGCAGCAGACAACGCATCCCTTGGCACTCCAGAAATTGCAACCATATCAACCAATGACGTCGTCACGTATAATACAGAAACCATCCCTGGCTTCACGCTACGCAATGAAACCATCCACCTTGAACACATCAACGCGCTACGCAACAACGAAACGATTATCACGTCGCTCCCACACATCAAAACATGGACTGACAATATTACGAACATCTTCACGAATGACTTTGTCATAGGAAACGTAACAGGAATCAGCAACTACAGCACGTTTAATGTGACACCGGACGCTGAATTCGGATTTGTCATCACCGTCGCGAACGTCAGCGGCACATTCGATGTCACCAACCAAAGCACCATCAATAGAACAACACAAGTCATACGACTCCAACCCCAACGCATCGCAGCTGCACTCTTTACTATCAATGCAACGGATGCAATCGCACCACGCGCCACGAATGTCTCACCAGCAGGAACCACATTCAACCAAAGCACCAATGTCACCATCGCCGCAAACGTGACCGACGGTATAGGTGTGGACACCGTACTTGCCAATGTCAGCCTACCCAATGGATCAATCCGATTATTGACACTGCGCAATAGCACCGTCAACCTCACGGACCTTTGGAATTTCACGTTTACTGAAACGAATCTGACCGGCGCCTACAATGTCACCCTCATCGCAAACGACACCGCAGGAAACGTGAATAGAACTGTAACCACATTCTTCATCACACAAGACGGACAGAACCCTGCAGTGATTAACCTAGCACTAGAACCGCCACGCATTGTCCAAAGCGCAAATGTCACCAATATCACCGTCAATGTCACGGACAATGTTGGCGTCGGCACTGTGCTTGCGCAGATCAAAAAGAGCAACGGATCAATAAGCAATGTCACGATGACGCTTGTGAACTCATCAGTGCCTGGCATCTACAACTATACACTCGTCATTGGGTTAACTGACCCCGAAGGCATCTGGAACATCACCATCATCGCCAACGACACCAACGGAAACATCAATAGAACAGTCTTTACCAACTTCACTATTGATCGAGCACCACCGCTTATCACGAATCTTACGACTCAACCACCACTACCCCACGTGACACAAGGAACAAATGTCAGCTACGCAGTCAACTTCACCTCAAACGAATTCCCCATCAACATCACCTTCACCCTCTACAACTCCACAGGAGCAGTCGTGAATGTAACAGGACCGATTGTGGTACTCAACGCATCCGGACTACCCATCAACTTCACCCTACCCAACAATCTAAGCGAGGGAACCTACACACTCAACATGACTGCCACGGACTTTGGCAATAACAGCAACACAAGCTTTGTTGGTAATATCACGATTGATAGAACTCCTCCCACGCCGAATAACACCACCACGTCGCCACCGATTCCGCTCTTCACACCAGGAGTAAACACGAGCTTTAGCATCAACTTCACACCAACAGAATTCCCAATAAACGCCACATTCACCCTCTATAATAGAACTGGCAGCATCGTGAATGTCACTGGACCGATTGTGATCCTGAACCAATCAATGCTCCCCATCAACTTCACATTGCCGAATAACCTATCTGAAGGAATCTATAGTTTGAACTTGACACTAACCGACCAAGCCAACAACAGCAACACAACATTCATAGGCAACATCACCATCGATAGAACAGCCCCCAACATCACGAATGTCACCACAACACCAACACTGCCGCTTGTGACACAGGGCAATAACACGAATGTGACCGTGAACCTCACCAGCAACGAATTCCCTATCAACATCACCATCACACTCTACAATGCCACTGGCTTTGCCGTCAATGTCACCGGACCAATTGTTATCTTGAATGCCTCCCAACTGCCGTTTGTATACTTAATCCCCAACAACCTCACCGACGGCACATACACACCAAACATGACCGCAACCGACCTTGCAGGAAACAACAACCACACACTCCTAAGCAACATCACCATCGACACAATCGCACCACGCGCCACGAATGTCTCACCAGCAGGAACCACATTCAACCAAAGCACCAATGTCACCATCGCAGCCAATGTCACTGACTTGAATGGCGTCGACACCGTGCTTGCGAATGTGTCCTTGCCAAATGGATCAAGCGTGCTTCTTACACTCCTTAATCACACCGTAAACCTCTCCAATATCTATAACGCAACATTCACACAGACGAATCTGACCGGCGCCTACAATGTCACCATCATCGCAAACGACACCGCAGGAAACGTGAATAGAACTGTAACCACATTCTTCATCACACAAGACGGACAGAACCCGAGGGTTGTTAGTGTGAATGCAACACCCGGCATCATCAATCAGTCGCAAGCGACCAATATCACGGTCAATGTCACGGACAATGTTGGTGTAGGAGTTGTGCTTGTTGAGATCACCAGAAGCAATGGATCACGCTACAATCGCACGATGAGCCTGCTTAATGGCAGCATCTACAATGCAAGTATCCTTGTGAGCGGAGACGAACCTGCAGGACAGTGGAATGCCACTATCATTGCCAATGACACCAGCGGCAATGTGAATACGACTATACGGACGAACTTTACTGTCAATGACATTACCGCGCCTCGCGTGGTGTTTGCCAATGTGACACCTGCAATCATCAATCACAGCCAATCTACGAATGTCACGGCGATCTTCTTTGATGAAACTGCACGGGACACCATCATCGCACAAGTCACTCGCGCGAATGGATCCAGCTTTAATATCACCATGACGCTGGTTTTAGGCAACCTCTTTAATGCCACGATTACCACAACCATCGGCGACCCAGGTGGGCAATGGAATATCACCTTTATTGGCAACGACACATCTGGCAATGTGAATAGGACCGTGACTGCAAACTTCACTGTTGTCGACGTGACGGCGCCATCGGGAAGCAACATCACGACACAACCGACGCTCCCCCTTGTGACGCCTGGAGTGAATGTTAGCGTGCAGGTCAACTTCACGCCCAATGAATTCCCCATCAATGTCACATTCACGCTGTATAACGCGACGGGGACGCCTGTGAATGTCAGCGGTCCTGTCGTGGCGCTGAATCAGTCCGGCTTGCCAGTCAACTTCACATTACCCAATAATCTCTCTGACGGCGTATATTCGCTTAATATGACACTTAGGGATCCCTC
Organism: Candidatus Woesearchaeota archaeon; assembly: GCA_016211165.1. Classification (GTDB taxonomy): domain Archaea; phylum Nanobdellota; class Nanobdellia; order Woesearchaeales; family JAGWAF01; genus JACQSU01. Next base: position 14,919 of record JACQSU010000088.1, on the reverse strand, counting down.
AAACAACTCCAACACAACATTCCTTGGCAATATCACCATCGATAGGACGCCCCCACGCGTCGTTGCCCTCAATGCCACACCTGGCAATATCAGCGTTGGCAACAGCACGAACATCACCGTCAATGTCACCGACAACTTCATCGTTGATAGGGTCCTTGCGCAGATCACACGAGCGGATGGGAGCGCGTTTAATCTCACCATGAGCCTCCTTAATGGAACGACCTACAATGCCACCCTTATCACACAAGCAGGACAAGCCCCAGGCATCTGGAACATCACCATCATCGCAAACGACACCGCAGGCAATGTGAATAACACCGCGCGCACAAACATCAACGTCTTCTCGGCAGGAGCGCCAACGATCATCAATATTACACCAACCAATGGCACCATTATCAATAGGACGGCGGCAGTCACCATATCAGCAAACATCACAGATCCAGAAGGCATCAACACTGTCACTGCGAATGTCACCCTGCCCAATGGAAGCACACGCGTGCTCACCATGCAAAACATCAGCGGCCAAGGAGATTTGTGGAACACAACCCTTGCTGAAACATCCCTTGTCGGAACCTACACCATCATCATCCGAGCAAACGACACCCTTGGCAACCTCGCCACAAACACAACCATCATCAGAATCATCGGAACGCCGCCAAGCGTGCTCATCCTTGCACCATTGGGAGAAACATTTGATGAAGACACCAGCGTCATCATCAGCGTGAACGCCACAGACCCTGACAACATCAGCACCGTCCTTGCCAATATCACACTGCCCAATGGAACCATCAGAACAATCACCCTCCTCGCAAACGGCCTCTTCAATGACAACTTCAATGCCAACAGCGAAAACACCACATGGACCCCAGATGGCGAACGAGCAGTCATTTCACCAGGACAAAACTGCATCGCCAACATCAACACCACAGACCCCGGAGCCATGCACACCGAAATCACAGGCACCGGCACAGCACCAAACAGCACCCTATGCGGATACGTCAGCAAGACACACATCGACGGCGACTTCGACCTCAATGTGACCTTTAGTGCACGAGCGCTCCAACCTGGCAGCAGATTCCTCATCGAACTTCTCCAAGAACACGACACCAGACTCTCGGACACCAAAGAAATAGAGATTCTGTACAAGAACACTACCGCCGGCAGCGTTATCAAAGCAGAAATCAACGACAATGGCACCGAAATCGCGCTCAGCGAAGAAAGCTTCAACCAAACCAGAGGCATGTTCAGAATCAGCCGTATAGGCAACAATTTCACCTGGTACGTCCTAAACAACACGCAATGGAGACAATTCGCCAACTTCAGCAACGCAAACATAAGCAGAGGACTGCATATGCGCTTTGAAATCCGATCAGACCCACCACTCTACGGCAGAGTCAACGTCAGCTGGGACAACTTCAGCAGAACAGGAGACAACTTCACACACAACGAATTCAATGAAACAAGACTCGACGGCCAATACAACATAACCATCACCGCAAACGACACATTCGGCGCTTCCAACACCAGCCGAACCAACTTCACCGTAATCTTCATCAACGACGCGCCAACAACACCACAAATAATCGTACCAACTCCTGGATCAGTACAACACGACATATTCAACATCACCTGGGCACCAGTAACCGATGAAGAAGGAGACACCCTCCTCTACAATATCACACTCCTTGACCCGGACAATGCAAGTCTTGTGAACTTCACCATCACCGCAAACCAAACGCTAACCATAAACAGAACCACCTTCCCATTCAACACCAGTCTCGTCCTTGATGGCCAATACAACCTGCGCATCATCGTCTATGAAAACGAAAGCGGACAAAACCTCTCCAATTCGAATACCCTTTCTGGCAACTTCACCATCGACAATACAGGACCACGCGCCATCAATCCAGGACCGGATAATCTGACACGATACAACGTGACCGAGACGGCTAATTTCACCATCAATATCACTGATCGATTCTCCGGCGTTGACATCGTCCACGCCAATGTCACTAAACCAAATGGAACACTCGAAGTCTTCAACCTTGGCATCCTCTTTGATGCTATCTACAGCGATGGCATCGATGACACCGGCGAAGTAGGAAACTACAGCATCAGATTCAGCGCAAATGACACACTTAACAATAGGAATGCGACGGTTACCTTGACATTACAGGTTGTTGATGTTGTACAGCCAAATGTAACAAACTTGGTCTTGTCGATCAATGCCACAAACCAAAGCGGACCAGCAATCAACATCAGCGCCAATATCAGCGACAATGACGACATCCTTGCGGCATTGGCAAGGATCATACGATCCAATGGAAGCGTGACATCTGTCCGGATGCTCAACTCAAGCGGAAGCAATAGAAGCTCGGTGTTTAGAGTGAATTACACGCCAGCACTCGGAGACCCTGCAGGACTCTATAATGTGACCATTGTGGCAAATGACACGAGCCACAATGCCAATGATAGCGTCCGCGCAAGCTTTATCGTCAATGACAATATCAGACCCATTGTTATCAATGCGTCACCTAATGGCACGAGCTTTAACCAAAGCACACCTGTGCGCATCGCAGCCAATGCAACAGACAATGGACCCATCGACACAGTCCTTGTCAATGTAACATTGCCAAATGGCACAGTGCGGGTCGGCACTGCCACTCGCACAGGAGACATCATCAATATCACATTTAACGAGACAACGACGATCGGCACATACAACTACACCGTCATCGCAAATGACAGCGGCGGCAATGTCAATGCCACGGTCGGCAGCTTCTTTATCACGCTTGATACTCAACCGCCATTCCTCATCAGCATTACACCAGCAAATGCCAGCAGATTCAATATCACCAATATTGTTAACATCAGCGCGAATGCAACAGACAATAACGCGCTTGCAAGCGTCATCGCCTATGTAAGACTACCCAATGGCAGCGTTGAAGTCCGCAACATGACTAATGCAAGCAGCATCACGTGGAGGGTATCATTCACCAACTTGACACTCGGAGGAGTCTATAATATCACCATCATCGCAAACGACACCGCAGGAAACTTCAATGCCACAACACTCCAGATCATCCGGGAAGCCTCACGGTTCATCGACGTGCTGGATGAGAAAGAGTTTAGACTGATCTTGACAAACATAACAGTACTCGCGAATGCCTCTGGCAACCTTGAAATCTTTATCGAGCCAGCAAACCAGACCATCACACGCATCATCGTCCACAACCACAGCGAAGCGTCGACTAACACCCTCATACGATTAGCGAATCAGAGCAATGACTCCTCGATCTTTGCGCAGGAATATCTCGCTGACTTTAGCAGCTTTAATATGACATCAGCAGAGATCTTCATCAATGCAACAGGAGAAAACCTCTTCAAATGCACTGATGTCGACCTTGCGAACCTACGCTGCACGGACAGAGCCAATTATACACTCATTCGCGATGACTTGATCCCAGGACAACTCTACAGCATCAATATCAGCCCAGACGACCCCATCTTTGGCGAAACCCTTGATGGAAGCAATATCACCGACGACAACTGGATGAATGAAGGAACACCAAACCAGGAGAATGGACTTGATGAATTCCTTAGAGTCGGAAAAGCAAGCGCAAGCGCGGCACGACGCATCCTGATCAGATTCAATATCTCCGGTCTGCCAAACGGGGTGCGCATCGACAATGCCACCCTCCAACTCTTCTTTGAAAGCATCGTCGGAGGCAATGACAAGGGAAACAGAACAATATCCATACACCGAGTGAATCAATCACCGCCACGACCATGGAATGAAACCACATCCAACTGGAACAACCTTAACTCAACCACTGCATGGACCATCGCAGGAGGAGACTTTAGGAATGGGCAAACGACAAACGCCACGTTCAATGACTCGGCGCTTGACAGCTTCATCAATTGGAATGTGACTGCTGATGTCGCAGACTTCTATGCCAATAGCACATTCAACTTTGGCTGGGTACTCAAAGACACCAATGAAACTGCAACATCAACACAGCGAGACTTCAGATCAACAGAATACAGCGCCAATGCATCCCAACGACCACGACTCGCGATCACATTCACCGACATCCAACCACCCAATGCCACGGCCCTTAATGTCACACCGGGCAATATCACCGCAGGCGGAACGCTCAACATCAGTGTCAATGTCACGGACAATATCAATGTAAGCGTGGTACTCGCACAGATCACACGAGCCGACGGATCAGCATTCAATGTAACACTAACTATCCTTAATGGGAGCTTGAACAATATCACCTACAATGGAACCGTGACCACAAGCGGTGGCAACGCAGCAGGCCTGTGGAACATCACCATCATCGCCAATGACACCACAGGAAACGTGAACAACACCGCACGCACAAACTTCACTGTTATCGCAGGCGCGCTCGCGCCAACACCATCTGGCGGAGCTGGCGGAGGCGGAGGCGCAGGACTCGCAGGATCCTCATCATCAAGCAAAGGATGCTCGGATAACTGCGCGCCAGGAGAACGACGATGCGCAGGACTCCTTGTCCAGACCTGCAGCACAGGAAGCGACGGATGCCTTGCATGGAACAGCGGCACTGCGTGCTCAAGCGGCGAGACCTGCGGCAACGGACGATGCACACCAGCATGCACGCCACGCTGGAGCTGTGATGACTGGAGCGATTGTGACGCGGGACTGCGAACAAGAAGCTGCACAGACAGCGCCGGATGCGGCACCATACGCGACAAACCAACCGACACAGAGACTTGTGAGCCACTGATATCGGCGAAGACGCAAGAGGCAGCGCCCACAGTACCAGCAAAGGCCGTGCCAATCGCAACCAAGAAAGGAATGCTCTGGAGCAGCATCTGGATGATCCTGCTACTGCTCCTCGTGCTGGCACTTGTGGGTTATACCCACTACACCCACGCATACAAAGGCAACTGGCCCAACACGAAGTGGTATAAAACAATGCTTGCACAGGCACGGGTAAAGGCAGCATCGTGGATAACACACATTGGCAAACCAAACCTTGAATGGACACTCTTCAAAGGGGGCAACACCCCCAAGCGACGTATCTACACCTGGCAGGAACCACAGAGCCGAAGCTGGGCAGAATGGTGGTCAGGACTCACGGTACCTGCAATCCGATGGCCGCGATTCACGCTACCTACCCTGCCGACGTTTAGGATGCCCACAGAGACTGTTACGGACCCACACAAAGGCGTAAGCGTCTACGAACAAGAGACCCTTGGCAAGAACACCCTCTTTGTCCCAACACAATACCTGCACAACGCGGCACAAGTCATCGACATCCTCCAAAAAGAGTCAACGCCTTCAATCGCCAAGTTGAACGCGAAGTACACGCCACTTGTCGTCTCACTATGCAGAAGGGCTCTTGCCGACGCCGCAAGCGGCAAACTCCTCCCTGATCGGGTCAAGGAGATCAAACTCAAGGGAAGCTACGACTACATCGGATACCCAGCACTTGTCGCCATCATCAAACAAATGGCACGCGGACACTACGCAGGAGCACGCATCAATATACACACAGAAGAGAAAAGAGTGCTCTTTAGCTACCCTACACAACAGAGCAAGATCGAAGAATACATTGATCTATCAGATGTGCAGCATCTCTCCAAGACACCTGCGCTCGCTGGCCCCACGAAGATGTCACACGGGCTTGTGAGCGGGAAACCATACGTGCACAAAGTCGAACTGCTCGACACAGGAGATCTACGCCATATCCTTGAACACCTCAGAGAAGGATCCGCAGTCCTGTTTGTGGACATCCATAAGTTGAGGCTGGCAGATGTTGAGAAACTCAAGAGATTACTTGCGCAAATCAAACGGGTATCGAAGCTACAGGGTGGAGACATCCTTGGACTTGGAGATCGGTATATCCTAGCCACAAGCGGAGGCATTAAGATCGAGAAGAAATGGGGGAAGGGGAACTCCGATCTCTAAAAGATTCATCTGAATATCACACGCAAAAGACGATCTCTTGATGACCAAGCACGCCCAAGATGAGGCGAATGACGACGGTATCTCGCGCACGGAAATCGCCGAGGCTATAACACGCGGTCCAAGAGTCCCTGAAGGCGACCACTTCATTACCATTTACCTGGACTTCACTGTCGCCTATGAACGACTCGAAGACAGAAGATAGGAACCTACGACGCACTCGTATGCGCTACCTGCAACGAAACCTTATTCGAATCTGCAATATCGGACAAGATCGAAGCTGAAGTGAAACGACGAGGACTTTGGGGCCTACGAGCAAGAAGCAAGATCGCCAAAGTAGGCAACGCGCAGGCCAACGCATGATCGTCCTTGCGAAGAAATTAGGCATCTGGGGAGAACCGCTCAAATTGTATCGAGCGCCGGCGGCACTGTACTGTGCATCCCATCAGACATCGAGCAGAACATGAATCTCCGCGGCGATGAATCAGTCGTTATCTCAAAACTTGGCAAGAACAAGATCCTCTTCGAAGTTGGGCAATGATTTTATAGGCATCTGCAATACGATTTCTCGATGATCTTTGCCGACCGATACGAAGCAGGCAAGAAGCTTGCCAAGAAGCTGGCACGGTATGCCGGCAGAAAGGACATCATCATCCTTGCAATACCACGAGGAGCACTGCAGATCGGAGCACCCATTGCTCGAGCTCTGCGATGTCCGCTCGACATCTTTGTCTCAAAAAAGATCCCAGCGCCTGGCAACGAGGAGTTCGCCATTGGAGCAGTGTCACAGGAAGGGGTCGTGGATGTTGATGACGACACTATCCGTGAGTATGGCGAGGAGTACATCCAGAAACAAGTCAAACGACTCAAGGGAATGGTCAAGGAGAAGTACACCAGATATACAGGCAAGAAACAGCCGCCGTCATTGACGAGAAAAGTCGTCATCTTGTGCGATGATGGCATCGCCACAGGACACACGATGAAAGCCGCGGCACGAGCAATTCGGAAACTAGGCCCGGCACGCATCATCATCGCAGCGCCGGTAGCGCCGCCGCAGGCAGTACGGGAACTTGAAGAAATGGCTGACGAAGTGATCGTGCTGTCTGTTGAAGAGAACTTCTTTGCCATTGGCAATTTCTACGCATCATTTCCCCAAGTTGAGGACGAAGAGGCTATACGAATCTTGCGGGAGGCAAGGAAATGATTTTTACCACACGAAGTGCGACGCATCTGACACGAACGCGGGCTCCTGTCGATATACATTCGCTTGCTGACGGAGAACTCTACCTCCGACTCTTGCGAATGCCGCGGCAACAAGCTACTGTCATCGCCTCGTTTCCGCCGCCAGCAGAGAACCTTGTCGAAAGCATCCTCTTACTTGACGCACTAAAGCAGGCTGGAGCAAAGCCACAATTAGTAATACCCTACTTTGGATACGCACGACAGGACCGCGTATGCTTGCCAGGAGAGCCAGTGTCAGCACGAGCCATTGCCGAGATCTTGACGCGATACACAAATGACATCACTATCATCGACTGCCATAGCAGACTGATGAAGGATTATTTGCGATTCCGCAATGTGATACCTGTACGCGAGCTGGCTGTGGGCGCACGAAAGCCGGACATCATCATTGGACCGGATCTTGGAGCCACGGAGCACGCAAGACTGTATGGCAGATACTTTGGCGTGCCGTCATTTGTGTTGCGCAAGGAACGTCCGCGGCAGAACACTGCGCGTGTGATTGGCGGGGTGCCGGAAGTTTCGGGCAAAAACGTGCTCATCGTCGACGACATCATCGACACAGCAGGGACAGTGATTGCAGCTGCTAAGGCACTTGATGAGAAAGGGGCAGATCGGGTTGACGTCTTGGCCACGCACGGACTCTTTTCCTCTGATGCGCTCGATCGGATTGACGCATCCCCTATACAACGCGTTGTCGTGAGCAACACCGTACAGCCGAAGATTAGGCATCGAATGGTACGAAGGATGGATATCTCGCCATCACTAACAGTTCCCCAACAAACTCCTCTTCCATTACCGATTCTACTGCGTCGTCACAAAGAAATTCGAAGATGATTATTATATCACCACCATCAAACCAAGGTGAGCCACAATGAAATGCCCAATCTGTGATAAAGGAAACCTGAAAAAAGGCACAGTCAAGGAAGTCATGTTCGGAACGTATCTTGGCGACTTCCCTGCTCAAATCTGCGATTCTTGCGGCGAATCGTACACCGACCAAGAGACCACCCGCAACATCGAAAAAATCGCGAAAGCAAAAGGCATCTGGGGCCTTGGCAAGAAAACCACCATCGCGAAGACGGGAAATTCGCTTGCCGTCCGCATCCCCAAAGAGATCGCCAGTTACCTCCACGTCTCCGAAGGCATGGAAGTCTACATACACCCTGACAAAGAGAAGATCGTGATTGAATGCTCGAAGCGACAAGGCCGACAACAGAGCCCCTGACATGTTATCACCACATATCCTTCGCGAAGGCATCCGCATCGGAGCACAGAGTTTTTGGCGCAAGGCATTTGGATGGAAACGATACTCTGGAGATGCACCACAAATTTGTGCTGCGATTGTCGCGAACTGCTGGAATGGACGATACTTTCAAACATCCGCAGGACATTTCAATGAGTTCTACGCACGAGACTTTGGATGGTGCGCGGAAGCGCTATGCTCGCTTGGACATCGCGAGCGGGTACTCAAGACACTAGAATATGCCTTATCGTCATATCGATGCCACGGACAGACACGAGTGGCAATCGCTGCGAACGGCACGCCATTTGATTTCCCCGACGTCTACGCTCCGGATTCACTTGCGTATCTACTGCGGAGTTTGCGCGTTGCTGACAGTCGGGAACTGGTGCGAAAACACCAACACTTCTTGGAATCAGAGATTAGAAGATTCCACTCCACGGTTATTGACCCTTCAACTAGACTTGTTCGACGCAAGAGGCATTATGGCTCGATGAAAGACTATTCGATCCGGGACGCAAGCTGCTACGACCATACGATGTCGGCGGCTGTGTCCATTGAGGCGGACCACCTTGGGCTTGCGAATCCACTACACAAGTATGACCTACAGGATGGGCTTGTCACCCACTACTGGAATGGCAATCACTTCCAAGACGAAATCAATGACGGACATTATGTCGCCGCTGATGCCAATATCTTCCCATTCTGGATGGGCGTGATTTCTGATCGACGGAAGCTTGCACGGACAATTGGATCTGTGCAGAAAGCAGGACTTGACCGCCCATTCCCGATTAGGTACACGCGGCCGGACGCGACGATCCGTGAGACGCCATTCGCACCCATCGTCAAGAACTGGGAACTTGACTGCATCTGGGGACACCTGGGAATGGCATACATTACTATCTTGTCTCGCATCGAGAAACAAAGGGCACGCAAGCACCTTGCACAATATGAAAAACAGATCGAGAAGTACGGCACATTCTTTGAAGTCTACACGCCGGATGGATCAGCGCCATACACATCGTTGTTATATCATGCTGATGAAGCAATGCTATGGGCCAGTGCGTGGCTTGCGCTTGCAGAATCCCTTAGGCCATAGAACTCTTTGGTGGCGACCGGAAGCGCGCGCACAAACACTACTCGTGTGAAAGACATCCGAATCACCGTATCCGGATACCCAACTTAAGCTCACGGATAAAGTCTTTGCAGCGCGAACGGAGCGTGGCCTCAGTGATACCGGTTGTATCAGAGACCTCCTTTTGCGTCTTTTTCTCGCCCTCCTTAAGAGCAGAGAGATACAACGAAGTCGCGGCGACAGAGACTGGAGAGAGCCCTGATGTCATCTCCCTTTGCCTTGCCTTCTCAGCGATCTTAACCGCGTTGGTCTGAACCTTTGCTGAAAGATTGAGGCTTGAACCAAACTTGTTGATAAAATCCAAGGGATTCGCAGGAACAAGCTTGAGTCCAAGCTCACGAACAATCATCTTGTAGGTCTTGCCAAGCACCTTCTTCTCAACCTTGCCTGCCTTCACAAAGTCATCCATCGTCTTAGGCAAGCCGTAGATGCGGCTCGCGACATACAGAGACGATATCACAATAGCCTCGATTGATCGCTTGATTGTAAGACCCTTCTCTGCGGCACGTCGATAGATCAGTGCAGCCTCACGCTCAACAGACTCGGGGAGCTTGAGGAATGACGAGAAGATGCGCATCTGGCCAAAGGCAGTGTTTAAATTGACCTCAAGAGACGAAGATGTCCAGGAGTTCTTCTTTGAGATGCGCTGCATGAGCATCTTGGTACGCTTGTCAAGCTTTGCATAATCACCCTTTGCGCCGATCGCTGTGATGAGTTGATTGGCAATACGAGGATCAAACGGCGCGCCGGTGCGTGACTTGCGCTCAAACTCCTCCTGATCAAATGAACGGGAATCGTCACCGACATCAACCATGGTATCAGCAACAACAAGCGAGCAATTACGGCAGATAACCTCACCGCGCTCCTTGTTCTGGAAAAAGGAATTATGTCCGCAGTCCGGGCAGGCTTTCGCTTCAATCATTGTGTCGTTCCTCATAGGGATTGGATCACTCACGTCCATTCCCCAAGACGAGAAAGAGGCGCCTTCACTCACAGGGCCCTTATCGTCTTCTGATAGGGGTGAGAAGACAAAGGGCATATTTAAATGTTTCGACATTTGACCACTTTACAGTAGTTATAAGCTTGGGTTTAAAAGGTAACTCCCCGATCACTTCCCGCGCTTTCCACTGATTCCAACCGCTCGAACTGAGCCCCCGAGGCTTTATTCACGCAACCTTCTCAACAAGAATAGAACACGAACAAGGAAGCTTTGTTGAGGCACGATGAAGCGCTTTTCGCGCAAGCCCCACATTAGTTTGGTTAACCTCCAAACGGAAAATCGTCTTACCTTGCTTGATTTGGGCTGCAACACCAATCGGCTTGCCAAATGAATGCGCCATACCTGTACTCATACGATCAGCACCAGCGCCAGAAGCAAGAGGATTCTCACGCAAGATATGATGCGGATACGCCATCACCTTGAAACGATACTCGGACTTTGGAAGGGATTTCTCAAGGAGCCGATTAGACGTTTGTCGAGCCGACTCTAATGCCAGGTCTCGCACCTGAAGCGGACTCTTTGAGACAAGCGACACCTTATGCGTAAACGCCTTATTCTCGGTACCCATATCAAAACGCACAACACGACAAACAGGACGAACCTTCACAAAAGACTTCTCATTATACTTTGAATAGCGGGTGTAGGACCTCTTCAAAAAGCGATATGCGATAAACTTACGCGCTCTTGCCATAACGACGAGAAGCAGTGAGGCATTTTTAAATGTTACTGCAAAGTCAACTATATAAAGGAAGACCCCTTCCGCAAGGCCATGAAGCAACAGAAAATCCTTGTCGTAGACGATGATCTTGAGGTTCTCTCCATATACTCCAAATTGCTGCGCGCGCACTACCATGTTGACACCACCGACAACCCGCATGATGCCCTCAACCGTGTGACTGATTCCACGTACGCGGCAATCATCACTGATTATACCATGCCTGGCATGAACGGCACGGATCTTATCGCACACCTACGCAATGATGGCTATGCAGGCCCGACCCTTCTCATCACCGGCGAGGACCCGTGTTCATTTGCCGACCTGCCCATTGAAAAGAAACCCACTCTCGTGCTCCAAAAACCCGTCCGGAAATCAACACTGATTCAGAGCCTCGAAGAACTCATCTAGACACCTTTTTATATATACTCACCGGCACATTCTTGATGGATCGCAAAGGATTTGAGATTTCTGTAAGCATGCTTGTCGTGCTCATTTTATCCACCGTCGTCTTCGCAGGCGGACTCTATATGGTCAAACAGTATTTCACGCTCGCGACACAAGTGCAAGCGCAAATCGACGCGGATACGACTAGGCAGATAAACGCGAAATTGCTTGAAGGCACGGAGAAGGTTGTGATCCCAATCCATAAAAAAACCGCACGAGGCGGACAAGTCGTGACTTTTGGCATGGGCGTGCTTAATACCTTGGGCGCTGAACACACCTTTGGCATCGATGTGAGCTTTGCCAATGCGTACGACAAAGACACTGAAGAATCCATCGAAGTAGCAACCGAAGGCCAAGCAAGACCAGAACAAAAGTATATCAACAACAACTGGCTGCCACAAGAGTTCACCAAGGATAACCAATTCACACTCGCGCCAAATGCACGCCAAGTTATTCCCATCCCCATCAAAGTTGACAATAGAATGAGCGATACCGAAAGCACACGACGCGCCACCACCTATGTCTTCAATGTGTGCGTATTTAAGAGCGACGACTCATCTCAACAGATCGGGTGCGGTGAGGAACAATTCTCACCTATAGAACTAGCACTACTCCATGGCGGCAAGATACTCAAAGTCTATGTCGTCGTCGACTAAAAAAGGGGCTATGCCCTCTTTTTAACCCCCCAAAAAAAACGTTTAACTTCCGAGCCGAAGACGAGGAAGATTAAACGTTTTCCACGAAAAGATTTATATAATGCCAAATCGGGATTTTTTAACAAGAGGATTGATATGAAGCAGGCACATTCTCCACGAAGGAAAGTAAAACTTGGCTCCCTGCAGTTGTCCATCGAAGCCATTGTCGTGTTGATCATAGCGATCACCGTACTTGGACTGGGCTTGTCGTTTATTCGGAAGTTGTTTACCGGCACGACGGAGAAGTTGGCTGGGATCTCAGAACAGCTCTCTGAAGAAGACCGACGAGCAATCGAGCAATCACAACAAGAAATCACCTTCTTAACCTCTGAGTTGAAGGTTTCTGGCAAGGATTTGGACATCAACTTTGGCATACGCAATAATCGGAAACAAGAAGTCACATTCCAATTACAAGACAATAGCAGGACCAATCTTGAACGAGCGTTCTATTGTTATGACCTCATCACGGATGAAACCCAGAAGCGGGAAGATCTCCGAGGACAAGGCAAGTTCATCAAATTCGAAACCTTCCCAACAATCAGCATCAAAGCAGGACGATCCGCAATCATCCCACTCAAAATCCAAGTCGAAGCAGAAGCACCACCAACAGTGTACCAGTGCAGACTTGATCTGAAGATCATCGAGGAACCAACAGGCACCCAACTGACCACACCACGCGACTACAGCACCAAAGAATTCACAATCGTCAAACAATAAAAAGAGGGGCTCTGCCCCTCTTTTAAACGATTTTCCCCTTTGAAACCACCATGGCAAGGAAAACACCCAAACTGACCCCGAATGGCAAGCGCAAGCTCACTGGAGAAGAAGAATTCGAGATCATGAAATTAGTCTTGGACAAAGTGCTCTGGGTAGGATTTGGAACACTACTGTACGGTCTTTATGTGGCTCTTAACTACTCACTCAATGAAGCAGGATACTACTTCCTCGCCGGAGCAGTTGTACTGCTGGTATTTAGCTGGATCATCGTCAAGGAATACGAATTTGTGAGATACTGATTAGTTGTTGATGTATGCCTTGACTGCAATTCTTATACTTTTGCTCGCATTCTTATTCTAGAAAACCATGCACAAGAGCGGTAAGGGAGGCCTTGGGGTCCTTGGCCTTGATCACACCGGAAGCGATGAGAATGCCACGGGCACCGAGACTTTTTGCCATTTGGACGTCTTCACTTGTCTTGATCCCAGCGCCAACCAATAATGGAATCTTGCCAGCGGCCTTTACTGAACGCTTGATCAAAGAGGGATTGGCTGTTGAGACCGAAACATCGCCACCGATGAGATCAGGAGGCTCTACTGCGATGAAATCGGGATCATAGGGCCTGAAGTGGGCGACTTCTGTATTATTGATCGCGCAGAGAACAGAGAGGAACTTTTGGGATTGGCAACGACGCAACGTTTGCACGATTGTCGACTCTCCTAGACGGCGCTCGGAATGATTCACGATGGAACCACACGCACCTGCGGCCTTGAGAGACTCAATGATCTGGGCACCAGTGGACTGACCAGGAAGATCAGGATCGACGTGCTGGGTAATGATGGGAACGCGGGATTTGGACGCAAGGATGGAGATATCCACTGCCTGAGGCGCCATGACAATGAGGACCCCTGTCTTTTTGGTAACTTCCTCCGCAGCCTTGGCAATGGTTAGGAGGGATGACCCCGTACCTTCCTGGTACGTCTTGCAGTTCACGATCATGAGGCTCCCTAACATCTTACATGCTTCTCCACAATATAGCGGCACAGATCCCGGACATCCTCCCGGATCGAATCACAGCGGTCAAGAGCGGATCTTGGATCATACTCCACATCAGAAGCCCAGATCACATAGTTATAACTCTTTGGAATCTGTACCCGCCACCGATGCCTGAAGGTCTGCACAAAGAACTGCTTGTAGCGTTGAGCTATCCAATACTCATAGATGTAATTACCGGCAAGGATACCTCCTGAATTGAGATGGGATTTTAGTGAGTCGTAAAAGTCAGTATTGAGAAGGTCTATATCGACATTCCCGCCTTTGAATGCGTCCAGAATGATCAGATCATAGCGTCTGACCGAGGACTTGAGAAAGGACCTCGCATCATTGTGTATCAAGGTTAGTTTGGACGTGTCTACTTTCATCACATTGGTCGCAACATCAATCACTGCCTCATCGATCTCAACCGCGTCGATTTGGAGATACGGAAATAAGAGATGGAGCTGGCGAGGGATGGTACCTGCGCCGAAGCCTAAAATGAGCACATCTTTGATATCATGTTTTAGGAGCGGAAAAAAGGCAAAGTAATTCCAGTACGATCCTTTGATCGGCTGGATAAAAGGATCCTTAAGCTCTATTTGCGATTGAATCTCTGAACCGCCATTGAACTTGAGATAGAGTGTATCGCCATGCTTGTATACACCAATCACATTCTGGTCGGACTTTGTCTCATACATGCGTTCCATAGCGAAGCTTATAGGCAGTTGACGAAT
>JACQSU010000086.1 GCA_016211165.1 Candidatus Woesearchaeota archaeon | reverse complement strand
GGTATTGCTCTCAACTTTGCTCACGCCAATGCCAAATTTGCCAAGGCGTCCGGTGAAGATTGCAACAAGGACCACAAGGACAATGAGTGCGATAGCCGCCACAACAATGACTGTCACTGACAGTTCCTGTCCTTTGCGTTTCATAGCATATCCCGCCCTGTACAGATATTTAAGCATTGCGTCGGCCGCCATGATAGTGCTCCTTGATTCAGCGCAGCTGCGAACTGCAATCAAAGCACTTGCCCGGGCAGGTCTTGATGAAAAAAGGGGGCTGCGGTTCCCTTTTCAACATTAATCCATCTGTATCCATTTCACGTTGTGTCCTGATCCTCGTCCGCTTGCCCAGTCTGCGTGGCTTGGTCGTGAGAGAAATGCTTCTTGGGCGATCTCCTCAAGGATGTAGTGTATGACTTTTGATCGGATTTTGTAGTTTTTCTCAAGGTGTTCAAAGAATGCTTCGACTTGGGCTAGGTTGCAAAAGTATGCTTCAAGAAGGTAGTCGTAGCCATTGTTGATTCGACAGAGTGTGTTGACATATGGCGAGTTGAGCAAATGCTCTTTGACAGCGTCCTTGTCTTCTTGCTTAACGCATAGAAGTGCGTGGACTTTGGTGTCAAAGCCAAACCGTGCAAAGTCAGCGACGATCGTGAAGCGTTTGATGTAGTCTTGTCGTGCGATGCGTTCATGCAGCGTTGAGACAGGGATGCCAGTCCGTTTGCTCATCTGTGTTAGTTGCATTCTGCTGTCAGATCGAAGATTGCACAGGATCACCAGGTCTTTGTTGTTCATGTGAAAACACCTCCAGGGGTTGTGGAAATCTTTTAGTGAAGCAGTAGCTTGTTCCTTTCCCTTAGACCTTATACATTGCCTTATAGGTATATAGTTTCGGCATTATTATATACCAATGGTGCAATGGGAAGCGTATGCAGCGAAAGGCGATTCAGCTTGCGAAGAACACGTTGGTAATTTCGCTTCCTGCTTCGTGGGTAAAGCGGCAAGGTGTGAGGAAAGGTAGTGAGTTGCATATTAAAGAGGATGGCGCCGAGTTGCGGATCTCGCAGGTCGCATATGCTCACCGTACAGCGAACGTTGACATTAGTGGTCTTTCCGAGCGGATGATTCGGTGGACGATCTCGGGTTTGCATAAGATTGGTGCTGATGAGATGCTGGTCCGCTATCAGAGCCAGGATCAAGTTCGCATCGTCGAGGATCTCATCCGTGATACCTTGCTTGGGTTTGCGATCATAAGCCAGGCCAAAGGTGTGGTGACGATTCGGCAAGTGGCCAAGGATGCCAATGATCAATTTGATGCGGTGTTTCGTCGTGCGCTTCTGGTCACGGTCTCGCTTGCAGAGGGTGTTGCTAATGCGATTAAACGCAGGGATTGGGATGAGTTGCGATCCGTTGCTCTTCTGGAGCGCTCGAATAATCAGCTCACGAATTTCTGCATCCGTCTCATCCATAGGGGGGAATCGCAATCACCGATTCCTTCGATGCATACGATGATTCTCTGGAATGTTGAAAAGCTTGCTGATGAGTACAAGTATCTTATTCAAAGTCTGCCCAAAGAGCCAAGGGTCACGCCACGATGTCAGGATCTTCTCTGTGCGACGGCGGTGCTTGTGAGATCATATTATAATGCAGTGTATGCGCAAGGGTTTGATGATATGGATGCTGTATCGCGTATGCGTAAGGACGTGGAGCGCAAGGGGGTTGATCTCCTGCAGTGCCGCGGTGATGCGGAAGTCGCGCATGCGATGATCAATATTGCAAGACGGGTCGGTGATGCGACGTCTGCGCTTGTGGCATTGCGCTCATGTCAAGGATTGGGCTCGGGTGAGAAGGAGTGAAGCGCAGTGGCGATGATGGTGGTTGTTCGCAAGTCCATCAATGAGTCGTGCGGCATTGGTGAGTACAGGGACGGCGTAGTGTCGGTGTGCGTCGCGGTTCTGCCAGATGCTGCTCATATAGAGTGCGCGGTAGAATAGGGACGGGATAAGTGCGCGGATGTGGTTGTCTGTTGATTGTTTCTCTCCGACTGCGGCGCAGTATCTTGTGGTAAGCGCTCGTGATTCGTAGGAGTCGATGCGTGGATCAAAGAGGATGAGGCTTGCGATGTCAAATGTCGCTGGAACAAGGGATCCTGCGCTTCCTTGGTCGAGTTTGAGGCAGGTGCCTTCAGAGTCAATAATGTTCATGGGGTGGTAGTCTTGGTTGGGTCGCCAAGGGACGCGGGCAAGGGTGTCTTGAGTGTCTGCGAATGCGTCAAGATAGGTATCAGCGCAAGGCAGATGTGTTAGTTTCTGCGCAAGGTTTGCGTGCAGGTCTCGGGGCGAACCATCGATGCGCACGGCGTGCAGTTCTGCTAGAAGTTCGATGCATCGGGTATAGTTCTCAGCTTGGATGCTTGTTGAATGGATCAGTTCAAACAGTGTTGGGCCGGGAAGATAGGTTGTGACAAGGTAGTGTTTGTTCTGTGATGAGATGACTCCGATGCTTTCTGCAACTCGGATGCGGTCGGTGTTGAGCGCGTCATTGTAAGTCATAGTGATGTCGTGTTCGGTAAGGGCGTGCTCCAATGTTGGATGTTCTTTGAAGGCAAATGTGCGTGAGGTGTAGGCAGTGCCAATGACAGTGAAGACGAGGTGACTTGCTTCGCCAAGGATTTGATGACGTGTCGCCCCTTCAAGGAGTTTGGTTGCTGCTTGGGAAATGTAGTTCTGTGCGAGATTGGGTGCAACGTGACTAAGGAGTCGTCCTTGCAAGAGGAGCATCGAGGGACTCTCTTGTGTTATCGCAAGCGCTTGGGTTGCGTAGTTGACAGCACCTGGCGTGTCATCGGTTTGGACCGCGAGGGTTTCAAGGCTAAGGAGGGCGGCGAGGTTGGTCGGTTCTGCCTCAAATTGTTGTCGAAGGGATCGTCGTTCTGTGGCGATGAAAAGGGGAAGCACAACTGCCATGACTGGCACATAAGAGTGGGTTGGGACGTGGTCAAGGAAGTGGTAGGTATCATCGCTCGTAGTGGGCAATGCAAGGAGTGCATTGATGCGTTCGCGTGTCTGATCATCGACAGCCAAATAGGTTAACGTGTTCTGCGAAGTGCGTAGGACATTTCTGAAGGTGAGGCTTTTGCACACATGTGCAAAGGACACGAGGCGGGGTTTGCGTAGAGAATGGAATATATTGGCAAGTGCATACATGAGGCCGCTGATGAGGCAGCAAGAGATGATGTCTGGGCCACAGACGCGGAGTGTCGTGAATAAACCATTGTGCGCGAGCGTATTATATATATTCTTAAATCGGTCATCTGTGGCAAGGACTGCGAGTGATGCGCAAAGAGGGTGCTCAGTGACGATATCTATTGGGGCCGAGAGTACCTTGGCGGCGAGGCTTGTGGGAAGAGGTTTTCGGGTTTCTTTTGGAAACCGCATGCCATACACAAGGCTCGTTGCGCCAAGTGCGAGAAGGAGTGAAGGCAACACAGCTTGCAATGGACCTGGAGGGCAAGGTTGCCACGGCGTGGGTAGTGGTGTGGTCTTGCCAGTGGAGATGTCATGGGAGGCCAGTGCTTCATATGTTTCCTTCGAGATTTTGACGATTGCTTGAGTCGATCCGATAAGGGCTTCAAGTCGTGGGTGTTTTTGATGCGATTGCTTGATGCCTTCCTGTGTGATGATATACAGATTGTTTCCCCGGTCTTGTACCAAGACAGGGAGTGGATCAGTTGATATATTGACGATGTGGGGTGGTGCGGCGGTGGTTTGCAGCGTAGCGATGCGTTTCCCAGTGTGAAGGGCATAGGTGCTGATGTGGTCTCCTACAAGAGTGATAAGAAGGTTGTCCTTGATAAAGGCGGTGTCAAGTGAGGGGAACGTGAACAGGGTGCGTGTCGTTGGACTGATGCATTGGATGGAATGGGTTCCGGATTTGTCAGAGAACGGGCCTTGGTGGATATAGATTCCATCCGGTGTCTCCCACGCGTGTACGAGCAGGCCGTCGATTGTTGTGAGGTGTCGTTCTCCAGTTGTATCCAAGACGCGCACATCAGTCTTATTCTCAGTCTCATTCCTAATGAGAATGTGGTTTGGGAGACATAACGGTTTTTCTCTTCGAGAAAGAGGGCGTAGGAGTTTGCCGCTGCGATGGTAGATACCTCGCGGTTGGGAGGAATATGCCTTATAGAAGATAAGGGCTTCAAGGCCAGGGCTGTGCGCGATGGTAGTGTAAGATGCATTCAACAGGAATGGGGTGCGTTTGCCGCTGGGAAGGTCATAGATGACAGGGTTTTTGGATGTTGTGGCGATGAGAAATGTGCTCTGTGGGTCCAGAAACACAGGTTGTTCAGATTCGGAAGGCGGCGTCAGCGTGTGAGGACTGGGGTTGTAAAGGACTACTTCGCGTGTGGTAGTATCGCGTTGCCTGCCAAAGGCGAATGTGCTAAAACTTTGATTGTAAAGGGCAAGGTCGAGTGATTGGTGGCCGGAGTCTATGATGCGGCTAATGGTGAGGGCGTTCTGGACGGATACGTAGGGGAAAGAGAGAAGACTGCCAAATCCCAATGTGAGGGCGATGCGGGAGAAGCGCTTCGAGCGGTTTGCGCGACGCTGTCTAGTGATAGTCATGCAGGCAGAGCTGCGGATCAATTTATATAAATACAGGTGGGGCCGGCCGCCGCTCCTGGTTTGACTTTTCTGAACGATTACTGTGGGGGTCGATCGCAGATCTCAAGTCTGGTGATGATGGTTCCTCCGCCGAGTGTGGGAATGGGTTGTGTTGCTTGGTCTCGCTCGCCTGGGCAGGGTGTGGGTGTGGCGCTCGTGCCAAAGGATCCTTGTGTGATTGATTTCACTGCTTGTGGTCCGTCAACTGAGAGGTAGTATCCTTTTCTGATGGGGTCGAGTGTTCTGCTAAAGATTGTTCGAAATGAGGTTTTAGCGTATGAGCAGCTGTCAAGTCCGCCAGGGCATGTGACGATGCGGTCTGTTGCGCAGTCCATGAGGAGCTGTCGGAAGGTGTTGAGTTGGCAGCCGCTGGTTGTGTCAAGGAGTGTGGTAAGGAAGTTGACGGCGAGTTGTTTTTGTTCATATCCTCGTTTGATGTCTTCGGTTGGTTTGCTAATGATGCCAATGGCAAAGAGGATTCCTATGGAGACAAGTAGGATGATGATCGTGAGTCCCATAATCTCCATTTGTGCTCGTTGTTCTTGAAAAACACGAGGCGAAGCCGTGTGTTTTTTAGGCATAGAGTGTCACCCGAAGGACTCCGAAGGAGTATGTGTTTTTGTGGGGGTTGCGCAGGAGTATGGGAATCGTGGTTGGGATGCTTGCGCTGGCATTGGGTAGCGCGCGGTCATAGAGTTGGTATGTGTGCACTGAAGGAAAGATTTCCTGGATCGTGACATTGGAGTATCCGAAGAGTGCGAAGTAGTCATCCTTGATTCCAGGGTTTTGGAGGATGTGTCGGAAGGCGTCTGTTTTGAGGCTGTCAAAGCATCGCTCAACTTGGACTGTGACGCGGACGCAGTCAAGTTCTGGGAGTGTTGCTATTTTCTGTGTAAATGTGATGCTGCGCAGTTGTAGTGTTCTTTCATATTCTTTTGATGCTTGGGTCTTGCTTACAAGAAAGTAAAATGAGAGTCCGAATGCGATGAGGAAAAAGAAGATGACAAGCACAGCGACGGTCTCAAACATTTGTATTTGGGCCTTTCGATTGTAATCCTGTCCCGAACGTGGTAGATGACGGCCAGCAGTTGCGGTCCCTCGGATTCTTCTCAAAAAATAAGGTCGCAGGCCGAGTTTGTGAGATTTCGCCATTTTAGAACAGCTCCGGTTTGCATGAGAGTCTGATGAACTCTTCGCTTAGGTTGCTTAGTATGCTGTAGTGCAAGAGGAGTTTGCTTGCATTTTCTGCCTTGCGTGCTTCTGTTGCAAGTCGTTCAAATTGCGTCGCTGCATCGGTATAGCTCTTGCCGCATGTGGAGGTCGTGACATTTGCGGCTCGGCGTTGGTAGACGCTGGCAAGGTTTGCTAGGCGTAGCATCTCTGCTTGGCTGTTGCAGCGGTATTGGTCAGGGGACTCTGTAAATAGTGCTCCGATCAAGTCGCCTTCGCTAAGGTATGTTTGCCGGTCTGGTCCGAGGATGGTTCCTGCGCGATTCCTGTAGTAAAAATCCAAGGTGTGTTTCTCAAGGTCTACTTCGAGGCAGCTAAAGTCTTGTTCATCAAGCTCGATTCCTCGGAAGTCGTCGCATTGTCCTTGACTAAAGTAGATGAATCTGATCTTGCCTTCGGGTTGGCGTTGGTTTTTGGCGGTTTGGGCCTCTGGGCCTTTGGCAACGCGTAAGTTGGTCATGTTTGGGATGATGCTGATGAGTCGGTTGATGGGTGGGGTGAGTGTGGGCGTGATGAGGATGTAGCGTGTTCTGCTATTGGTGAGGATAAGGAGGTTGTTTGCGCGGAATGGGACGTTCCAGTCGATGGAGTATAGGACAAGGTTTGGTCCTCGGATGAGGTTTGGTGAGTAGATGAGGTTTGTGCCAAATGGCTTGCTAATGGCTCCGATGCTAAAGAGGCAGCTGCAGTCAGGAGTGCATCCGATGGTGATGTCTTCTTCGGGAAAGTCGATTTGTTGTGCTGTGCCTTTGGCTGTGCCTGCGACAGATGCGATGCTTTCAAGGTCGCTTACAAGGTTCTCTGCAATGGAGAGTTCGCTTGCGCTTTGTTGGCGTTGGATGAATGCGAAGAATGTGATGAGGATGGCGCCGCCTGCGATGAGGATGAAGAGCCAGTTGAGTGGAACTTCAAGTTGTCCGCTCTTTGAGGATGCGACCATGGTTTGCTTCGCCTTGTTGGCCTATAAAAAATCATTCAATGATTTTCCATGTGCCGATCTGCGTGTGATCGCCCTTGCCTTCGAGGCGTAGTGAGATAGTGGATGCTTCGATGTCTTCAAAGCAGAGGAATCCGTCAGGGTGATCAACAGTGATTGTTCCGATGGTGATGGGTGTGGCGCTTGCGGGTTTTAAGAAGACATTTTGGTCAGAGCCGCTGCATACCGCGTCCTTCATCAGGCTGCTTCGTTGGGCGAGTTTGTTGATGCGCTCTCCTTGGCAGGGGCCGCTTTGTCCTTCAAGGACTCTGTCGCGGTCGATAAAGCAGATCTCTGTGTGGCCTGCGCAGATGGTGAGGTCCATGCGTCGTACTGTGCCAAATGATGCGCGGACGCGTTCGACTTGGTTTTTGAGTGTTTTTTGCATGTCGATGAGGCATACTTCGGATTTGACTTGGGTGAGTTTGCTAATGGCGCTGTATCCGTAGATGAGGGTCATGGCAAAGATGATGGCGCCGAGTGCAAAGAGGAGCGCTTGTCCGATGATTTGGCCCAGTTTGCTCATTTCTTTGGTTTGCCTGCTGCTTTTTTGATGATGGCTCCTCGTTTGACCCATTCTTCAAATTGGGTTTGGATGGCTTCTTTGTTCTTTTCCCAGTATGTTGCAGTGATGCGTAGTTTGCGGAAGAGTGCTTCGAGTTCTTGTGGTGTGAGTTTGCCTTTGCGTGCCAGGTCGAGTTTTTTCTTGATGTCTTCGCGTTCTGTTGGTGTGAATGTGCTTAGCGCGATTTCTTGGAGTTTTTGCATCTTCTCTGCAGGTTCTGCGCCAAATTTTCGGAGTTTTGAAAAGATGTCTTCTTCGTGTTTTTTCATGTTTTCTTCATTCATTTCTGCAATGGAGATCCATTCTGGTTTTGCTGCCGCGCCGACATCAGGTTTTTTGATTTCACCGAGTTCTTTTGCCTCGCGTGCTGTTGGTGGTTGAGTTGGGGCAGGGGGGATGAGTCTGCCTCCTGCGCTGATTGTGGGGGGTCGTGGTGGTGTGATGCGTGGTTGTCGTTGGGTGTATATCCAGTATGCTGCGGCGCCGCCAAGAATCAGGAGGATAATGGCAGTCATCCACCAGGCCCATCGGAATCCTGGGATGCTGGATGGGACCGTGGGGTCGCTGCCGCTGCTGACTTCGCGGCCGTCGCTGTATTCGTCGCCGTCCGTGTCTGCGATGCGGGGGTCGATAAATTTGTATGTGCGGTGATAGTAGTCATATTCTTCTTTGTTGGTAAGGCCATCGCCATCAAGGTCTTCGTCGGCATCCGTGGGGTCTTGGGGGTCAAGGCCATAGAGGCGTTCGTAGTAGTCCGGGATGGTATCGCCGTCCGTGTCCAGGGGTTGGCTGTTGGGGTCTGCAGGATTTGATCCTGCATCGACCTCTTCTTTGTCCGAGTATGTGTCGTTGTCAGTGTCTGGGTCTTGGGGGTCGATGAGTTGTCCTCGTTGGGCAAAGTGGTTGTATTCTTCAAGATTGGTGAGGCCGTCGCCGTCCGGGTCAAGTGTTGCGTCTCCATTGTCATTGGGGTTAAGGCCGTGGTCGCGTTCAAAGTCATCGGGGATGCCGTCAAGGTCTGTGTCATCGGCGCGTCCAGGGTGGTCTGTTGGGATTGTGGGGTCTGTTCCTGCGTCGATTTCTTCCTTGTCTGTGAATCCGTCTCCATCTGTGTCTTTTTTGGAGGGGTTAATGACTTTGCCGTTTTCCTTAAAGTATCTATATTCCTCAAGGTTGCTTAGGCCATCGTCGTCCTTGTCTTGGATCGCGTCGTTTCCGTCATCGGGGTTAAGGCCGTAGGCGCGTTCAAAGTCGTCGGGTATGAGGTCTCCGTCCGTGTCAATCTCGCTTGGTTTGGAATTATAGTCTGTGGGGTCTGTGCCGACCCGAAGCTCGAGTCCGTCGGGTGCGCCGTCGTTGTCTGTGTCGTTGTCTTGTGGATCAATTTCCTTGCCTGTTTTTTTGAAGTATTCGAACTCTTCCAGGTTGCTAAGGCCATCGCGATCAGGGTCTTGGGTCGCGTCTCCATTGTCATTGGGGTCAAGGCCGTGTCTGCGTTCAAAGTCATCAGGGATGCCATCGTTATCAGTGTCTTTGTTGATGTCTGTGCAGACGCGTGGTTGGTCTGCGTTTGGCGCTTGGCAGGATAGTCCGCTTGCGCAGTCCGCTCTTGTTTGGCAGGTTTTGTCTTCTGCGCATTTTGTTGGGCATCCAGCGCCGCAGTCGACGTCGCTTTCTCCGACATCGAGTCTGCTGTTTTGGCACGTCGCTGGTTCTTGGCAGGTGCCGTCCTGGCCGCAGAGTCGTGAGATGCAGTCAGAGTTAGAGATGCATCCTGCTCGTCTTGTGCGATTTGTGCGGGAATCAGAGTCATTGCGCACAGGGCATGGGTTGCAGGATCCTCCGCAGTCAATGGCGGTTTCGTCGCCGTTTCTGATGCCGTCCGTGCATCCTGGTGTCCTGCAGATATTGTTAATGCAGCTTGCTGTTTCGCAGTCCCTGTTGGTTAAGCATCGTTTGCCATCGGCGCATGGCTCGCAGATGCCTCCGCAGTCAAGCGCTGTTTCAGTGCCGTCGGTTCTATTGTTAAAGCATGTTGCAGGCCGCGCGTCTGTGGTGATAAGGACGCCGCTTGATCGTTTGAATGTGCTGTTGCGTCCGGCAAAGTCGACTGTTTGGACTTCGAAGAAGTACCGGGTGCGATTCACAAGTTTGAGTCCTGTGAAGATGCGCTGTTCCATTGGCTGATTCTCTTCGATGCTTCGGATGATGCTTGTTTGGTTGTGGATATTGATGCGGTATTTGGCGATGCCGGAATCCGCGTCCGTCCCATTATAGACTACTTGGAGGCGATCGCGATCAGCGCTTTCTTGGGGGTTTTCGAATCGTGTGCTGTCATTGACAAGGAGCATGATAGGGTTGGCAAGGTCATTGATGAATGGTGTGGTTATGGTTGCTGTTTGCGGGGTGCCGCTGATGACTGTGGCGCCGCCAGTCCTGCAGACGGTGTTCGCCTCGTGGCTTCCTGCGCTAAAAGTCGATGTGTATGTGTGGCTTTTTGAGAGGGCGTTCTCGGTGAATCTGCTTACATTGTCTACAGAAAAGCTGCAGAGGCTGTCCTTGTTTGCGAGGATGGATACCTGTGCTTGGGCTGATGCAAAGATAAATCCAGGGGGTGTCCTATCTTCAAGAAGGAATGCGATATTGGGATTGACCGTGAATTGAATTGTTGTGGCGACTGGTCCAAGGCCGCTTGCGCTTTTGCAGGCGACATTGTAGATGAAGCTTCCGATCGTATTGACTTCTATATCTGCGGCGTGTGTTTGACGTAAGGCAAGGTTGAATCCTGGGAATGTGGATTCCATTGCATCAAAGTTGCTTGTAGTGTTTGAGTATTTGCAGAATGTGTCGATGTCTGTGTTGATTTTGAGTGTTGTGCGCAATGGGAATTGGATGATGGGGTTGGGGTCTGCGAGCGCAGAGAGGATGCGCGGGGGGCTGTTTTGGACCTGGAGTTCGAATACCTGTTTTGTTGGTCGGTTCTGTCCATCCATGCAAAAGACGTGGAATGGTGTTTTGGTGTTTGGTTCTGTGATGTCACTGTATCTTGCCAGGGTGTGGCGTGTGGAGAATGCGTCATTATCATCGAATTTTTGCCAGTCCAAAAAGTCATTGGGGATGAGTGTTCCCGGGCGGGAGAGGAATCGGCATTTTGTTGGCACGAGTGTTTCAATGCCGACATCGAAACTAAAGTTTGGGGATGCGCCAAATGCTGGTGAGAGAAGACGGATGCGGCTTGCGCCTTTGGAGATGATAAAATCAAATCGTGCCTTGTTTGGATCAAGTGGGTTTGATGCGTGGTCTGTGGCGATGATGCGGAGTGTGTGTGGGCCGTCGCTAAAGCGCAGTGTTGCCTTGGCGTGTGTTGGGGAGATGGTGAAGTTATTGCGTAGCGATGCTTCGACAATTCTGGTGTTGAAGTCATCGATTTCTAGTCGGGAGAGGATAATGTCTTGGATGTCGATTTCTTCGCTGAAGTTAAGGATGATGGCGATGGTGTCGGTGTTGAATGTTGCAAGTCCGAGTGGAATGAGATTGCCTGTGGCATTGATTCGTGGTGGTGTGCGGTCAATGATGATGGTTGTTGTGTCAGGTTCGTCCATGGGGACGTCTTGGTTGTCTTTTGCATTGACTTGAAATGTGTATGTTGATTCGGCAAGTGATTCGATGCTCTCAAAGGTGTAGTTGAGGTTTTCGCTAGTAAAGATCTGGCGTGAGGGCGTGACGCGGACTGTGCGTCCGATGGGTTGGATAAAGATTGCTTCAATGATAGTGGCTTGTTCGTTGAATTGCAAGGCGACTTTGGGTTGTTGATCATTGGTAAAGAAGATGCTATTCACGAGTTTGCCATTGCTTACATTCTTTCCGATGATTCGTGGTCCCTGGCATCGGGCGCAGGCTGAAAAGCGGACTTCTTTGATGATTTCAAGGTTCTTGGCAGCGTCTTCGCTAAAGAATCGGATGGTATTGGATCCTTCCACAAGATTGGCGACGACTGCCGTGCCATCAAGTAAGAGAAGGTCATTAAGCAGGAGCGCTGGTGAGGTTGTGTCCCTCATCTGTGTGCATGGTGTGCCGCCTGTGGGGTAGGTGCAGAATGCTGTTTTGAGTCGTTTGGCGCGGTCCGCAATGAGCGCGGCTCCTGTGGTGAGGTTTGCTTTGTCCCGTTGGGTGATGTTAAGCGCGTCGACGCGGGAAGGGTTTGTGGGGCTTGTGGGGACAATGGTTGTTGTTGGCGGGAAGTAGTCGAGTTCGCATCCGCGTTGTTTGTTTGCAGGAAGTGATCCGCAGTCTCTAAAGTCAGATCCTACGTCGATTTTTGCATTTGCATTCTTGGCGCATCCTACACTCGGGTCAAAGTCGCATACGCCGATAGTGCAGGGATCTGTTGATCTGCTGATGAGTCTGTTAAGATTGTCAAGTTGGATGCCGTTTATTGGCCGTCCGCATTCTGCTTGGGTGAAAACCGTGCAGTCCGCGTCTGTGCAGCTTCTGCTTCCGCCGTCGTCCTTGGTGCTAAAAAAGCAGGGGTATTTTTCTGTGCTAAGCGCGTCGCTTCGGGATCGTATGCATGTGTCAAAGATTTGGTTGAAGCTTGCGTTTGTGGGGCTGTTAAAGGAGCCTGTTGCGTTGCATAGGAAGCAGTTGTTTTGTTGGGTATTGACGCATACGCCGATGCCGATGGATGGGAAGACATCCCGCCATGCGCAGTTGGCGAGTTTGCAATTGTCGCGCTCGCAGGCTCCCTTGCTCTTGTAGTCGATGCACAAAAGGTCGGGTCTGCAGCCAAAGCAGTCGTCGATGAGTGTTCTGCTGCGATCAAAAAAGCAGTAGCGTGGGCTTGATGTGCTTCCTTCACAGCTTTGTTGGGTGACATCGAGGGCGAATTGGGTTGCGTTTTTGCAGTTTTCTTCCTGTACGCACATTGGGATATTGTTGCGGATGATGCAGAATCCTTCTTGGCTGCAGTCCCGGGTTTGGGTGAGTTCATTGGTTGTTGTGCATTGGTAGGCGCGTCGGTTTCTTCCAAAGAAGGCAAGGTCAACGGTGTCTTCGTATCTGGTGCGGAAGCGGATGCCGGGGAGTGGTCCATAGCCGAATTGTTTGAGGTAGATTTCAAATGGTCGCAAGTAGAAGTCTTTGCCATTGATGCAGAATTGCTGGTCCGTGGTGCGTCCGTCGCATTCGATGTCGCCGCTTTCGATGATGCCTACTGCTGCTGGGCTTGGTCCGAATCCTTTGTAATTGACGATGAGTTGGTATGTGTAGTTGGTGAAGTATTCAAGTAGTGGATCATCATCGATGAATCGTTTCTCGATTGATGTGATATTGTCTTCGGCAAAGAGTCCCAGGTCAAGGAAGTTCGCTGGTCTGCAGTCGATGCCTTCGCATCTGCCGATGCTATACGACTCGATGTATGATGTGCAGTTTGTTTTCCAGGTGAGTTCAAAGGCTCGTGCTCCTTGGATGGGTTTGATGTTAAGGTTGCTTGCTGGTGGTCGGAATTCTGGGTTGCCGCATTCGAGTGTGACATTGATGAGGATGGGTGGTTGTCTGCTTTCGTTGCATACAGTAAGGCAGATGGTGTTGAAGTTCACGTCAAGGGATTCGACGACTGGTAGGAATTCAGTGAAGTTTGCGGCTGTGTCGCATCCCAGTGGTGGGGCTTGTCCGGATTGCAGGACTCCGGGTGTTTGCGCAAGGCCCGCAGGGTTGCAGCAGCAGATATTTGCTGCTGATGCGTAAAGCGCGATGATGGCAAGAAGTGCCGCAATAGTCAGGGTCCACAGGATGGGGTTGCGTGTCATGTGCGTGCGATGAGTGTTGCTGGGAAGCGGAGTGTTTGGCTGTCCGCGTGTTCTCCGTCTGTGACGTTCACAGTCAGTTCGAGACGTTCATTGTTGAGTTGCAAAAATGCAAGTGTGCCTTCGCTCACTGTGGTTTGGCCGCTGGTTGGTGCCGTGCTCTCGGGATTGTCGAGTTTATAAGTGTATAGGGGGGGATTATCGTCAGGGTCCAGGGCATTGAGGGGCGCGCATATGCCTGTGGGGTCGCATCCTGCGCCATTGATAATGCAGAATTGGGTGGGTGATTCTCTGATGGAGAGTTTGGGCGGGTCGTAGTTGCCATCCGCGTCCTTGCTCCCGCAGATGATGAACGTGTTGATTTCAGGGTGTGTGGAGTCATTAAGTAAGTAGAGTGCTGGTCTTCGGTTGCGGATGGCGAATCGGAGTTCGTAGGGTGTTTCGAGGATGGTGCTGTGTGGGTCTGTGGTGATGATGACATAGTCGAGTCCTCTGATGCGGTTCTTGCGTTCAAAGGTGAGGCTCTCGGCCGCGCTTGCGCTAAGATTAAATGCAAGGTCGGATATGTCTGCGTCGATGATGTCGCTGGTAAAACTGATCATTTGTCCAAGGCGTACAGTGTATTCGATGGCAAATGCGCGAAGTGTTGCGTGTGCTCCTGTGATGGTGTTTGTTGCCTCGATGGGGTAGTCGAGCGTGATGATGGTGCTTGCCTGCGCAATGCTTACGTTGAGCATTGGTGTGCCTTTTGAGAATTCGAGGTTTTTGTTTGTGAATTGTTGCCAGTCGATGCAGGTGGTGGTTTTGGTGAGGATGTAGTCTTCGAGTTGGTCCTGCATTGAGATGCTGAAGTTCTTTCCGAGTTTGGTGAGGAGATTGTATCCTGCGAATGCTTTGGTTAGGTTGATTCGTCCAGGACAGGTCTCGGTGCAGGGCGCTTGGTATTCCGGGAATCCGTCCCACGGGTATTCCGGTGGGTCGCTTTGGTATGGTCCAAGGGTTTCTTGGGGTGGGATAATGGCGTAGGGAAGGTTTTTTCCGTCGTAGGTGAGGTATGTGTATCCTAGGTCGGCTTGATTCGGGTCTGGATGCGGTCCTTGTTGGCTGCGGTAGATGAGTCCGCCTTGGAATCCGGCGAGTGCAAGCCCGTTTCTGCTGGCAAGATCAAGGCAGTCTTGAATATGCGTGCGCAGGGGGACAAGTTCGGTTTCGCTAAGTTGTTGCCTGGATATTGTCGCTTCGCCAGTCGATCGGATGTATGTCGTGGTGATATAGTAGAGTGCGGCAAAGAAGAAGACAAGGAGGGTTGCAAGGATGAGCATGCCGCTCACTTGTGCGCGTGAGGATAGAAAACTCTGAAAAAATGAGGCGGAGCCGAGTTTTTCAGAGTTTTTCATGATCATTATCGGAGTTTTGCAGAGACATCAGGCCAGATGCTGTCGAGGTTTCCTCCTCCTGGTGTTTGGAATCCGATGAATGTAAGTGTGTTGCTTATATTTGTGCATGCAGTGGCAAGGTCAGTG
The DNA here is from genome assembly GCA_016211165.1 of Candidatus Woesearchaeota archaeon. GTDB lineage: Archaea > Nanobdellota > Nanobdellia > Woesearchaeales > JAGWAF01 > JACQSU01. The sequence goes on along the minus strand of JACQSU010000086.1, from coordinate 20,828 downwards.
GTGATCTTGCTGTTGATGAGTGTGCATCCGCTAAGGCCGCTGATGTCGGTGAAGTTGACGTGTGCGTAGGTGGCGCCGAGGTATGTGCTTTCGGCGCCGCGGCTTGCTTGGGTTTCGATGAATGCGATCATGTCGCGTGATGTGATGCGATTGATGTAGAGGTGTTCAAGAAGCGTTGTGTGTGCGGTGATATTGGCAAGTTCTTGTGTGAGCGCTGATTGTGCAAGGGTGGTGATGGGTGTGAGGCGTGTGGTCAGCGTGGGGTCTTGTGAAGCTATGATTGTGGGTGTTGGGCGTGGGGGGAGTTGGTCTGTGATAGGGAGATATATGATGCTGTTTTGTCCTTGGTTGTACCACACGCCTTGGCTGCAGTCGTGGAATTGGTTGTCTGCTATGGGAAGGATGTGTTGATTGCAGCTTGTGGACGCTAGTCCAAGCGCTATAAGGAAGCTTTTGGTCGGGTCATTGATGGGTTTGTTAAGGCTAACGCCCCATGCAACGCCGCGATTGTATTTGAGGACACAGAATTCGTTGACGCAGGGTGTTTGTTGTCCTTCTGTGGTGCATTCACGCAAAAGGCCGCTCACATCCGATACGCCAGGGATGTCAGAGACAAACGTGAGCGCGTTTTCGTATGTGTCGCAGAACATTGCCCAGGTTCCTGCGCTGGTGGTTTCGGCGTGGTCCATAAGATGAAGTGCAAGTGTCTTTGTTCGTGTTGTCCACGTGCCGTTTTGACAGTATGTGCCGCTAAAGTCGCCTAGCACGCCTTTTTGTAGGACGTGTTGTCCGTCTGCAATGCAGGCAGGTCCTTTGGTTGGGTCGGTGAGATTATGGCGAAGCGGTTGGTCATTAAGGCTTGGGTTGCCATTGCTTTTGATAAGGCATTGGTCATCTCTGGGGCAGAATCCTGTGTCTGATCGGTCAAATGTCGTGCGCTGGGCTTGGATGCGCCAGTTTCCGTCGATGCAGCGATATCCTGCAATGCTTGGTGTTTTGCTGTCGTCTTTTTGATTTGCGATGCAGCGTTTGCCATCCCAGCATGATAGTTGTGGGCAGCAGCCAGAGGGGCTCCGGCGCTGTGTATTGCTTGGGTCAAGTGCGTTGAGTATTTCTTGTGGTGTGGGAGCAAGGTGGTGTTGTACAAGGTTGTTTGTGAAATTCCATTTGCCATCAAGCCCGCAGACAACAGGGTTGACAATGCCTTTGGAGAGATTAAAAAGGGTTGTGCAGGCGGGTTTGTCAGCGATGAGTGTGGTATTGGTATGGGTATCATTGATGCGGAGAAGGCTTTGGTTGTGTGTTTCAAGGTCGCAACCGACGAATTGGCCAAGGCGGAGTGCGACGCTGCCATTGTGCAGGATCTTGCCGTTTTGGGTGTGTTGGCTCTGGTAACAGGCGCCGCTTGCGCTTGGGTCATAGTCTTCAGGATCCGGGTCATTGTAGGATTCGTAGGGCAGGTCTTCGTGTTCTGAGCAGCATTTGCTTCCTGTCCAGGCAAGGTGTGCGCGTGTGCAGGTTTCTTGGTTTTTGGTGTCCAAGTCGATGACCCATTGGGCGTCATTTGCGCAGTAATGTGTGTCGCTTGTGAGAAGATTATTGATGCTGATGTTGATGTCTGCGTTAAATTTCTGCGCTTGGCCGTGTGCTGATCCGATGGTGAGTGTTAATGGATTGATGGGTGTGTAGGTTTGTGTCTTGCTTGATGCGCCCATATCGACAGTGCAGTTGATGCCTGCTGGTCCGTAGATCATCTCGATGATGTGGGGTTCGTTGGGTGCCCATGTGGAGATGTTGACCAGAGCGGAGTGTGTTGTTGCGCCGTTGGTAGTGCTGCATGTGAGGGTATTCTTGCTTTTGATGATGTCAAGGTGTTTGGTGTCGCTCTCGCGTGCGCTTATTAGTGTGCGTGTCAGATCTTCACTGCCAGGCCAGCGTGTGATGATGATGGCGCTGATGCGTCCTTGGGCAGGGTTGATGTTGCGTTGGGCGCTGACAGATAGCGTGTCATCACGTCCGATGCTCGCGGAAAAGAGTTCTCCAAGCGTGATGCGCTCTCCTGTGCTTGAGCCGCTGGCTCCAGCGCCGTATCCTGGTTCCCCTCCAGTGCATTCGTGGATGGCAAGGATGCTGTTGTTTCGTGTAGGGTCCTCTTCTGCGCAGATGAATCCGTGGTTGGGAAGTGTGCGGCCTGGTTTGCCAATCTGCGCAACAGCAAGCAGGGGGTATGATGATGCGAGTTTGGTGGTGTCTGCGCAGGCAAGGAATGTGTTGCCATTGCTAAGCAGTGTTCCGTCGGCGCATGCGACGCGCACGACCTCGCCTATCGTGGTTGTGGGGTTTACGATGCTCCATACATCAGGTGATCCTCCTGGATTTGCGCATGTTGTTGTGCCCAGGTTCTTGCCGCATTGTGTTGGTGGTCGTGCGCCGCAGCAGAGGTTGGATGTGTCAGACCATTCGACGATGCGGTTGGGAAAGCATGCGTAGGGTGTTGCTCCTGCTCCTTTGCAGTATCCTTTGAATGAGTAGCAGACTGGGTATGCTGGGAATGTGCTGCTGAGTCCTCCGATGGTGTAGCTTGCATTGTAGATGCCTTCTTGGTCGCAGACCATGGAGGTGTTGAGGTTGTTCATGCAGGTAAAAAAGTCAGGGCAGGTGGTGTTTGTGCCAGTGCTGCTGCCATTAGGATAGACAAGTTCCATGGTGAGTTGTGCTGATGTTGTACTAGCACAGGCAAGGATGGTGATGCTGATGATAACCAGGGATTGCAGAGAAGAATCTTGAGAAAACGAGGCGAGGCCGAATTTTTCAAGGTTCTCCACGTCGGTTTTACTCATGGGCAGACATACAGATTGCAGATTGGAGGGGTGGACTTTCCTGGCGCAGGGAGGACGTTAAATTGGAGTGGTGAGTTTTCAAGAGCGCCGTCAATAACTAGTTGGCAGAAAAGATCGTATATGTTACCTCCATAATAGATGCTTCCACTCCCAGAGTATAGGAAGCGGATGCTTTTGGATTCGCTGCTGCCTGCTCCTTGGAGCATGGTCATAAGGGACGGTTCGCTGGGCACACCTCCTCCAGGGACGAAGTTATATGATTCTCGGATCGCCTGAGTGATGTAGTAGTTGGGAATACTTTGCGGATAGCTCAAAAAGGGATTATAAGAATAATAAGGAATTTGAATAAGGCTTCCTTCAAGCGTGACCAGGTTGCTTGTGGGGTCCTGTGCATAGCGAATCTGTGATGTGCGGTATGCTGGTCCGCTTCCTTGCCCCCATGGTGGAATTGGGGTGGATTGTGTGCTGCTCATGCGTAGCGTGCATCCTGATGGGAGGAGGCATTCTGCTGGAACATTGATGACTCCATTGCCAAGGAGTCTGCATCCCCCGCCCATTCCTCCTGCTGGGAATGTGGGGCATGCTGGTTCTGCTCCTGCAGGTTGTGCAGGTGTCTCTGCTGTTTGCGCGCCTGTAGGGGAACCTGTGCGTGGCAGTCCGTCAAGGAGTGCGTAGTAAATCGGAAGCAGTAATACAAGGATTCCAAGAATTGCATAGGTGAGCGGCACATCGCGCAATGTTCGGTGTGTAGTTGCCACGTCAATTATACCGTCTGGATCATTTATATATGTTGTTGTTGATTAGGGGATGCGTGTGGTGCGGAAGCGGAGCGTTTGGCTATCTGCATGTTGTCCGTCGGTGACATTCACCATGATTCCTAATCGTTGATTGGTGGCTTGCAAAAGAATCAGTGTTGCTTCGCTCACTATTGTTGTGGCGTTTGTGGGTTCTGGCGTGTCAAGTTGGTATGTATATGTAAGAGGGTTGTCGTCCGGGTCGATGGCGTTAAGTATTGCGCAGGTGGACGATGGGTTGCATCCATTGCCGTTTTGAATGCACAATTGTGCTTGGTTCTGGGTTAGAAAAATGATGGGTGGGTCATAGTTTTGATTGGAGTCTTTGCCGCCACAGATCACAAATGTGTTGAGGGTTCTGTGACGCGAGTCATTGAGTAAGAAGAGGGCGGGGCGGCGGTTGCGTATGGCAAAGCGCAGCTCATACGGAGTTTCAAGTATGGTGCTTTGAGGATCAGATGTAATGATAATGTAGTCAAGATTGTGGATGTGGTCGCGTCGTTCAAACGTGAGGGTTTCTACAGTGCTTGCGTTAAGGTTGAATTCGAGTGTGGAGACTTCATCATCGAGTGTGTCGCTTGTGAAGTTGATCATCTGTCCAAGGCGCACAGGATACTCGATGAGAAAATCGCGGATACGGCCCTGTGCGCCGGTTATGGTATTGGTGATCACGAGGGGGTATTCGAAGGATATGATCGTGCTTGCGTGGGTGATGATGACATGAAGGCTTGAGTTGCCTGCGGATGTTGCAAGAGTGGTGAATTGGTTCCAGTCGATGCATGTGAGGGTGGTGTTATGGATGTAGCGTTCCAGTTGGTCTTGCATGGAGACAGTGAAGAGTTTTGGCAGGCTGGTAAGGAGGTTGTATCCGCTTAGGCCTTTGGTGCTGGTAGTGGGCGGTGGACAGGTGGTGTCGCAGGGTGGTTGATATTCTGGGAATCCGTCCCAGGGATATTCTGGTGGTTCTGCAGCGTATCGAAATGATCCTCCGCCTAAAGTGCCTCTGAAAGGTACGACTGCATAGGGGATGATGTCACCTTCATAGAGCAGATAGTCCTCTCCAAGGGACGTAGGAGGAGGGTCCGGTGTGGGTCCTCCTTGGCTTGTGTAGATGACGCCTCCGTGTTTGCCTGCGAGAATAAGGCCTTTGCGACTGGCAAGGTCCAGACAGTCTTGGATATGCTCTTTGAGTGGGACGAGTTCTGTCTCGCTAAGTTGTCCTCGGATAAGGCTTAGGTCTGCTCCGGCTTGCATGTAGGATGACAAGAGGTAGAGAAGCATCGCAAAGAGGATAAGAAAAAAGATGGTGAGGATGATCGCCCAGCTGATTTGGCTTCGGCGAACAAGGTTACTGGTGCTCATTGGGGTGTGAACTGCTAGATTCGGGTTTATATGTATTGTTGGATTGCGTCTTCCATGCATACGGTGGTGCATGCAGTGGAGAAATCGATATCAAGGCTAGCGATTGGTGGGGGATGTTCTACAAATTCCGCTGCAGTGTCACATCCAAGTGGAAATGCTGCTCCGGAGAAGAGTACGCTTGGCTTCTGTGCGAGTCCTTGGGAATTGCAGCAACAGATGTTTTCTGATGGCGCGGGAAGTGCCGATGCAGGGATGGGTTGGGGGAGTTGTCCTTCGCCTATGGTGTAGGTGGTAAAGTGGTTGACGTCAAGGTGGTATGTATTTGTGAGAGGGTCCCGCGTGAGTGTGGTGCATATCATTGGGGGGCAGTTGTGGAATGATCCATAGTCAAGGAAGCGTATGTAGGGTTGTGGGTCAAGGAAGTTAAGGTTGTGCAGGGAGATGCGTGCGCTGGTGTTCCATTCAGGTGCAAGTGTGCTGTTTAGATACGCGAGATTGTTGGTGAGGCTGATAATATCAGAGAGGTGGCGTGTGTGCGCGTGGAGGGGGCTGGTTAAGGTGATGCGTGTTGTGGTGCTGTTTTGGATGGTGATATTTGCAGGCAGGGGGCCGGTGATGGTGACATTGAGTGTGTCGCTGATGTGGATGGATTCTCGTGGGGGTGTGAGGAATGTGGTGTTGTCAATGGTGTATTCTCCTGCTGGCCAGCCGGTGTCGTTAATAACAACTCCAAGGGGTGTGTCCACCAGTAGGTTGTCTTGGAGGGTCGCCCGCGAAGTGATGAGCCTGACGCTATGCCTCGCGTTGTTAATGGTGTTATTGGAGACTATGCCTTGTGTCGCGTTGAAGAGCGCAATGGTCGGTGTGGTTGAAGTTGTTGCGTTCGCTGTATTGTTGTTGATGTAAGGGCTTTCTGCTCCAGTGAGTGATATGCCGCTTCCCGTGCTTAGCATCAGAGTGTCGATGATGCGAAGGACTGCTGCGCTTTGTCCGCTGGCTCCAAGCGTGGTGAGGCTAATAGGGGTAGTGGTTGTCCTAAACGTATTTCCTCTGATAAGGGTGTTGTTGGCGCTTGCTCCTTGTGTTGTGCTGCTCAAAAGAATGCCGGTGCTTCCTGCAAGCCATGTATTTCCCAGGATGTGGGTATTATTGCTCGTACCAAAGAATTGTATTCCATATTCTGTTGTATTGAATGTGTTATTCGCAATGACTGCGTTGTGATTAGGGGCAGTGGTGCCAAGGTTAATCGCACTGTAGGTGGCGTTGAAGGTATTATTGAGGAGGTGGACATTGTGCCTGGCATTGTTGAGGATGATGGCGGTGCCGATGCTAAGGAATTTGTTATTGACGATGATGGTGTTTGTCGCAGGTCCGTAGCCAGGGTAGGCTAATGCAAGACTGATATTATAGAATGTGTTGCCAATAATGCGATGATTGGCTGCGAATCCGCCCCCGCCGATGTGCCAGAATCGGGGAACATTTCGTACGTCATTGTTGATGAAAATGATGTCTGCGCTCGCTCCAGTGAGTCCAATGCCTGTCAAGGATGTGTTGGTGAAGGTGTTGTTGATAAATGTCATGGAGTTGCTAAACGTGGTGTGGATTCCGCTGATGTGGTTGTTGGTAAAACGAGATGAGGTTCCGAGGTTTCCGTGTAGGGACTCCGCTCTAATGATCGTGTTGTTATTAAAAGAGCTAAACGTCGCCCGTTGGAATCCCATATTGGTGTTGTTCTCAAGGACAAGACTGCTGGCATCGCCATTGTTCGGTTTGTAGAGGATGAAGTTATCACTGTTGGCGATAGTGGTGTTGCGTGAGATTCTATTCCAGTCCGGGGTGATGGTTCCAAGATATCGGATGGTGTCATGAGTCACGTTATTGATAAGGCTGTTATTCACATCCTCCATAAGAACACTGATGCTCGCATTAGCAAAGCGGCAATTCTTGACGATAACACCATGTTTGCGCGAGATATTAATGAGCACATCACTTGCATTGCCGCGAATCGTAAACCCTGCGCAATCAAGCGTCACTCCGTTTGCTCCGATGGTAAAACAGGTGCCATTGGATGTGAGGTTGTGGGTGAGTATGAGGTTGCGATGAAGGATTTGGCATCCGGAGCTGGGTGTAGCAGAACCAGGGGAGTTGAAGACGGCTGCAAGAAAGCACAAGACGACCAGAATTCGGAAAAGCAGGGGTGTCTTCATCAGGTCGATTATGGTGCAGATGATATATAAAAGTGTAGCGTGGCGCTATCAAGTGAGCATTGTGCACTGTGCTCGAATGGTATCATCGGAGATCGATTGGCAGTGGATGGGGTCCTGTGTTGTCGTGGCGAGCTGAAAGGATGCTGCGATCGTGCATTGCGTCACAAGATCCTTCTGGCCTAGTTGGTTGCATAAGGAGGGGTTGCGGCCTTGGAGCGCAGTGGTGAGCGCTTCTTCGTATGATGCGGCGAGTTGTGCTGCTTGTGCTGGATCGTGTCGTTGGAGTGTTTCGATGACGCACGCCGTGCGCGCAGGTGTATCACTAAGGCTCGAGCATGATGATGTGTCGCCGCTGATGATGGCGCGCCAATATGATGACTGGTCTGTGCATGTGGTTCGAAGTGTTGCTTCTAGTGTCTCGCATCGGTTGGGTTCTGTTGTTGCTGCAAGGACTGTGCTTGCAAGGGTTCGTGCGTGTAAATCGCTTTGCGAGTGTGATAGGATCCGTTGGGCTGCTGCGCTTACCGATTCGATGCAGTGGGTTCTCTCTCCTGGGTCTTGCAAGGCAAGGCATGGCGCAAGGTTGAGTGTTTGGGTGGCTTGGTAGGTGAGGTCATAGGCAGGGGTTCCTGGTCTTGTAAATGTGAGTCCTATGAGAATTGCAGCGAAGAGCATGCATAGGCCAATGAGGATGTTGCGCGTGACTATGTGCGCATGATCGTTGCGTATGGTGGTAATAATTTCATTACCGTATCCTTCGCTGATTGCTTTTCGTAACGCATCAGAATTGGTCCATCCTCCGGTTTTGAGATTGGTGATGTACTCATCGACTGATGGTTTCCTTGCTGGTTGTGGTTGTGTCATGTTATTTGCGTAGTTTTGCTGTGAAGTCCTGCCATATAATTCTTAGGTTTCCTTCTCCTGGTGTTTGTACGCCGACAAAGGTGTTTGTTGTGCCCACAGTTTTGCAGTCTTTGGCTAAATCGACGGTGATGCGGTTTCTGATAAGGTCGCAGCCCGACACGCCGCGTGGGTCGGTGATATTGATTCCCATGTAGCGTGCGGCAAGGTAGTCGATGGGTGTGCCATTGACTCTGTTTGTTTGCAAAAACGCAAAAAGGTCTTTTTGGCCTGCGCGGTTGATATAGAGGTTTTCGAACATGTGGGTGCTTAGGATGAAGGTTCGAAAGTCTGCAAGTGTTGCGGATTCCATGAATGTGTCAATGGCTTGCATGCGCGCCTCGATGTATGCTGCGCCGGCGGTTAGGGCTTCGGTAGTTGTGATGCCTGGCACTGCTCCTGTGGGAAGGTGGATGATGGCTCCCAGGGCATTGTTGTGCCACATGTTTGCGCCGCAGGCGTGGAATTGTGCGTCGTCTTGCAGTGCGTTGTCACAGTGCGTGACTGGTTTTCCAACGGCATTAAGAAATCCCTCTCTTGAGTCGTTGATGGGTTTGTTAAGTGTGGTTCCCCAGGCGACCTTGTCTCCGTATTTGAGGACGCAGAATTCGTTGACGCAGGGGGTTGGTGTTTTGTCAGGCCCTGTGCATGTTGCGTCCATGTAGTGCGACACAAAGTTGGCGTCCGGGAGTGCTCGGTATTCAAAGAAATTGAGTGTGTTGCGGAATCGGTCGCAGAAGAGTGCGTAGTTGTTGGGTGCTTGGGTTTCTCCGATGCTTGCAAGGTATGATGCGAGGATATTGGTTCTGCTGGTCCATGACCCATTGTTGCAGTATGTTGATGTGCTCTGCGTGGCATCGCCACGAGTGATTGATTGAAGGATGTATTGCCCATTAGTGATGCAGATGGGTCCTCGTTCCGGATGTGCAAAGCTAATGGCGTGTGGTAGGTCGTTTGCAGATGCGTTTGCGCTTGGGTTGACAAGGCATTGTTCGTTGCGTGGGCAGAATCCGAAGACACGGTCATCAAAGGTGTGTTTTGGTGTCATCGTGGTCCAGTTGCCTCCGATGCAGCGGAATCCTTTGATGGTGTTTCGAGGATTTGGGTCGTTTCGTTGGTCGTTCACGCAGGCAATGCCGCTCCAGCATTGTTGTTGTGGGCAGCATTCTGTGTCGATGGCGCTGCGGTTTTGTGCGGGATTCAGGACGGAGCGAACTTCAGGTGCGACGCTTCGTGGGAACAACTGATCCTGTTTAAGCGTGCGTGTCCAGTTGTTGCGGAATGAGCAGTAGTAGTTCACGTTGACATTTCGTGTTGCATTATAGGCGAGTGTGCACCTATTGGTGGTATTGATAAGGGGTTTTCCTGTGTGGGTGTCAGTGAGTGCAAGAAAGTGTGGTGCGGTCTCGTTGAGTTGACATCCGTAGAATTCTCCGAGGATCGCAAGGACCGTGTCATTGGTTTGTGGGACGAGGAATCCATTGGCGACATGCGCGGATTTAAAGCAGGCGCCGCTTTCTTGGTCATTGTAGTTTGGGGGGTCTTTGTCATTGTAGGATTCGCCTGGCAGGTCTTCGTCTTCAGAGCAGCACTTGCTTCCTGTCCAGCGAAGGCCTGCAGCGCGGCACGTAATCGAGTCCTTTGTGTCAAGGTCCTTGACCCATTGGGCATCCTTGGTGCAGTAGAGTATGGGCGCATTCGCGTCTTTTGAGATGCGCGCGCGCATGGGTGATTGCGATCCTTGGGCTCCTCGGGGTCCTGTGTTGACAAAGAGTTCTCTGACATTGATGGCGTTGTATCCTGTTTTGGTTTGTGATACTCCATCAAAGGAGCAGATGAATTGGCCATTGGTGTTCCACGTGAGGATAATCGTGTGGATAATGCCGCTTTGCGGTGATGGTGTAAGACTGCTAATGTCAAATGTTGTTTTGATACTGCTTCCCCCATTGACTGCATTGCAGGTGAGTTTGTTCTTGCTTTTTTCTATGGAGATGTATGTGTCAAGGTCCGCTTCTGCAAAGAAGATGACTCTGGTAAGGTCTTCTGACCCTGCCCAGGTGTTGTTGAGTTTAACAATGAGTTTGCCGCTTGCGCCATTAAAGTTGCCAAGGGCTCCGGTTTGGATGACATCGTCGCGGCCAAGTTGGGCAAAGAAGAGTTCGCCGCGTTGGTGTGCTTCTCCGATCTGTCCGATGTTTCCTTGTTTTTGGTTGTATGATCGTCCGTCGCCGAGGCATTCGATGATTTCCGGGTGGGTGTTGTTGTTTCCAGGGTCTGGTTCTGCGCACAGGTAGCCGTGCTTTTGGTATTGGTCAACGCCACTTCTGGTGACTTCCAAAAGATCGAACGTGGGATGCTGTGTCGCGATGCCTTGGTAGAGTCCACATCCGTAGAATTCAGTTCCATCGCTTACGAGTTGTGTTTGCGCGCAGTCGACATCGATGATATCTCCGTGGTTTTCTGCAAGGTGCATGAGTTCCCAGTGTTCTGGTTCTTTGGTGGGGTTGACGCAGACTTCTGTGCCGCTGCGCAGTCCGCAGTCCCTGCTGGGGCGTGCTCCGCAGCACTTCCCTGATACAGATGAGAAGTTTACGCTTTTGTTTTGGAAGCATAGCACATCCGTGCTCTCCGTGCCTTTGCAGTATTGCTCCGTATCCCAGTTGACGGCGTGGGCGTTTTTGAGGACTTCGCCTGCGCTCTGTACGTCTCCTGTGTATTTGAAGTTGAGGATGTACGTGCCTTCGCTTGTGCAGACCTTGTCTGCGATGGCTGTGGGGATGCAGCATTTGCCTGTGCCTGCGCATTCGTCTGTGACGATGGCTTCCGTGGTTTGGTCAGGAAAGAGGAGTTTGAGAACGCCGCTTTGTGCAAATGTTGGGGACGCAACAAGGATGAGCACCAGGATAATTGTGATCACAGCAATGGATTGTTGCATAATACACTCCTCTTAGGATGTTGAAAAAATGTGGCCATAGACCGACTTTTTCAAACATCCTCCTGTTTTTGTAGCTATAAAAAGGTTTAACTTCCGAACGAAGTGAGGAAGTTCAAAAAGCATTTATATCATGGCGCAACCTCACGATAATGGAGGCTGTGTTCTGTAGGTTGCGTGATGGTGATGTGTTTGTGGGGCTTGATCAGATTAGGGATGGGATCTCCGGTATGCAAGGTTTGGTGCTCATCGCTGGTGCCGAGCCAACAGATCATCCGCAATGGGATACCATCCAGGAGCTTATCTGCAGCAGGGATAAGAAGACGTTCGTGATTACATCGCATCCTTCAAAGGTGTCGCGCTCAACGAATGTGACAGTGGGTGTCTTAGTTGATACTGTGCTAACAGAGGAAGCGGCGCATATATCCCCTGCTGATGTGCTGATCATTCCCTTGGTAGCATCAAGTGTGTATCGTCTCAATTCGATGGTTCGCAAGGCAAGGAACCAGGGGATTGAGAGGATCATCTTGTTCTATCCAGGTGCGCAGTCACAGGTGGTCCCGGTAGCAGAACATGAGTATATTCCTGTGGATGCTGCTGCTGCGCAGACGCGGCTTGTGATGGCGCTGTTTCCAGGTGTTATTCTTGCAGATAATATTCCGTTATGTCTGCTCGGGGATCTTGAGCAGCACGATGCTGGATTGCTTGTTGCACAGGCTCGGTCACAACGGCCCCGATGCCATGTCTGCGCAAAGAAGGATGTGTGCAAGGGAGCAATTGCTTCAATCCGTGATGAAGAGCTTCGGCCAGTGAATCTGCTTAAGGATGTAGCCGAGCATGTTGCCGGACAATTGACGAATCATTGCGCCGTGGAATTGTGCGCAGAGGATGTGCTTGATATTTTTGATTGTTGTGATGGCAAGGATGTGTGGTCTATTGCGCAGGATGTTGGTATGGCAATTTTACTTGTCGCGCGGGTGTTGCGGATGTTTATGGAACATCGTATAGTCCATGAGGACGCAGGCAGGTTCTATGCCATGCATCACTGGACTCCGCAGGCCGTGCGTATCGATGTGTCAGACATGCGTTGTGTTGAGGATCGCTCTTTTGCGCAGCTTCGGGTGTGTGAAGAGGATCTAAAGGTAAGGGCCGCGTACATTGCAAAGGCCGCTCGGGGGCAGCGAAAGGTGTTGGTTCTTGGTGATGATGATTTTCTCTCGCTGCTGCTCGCGGCGCAGGGAGTGTTTGATGACATTGTCGTGCTTGATATTGATCCACGTGTGGTGTCTCGTATCAATGAAGTCGCAGCGACACATCGTCTCCCCGTGCGTGCGCGTGTGCATGACTTGCGCGATCCCTTGCCGCAGGATCTTATAGGTATGGTGGATGTGTGCTGTTTTGATCCTCCCTATACCGGTGCAGGATTCCGTCTCTTTCTCTCACGTTCTGTAGAAGCGATTGGTCAACGTCCTGGCAAGCACGTGTTTTGCGCGTTTACCCCGCGCAACCCTGCCTGGATAATAGAAGGGGAGGCGATTGAATCGGCATTTGCAATGGGGCTTGTGCTCAAGGAAAAGGGTGTTACGAGTCGGAATGATGTGCCAAAGGCTTTGCGTGAGAAGTATCCAGACTTGTCTTCGTTAGAAGCTGCTGCCAAGGACTATATAACGGTCGGTCAGAATGATCAATGGCTTTTGGCAGCGCTTGGTCGTAAGGAGTTGGTCTTGCATCTCTTGTCGACGGAGTTCGCGCATCCTCTTGTAACAGGGAAGGTTGAGGACGCTATCTACAATGCTGATGAGCCGCTACGGTTCACGGCGGATCGCGATTTCATTCGCGAGATAAGATATGTGCGAAGGAGGCGCTTGGGTGGTCTATGATGGCCGATGTTGTGGATATCTCCTGCAAATGGCGTGCGCATCCGAAGTATAGATCCTGGCATGGATCCGGGGACATACCTATTGTGACAAGGGAGCACCTCGCATCGTGGTCAATTACTGACTGTCCTGTCCGTCCGCGTTATGTGCTCAACACGTCGGGATCAGAGGGGGCTCATAAGTTGATTTTTCTATCAAGCAAAGCTGTGGAGAGTCAGATTGCGCAGGGATCCAGACTCTTCTTGGAGGAAATCAAGGCAGATGATGTTGTGGGGAGTCTTCTGGATAACGTGATTCTTGATGTGGGTTTTGATCGTTTGCTTCCTGCGATGATCATTCATTGCGGTGTGCTTACAGAGCATAATATGGATCTGCTGTGTTTTAAGCTTGAGTCTGCTGGCGTGTCAGTGCTTGTGGGATTTGTCTCGCACGTGTTTGAGATTCTTAAGCATGTGGATGCCCTGCCCTCATTGCGTCTCATTATGCTCACAGGCGGAAAAGTGACAAGGGAATGTATGCAGTTCTTTTCTTCCAAGGTGCCGACGGCCAGGGTTCGGATGTTTTATGCTGCGACCGAGGTCGGCATCGTCGCATCGCAGGCTGATGACGGGTGGTTTCATGTCCTTGGAGGTTCCCTCGTCCTTGAAGTGAGGGATGACAACGGCAGGATTAGCAAAGAGGGTGTGGGGGACCTGCTCATCACGGATCTGATGAATGAGTCGATGCCCATAGTGAGGTATTTGATTGGTGATCGGGTCGAGTTGCGATCAGAGGGTTCTGTGCGGTTGATCAAGATACTGGGACGTTCAGATGATCAGATCAAGATTTGGGGAGATGTCTGCTCCAAGGATTCGCTTGCGGCGCTAGTCGAGAGCGCGATAGGTCATCCTGAATTCTCCTTGGAGTTAAGACATGCAGCCGATGGTGTGCACGATGAGGTTGTGGTGTGCGTTGCGCATGCCACGCCTGCGCAGGTTGCGCAGTTGCGAGAAAGGATCGCGACAGTGCATGGTGTTGATGTGAGCATTGTTATGGGTGGACTGGTTCATCGCACGACATCTGGCAAGATTGTGCACGTCGTCGATTGTCGAAACGGTTTTATACCCTAAGACAGGAGGGAATATGTCAAGAACCGTTCACGAGAGCGGGCGGCGTGACAAAAACAAGAAAGAAATCCGAGGTGTCCGCGTCTGCGGATTTTGGCCTATGAGACACTGGGTGTTCATCGTCGTTGGATTTGTTATTGTCGTCGGCATTTCAGTATGGTCTTCTAAGGTTCCGGTAACCGAGGTGATAGAACAACGAACTGCTCAGTGCGTGGAGAAGAGCAATCTTGATGCATTGTGTGTAGCCTTGGCTAGCGCGAATTCTTCTGCGTGTGATGCGCATCCGTCTGCGGAAGATTGCAAGGCACTCTCTGTTATGGTTCGAATGATCGATGGGACTGGTTCTTGTGAGGATATCATTGATCCAGAATACGCTGCCGTATGCAACGCTGTAGAGCGGAATCAAACATCATTGTGTCCTTATGGTGAGGAGGCTATTGAATGTCAAGCCATCATCATGGATGATTCGTCCCTGTGCAGCCGCTACCCACAACTTTCTGATCAAGAGGTTTGCAAGGGTCACGTGCACTGGGTGCAAGCTCTGCGTGCTAATGAGGAATCCTTGTGTGCTTATATCTCAGATGTGACTGATATGATGGCCTGTACAGTGACAGTGACCAAGAATCCGCAAGCGTGCCCTCTGATCAAGAGTGCCATATGCCGTTCGATTGCCGAGGAGGCGCGTGTGTATGAATGAGAAACTTTTGCCAAAAGTTGCTCGCAAGGTCTCGCTCTTTATTGAAGATGAAAATGGGCGGATGACCAAGGCCGATGTTGTGAAGGCTGGTGCGCTGATTGCGCTTGGTCTTGCCTCATCAGCGATTCCCACATTAGCACAGTGTTCGTGCTCACCTGCGTGTAATTCTGCGTGCCACGCGAATAGTTTGAGTATTGAGACAGGTGACGGTAACCATTGTGGGATTCATTGCCACCAAATTATTCAGGGCGGTCCGTGCCCGCCCCCTCCTGTTGCTGGTAAGTGATATCAAGAGTTGTAGATATGAGCCGGCAACGGCCGCGCGCAGATCCCTTCTCCTCGCGTGCTCACACTGCGAGTATGATGCGCTGGTGCAAGGGCGGTGATGAGGTGTTGGATGGCAGCTTCTGGGCGCGCCTGTGCTCCGCAGCTAAACAAGTCGATTGCTGCATATCGGTGTTCTGGGTACGTGTGGATGCTGATGTGGGATTCCGCAAGCAAGAGGATGGCTGTTATTCCCCCCTCTGGGAATGTGTGAATGTGTTCGGAAAGCGTTGTGAAGTGACCTGCGGCACAGGCTCCACGCAAGGCATCGCGTATGAGCTCAAGATCCGTAAGGCTGTGGGAATCAACGCTGTACAGGTCAAGCAGGTGATGCGTTCCAATCATAAAGATTTGCTCTTGGTCTGTCTATAAAACTATTTCGGCTATGAGTATGATAAATTGACTAAGAAGGAAGTATGGTCCAAGGGTGAATTGGTCTAGGATACGAAGGTCTTTCACATGTGATTGAATGCTGCCGATGTTATCGGATGTGATGTCGACAGTATCGCTATACTGACGCAGGTGAGAGGGAAGAGTTGCTGCTGTGATGCGCATGCCAGGTTGTAGGCGTACTGCGAGAATATGTCTGCTATGCAAGTCAGCGGCAAGTAATCCAAGGTATGTGGCGGTGATATAGATAGTAACAATGAGCATGGATGCAAGAAAGAACGAGGTGCTTTGGTATGCGGAGTCAATAAGAAGTCTTAGCAAGGAAAGCGAGAGGATAATTGGCCAGGGTATGTTAGGCAGTGTGAGTTCGAGTGCGGCGAATGTGATAGTGATTGTTGCAAGCGAGGTGAGAGGGATGCCAATCAGTTCCGAGCCGATGCTAAGGAGCCAACTTGCACTAAATAGGGTGGGGATGTAGCGTGGGAGCTTCATAATAGTGCCATGAAGGCTGCTTGTGTGGTGTGCCCATGTGCTTTTGCGCACGGCGTTGATGCTCATCAAGATAGCAGGAAGGATGAGGGTTGGTGCAAGGAGATTCAAGGATGGATAAGTTGGGTAGATTGCGTGCGTGATGAGTGCGGGTGTGGCGATGCCCAGTGCGATGAAGAGTTTGGCGTCTCCCCCGCGCCACCATCCCTGGTTCCACAGCACAAGTGAGGCGCCTATCGTTGCTGTTGTGTTGATAAGGATGGTTTGCGTCGATGACTTGATCACGGCAAGAATCATCAGACTGACTGCCAAGGCTGTTGCGTTAAGAGTATTGGGAATTCGAGATGTTCGATGGTCCTTGTATGCGGCAAGCGTCGCGATGGTGACCCATGCGATGACACTCATGATCCATGCTAGTTCCATGGACACTGGGATCGTACGCGTCTATATCTGGGTAGCGGTGGGGTTTACCGCATATCCAGCGCAAGGATGCGATCTCCGAGTCGGGCCCTTGTGAGGGTCATGTCCAAGTTTGGCAGCCACAAATAGAATGCCGAAAATGGGTCCGGGTGTGTAAGTATCTGCTCAATAAGATAGTCAAACTGCGCCTGGTGGATCTGGTGCATCCGATGCAGGGGGATCTGTGGGATGATGCTGCCGTATGCGGCATAGGTGAGCACAGGGTCAATGCCGCACCAGGGAATATATGGACACGAGCCACAGGTATTGTCCAAGATGGACGCCTGCACAAGCCCAGCCACGATCGGATCGCGCGCAAGTTTCTCGTATCCGAGATCGACACTGCCAAGGCAGAAGATGTCTTCTCCAATCATCCGCGCCTCATCGCTTGCGTAGACCTTGCCATCATAGTTATACGTGAGAACACAGCGTCCTGCTCCGCTGGGGTTCATCAGGCCTAGGTACATCGGATCGCGGAATGCAAGTATTTTTTGCAGCATCATAAAGGCCTGCCGCTCGATGATGCGTATGCCGGATCGATTCAGCTTAAGGATGTGGTCCATCGCAGTCTTCCAAAACGCAATAAACTCATCGGCAGTGTAGCCTACAAGATCCCATCGTTTTTTGGCGATGCCAACTGGATTGACAGGGCGTAGGTGGATGATCTCAAACCCTAAGCGTGCATACTCATCGACAATCGCAGGGCCGTGCGCGAGTGACGCCCGGGTCGTTGTGCACAATGCGCTAAGAGGTGCTGGTTTTCCTTGCTTCTTATAGTGGTTTTGTATAAGTTCAATCCCGCGCATGACACTCTTGTGCGTGCTGCGGCCACCGCCAAGGAATGGTCTGTTGGCATCGTGCACAGATGCAGGGCCATCAAGGCTTGTCGTGATTGCCACTTGATGTATTGATAAGAATTCGAGTTTGGCGTTGTCGATGAGTGAGAGATTGCTTACGATGACAAGACTGATGTGTTTGCCGCTTGTTGCTTCCCTGCGTCTTGCTTGAGTGACGATGTGGGTTACAACCATCCAATTGATCATCGTCTCGCCTCCTTGGAATTCGATAGTCAAGTGCTTGGCAGGGCTGGAGAATATCACATCAAGAACTTTGTTCGCTGTCGCAATACTCATATCAACTCCTGTTGCTTCTGGGCTTGATGCGTGACAGTAGGTGCAGTTGTGGTTGCAACGGTCTGTGACGCAGATGATGTGCAGGCTTGGTGCTGCTCCAAGATTTGCATTGAGTCTGCGGAAATTGGATAGGACGCGATCTCGGTTCTCTTCCGTGATGATGATGTCGGTTAATGTGAGGCGTTCTCGGAGAGGGTCTTCTAAGGTATTTGTGCACAGTTGAGAAAGTTCTTCGTTTGTGAGGATGATCCATGTTCCAAGTCGTGTTGTCACAAGGTTTTTTCCTGTGATGGTTCGGGTCTGGTATGGGAGGATCATGGTGAGCGGTTTTGGATAGTGAGATGGTCGACGATATGGAGGAGTTTGGAGATGTCTGATTCGATGACTGTTGCTGTGTCTGTTTGTTCTGTTGGTCGCAGGCCAAGGTCATTGAGCACAGGAGCGATCTTGTGTTGTGGATAGATGCGATGATCCAGTTCGAGCCGCAGAGGATCTGTTTGGAGCATTATCGTCCTCCCAAGGCTGCCAAGATGAGCGGGCCGGTGATGTGCTTGGTGTGTTCAAGTTGCGAGAAGTAGTGGGCCTGCGTTGTGAGTTCATCAATGAATGCCTGTTTGAGTATATCAGGGCTTAAAAATGGGGTGTCCCCCTCTTTTGGGGGTTCAAAAGGGGGCCTGCCCTCTTTTCTGATGAGTTGGCATCGTATGTTGTTCTCGGATGCAATAGACAGAATGGTTGTTGTTTGATCAAGAAATGCATACGCTGCGGCGCGTATGATAAAGAGTGGGTATGTCCGCGTGTCGATTTCAAATGTAACAATCTCCATCAAGTGGGAAGTGTCTTCAAACTATTTAAGGTGGTTGGCGAGTCTGATTCCCAGATGAAGTATCGACTCCTTGGCCTGCGCAGTATTCATCCCGAATGAGAGCATCGTTGCCCGCAAATCGTGGGGTGTTCGCATCTGGTATGGTGTTGTGGCAAAGGAAGCAACGACGATGGGCACGTCAGCATCAGCGCAGAGTTTGAAGTTCTGTCGCATCCTGCCTATGAGGATTGCGCGCTTGGTTGCTTCAGCGTTAAGGACGCTGTCAAAGTTAATGCCGTAGACAATGCCGTGTTTGTGCATCAGCTTGCATAGCACGTGATTGAGCCCGCCTTCGCGGTGGTGGAGACGATCGTGTCGCGCAGTTTCTTCCATGCCGTAGTAAAGATCAAATCCTCCTCGTTCAAGTGATGTTCGATCTTCTCCTGTGCCACGCATGAGACGCAACGAAGCGTTCTTTTCTATATGGCTTGCAAAGATCAGCGGAAGTGGGGATTTCAAGCCCTTGATGTGGTCGGCATCTGCTCGTTTCTCATAGACAAGACACAATGCATCCCAGTCAAGTCGCTTGGCCATCTCGATGAGTTCATGTTCGTTGCGATCTGGAATGATAATGTCGATGTGCATAGGTGGTCTTATCGATTACGCTTTATATGGTTTGGGTCGGAGAGCTTGCCAGTTGCATAATGGAGCATGTTTTGCAAAGTTCGGCGCTTGTCGGTTCTCCACAGGACAAACACTCGCCAGGTGATGCATCACTGCGATACTTGTGGCGCAGTGCAGGTAGGTTCGCCAAGAAGTGTGTGATGATGCGATGTTTGAAGCGAGGGTGCTTAAGAGACATTGCATGAAGCCAGTCCTTGATGTGTCTTCGATATGCATCTGTCGAGCATGGGCAGTGGCCGTATGCTACCTGGAATCCTTTGAGTTTCGAATACCTCTCAATCTCAGTATTTGACAAAAAGTAGAGTGGTTTTGCCCGTGGGATAAACCGGGGATCTCTAATGACTCCAGGAACTGGTCCGAGGCGAGCAGAGAGTTGTAATGTATTTCGAAAGTAGTTCATGAGGATGGCTTGGCATTCATCATCAAGATTGTGTCCTGTGATGACAACATCAGCACCCATTTCGCGTGTGTACTTGTTGATTAAGTAGCGTCGGGGAACCCCGCAGACAGTGCAGCTTTTCACATTGAGGCCTTTTTCAGCAAGGGTATCTCTCAAATAACATACGCCATAGCCAAATTCTGTGTTGAAGTCCTTTGCTACAAGTGGCACATTAATGGATTCACAAAACTTGATCACATTCTTAAGATTCTGTTCAGTATAACATCCAATGTGGGTGTCTACAGTCAGTGCGCGTATGTGATAACCTAAGTTCTTGAGGATATACATCACCACGGTTGAGTCCTTTCCCCCGCTCGCGGCAACGACGATATTCTCTTTACCATCAAGGATCCCGAATGTGCTGATAGTGTCCTTGATGCGTTGCTCAAACTGTGTAACAAAGACAGTGTCATCTGTTGAGAATGATTCGAGTGTGACGCCTCGCAGATAATCGTCGGCCCCAATGATCATAGTTTCTTGCATGGTTTCTAGAAAACTCGAGCGTGGCGGGGGTTATTAAAAGCTCTCTGAAAGAAATGTGGCCCGGAGCCCCTCAAGTTCTTCTAAGGTAAAGCCTGCGAGGGGATTGAGTCTCACAAGACCTCCAAAGCCAGTGCCTGATGTGTTCACGCACGCAAGGAGATTGTACCTTGTGATTGCCTCATCACTAAGTTCAGGTAGAATTCCTGGTTCGGTTGCGTGGTATCGTGCAAGCTGGCCTAGGTCCTTTTTTAATGGATTGTGCACCAGGAGATTGCATCCGCGTTTCATCATGAGGATGCCGGCCAGGAGATCGTCGGTAGTATCAACAAGCAAGAGCGCCTTGCCCTGTGTTCCAACAGGATAGCCCCCATGGCCTTGTATGCGGCCAATGAAGATGTACGCCCATCCATTGATGAGCTCGACGGATAGTTCCGTGGTGTAGTGTGTAAGATTCACATCATGCCGCATCGTTTGCACGATCTGCGCGCCGATGGTCTTCTCGATCTCTTGGCTTGTGTGGGGGAATCGTTTGTCAAGGCGCTGACATGTGACGCGAAAGGGTCCAATGCCGCACCGCGAATACAGGGCAAGCGATGTTTCCTTGATCGTCTCAAGGTCCAGAGGTACCCTAGTGGCAAATGAGTAGGACGAAATGCCAAAGATGTTCTTGACCCAGTAAGGTTCAAGGTCTGTTTCGACGATTAGGCGTCCGTGCGGTGTGGTGATAGGTGGTTTGGGGTGGCCTTTTTTGACAAAGAAGTGCTGGATGCTTTTTCGCAGTGCATGAAGAAAATGGATTTGGTTCTGTCCTTTGAGCCAGATTTCGTCGTAGCGGATGAGAATCATAGAAAAGGGGGCTGTTGCACCCTTTTAAACCCATGCAGGATATGTTTATATAGTGTAGAAT
>JACQSU010000085.1 GCA_016211165.1 Candidatus Woesearchaeota archaeon | reverse complement strand
CGCAGTAACAAGAACATACAATTAGCGAGTTTGTGGAATCTCAAGCCGAGCTTGAGATAAGCGAGCGTATACACAAACGGCGCATTTTTGTTACATTTATCGGATTTGGGTTCATGTTTAGCAATTCAGTGCTGATCTGGGTTGGATCAGTCGTTCTTGGCACGGTGTCGCTCCTTGCGGCTATACTCGAGAAGGTGTTGCTCAAATGATAATGGAAACGGTATTACTGGTATTAATCATTTTCAACCTGATGGGAATGGGCTTGTCGGCGTTCCTTGGAAAAAAGGACTTGTTTGTGTTCTTGGCCATTGTTGAGGCAGTGTTTTCTGCGGCGTTTGCGCTATGGACAGTTGGCCTATAAGTCGCTTCAAAAAAAAACGCTTAAGACCTGAACGAAGTGAGGGTCATTAAACGTTTTTAGGCGTAGGGCGCCTTTCGTCGTGCTTCTCCTCGTCCTTTTTGCATCGCTGCCATGAGTCGTTCAAGCGAGTCGATCTTTGCTAACAATTCCACTTTTTCTTTGTCAGCAGAGAGTAGCATCTTGTGGTGTTGTGTGAGTTCGAAGTCTTCTTTGCGGATCGCGCCTGCGACCTCTGCGATCCTGGCCACGTTGGCATTGAGTGATGCAAGTGATTTCGCGGCAGTTTCCACGTCGGTTTTGATCTTTATGTAGGCGTTCTTGTCCATTTCAAGTTCCTTGCCATATTTCAAGAATTGGTTCGTCAGCTCTTTTTCGAATTTCTCAAGGATTTGTTTTTGCACGCCTTTGGAGATTGCTTGGAATGAGTTGATTTCAGAGGAGAGATCCTTGCGGAACATGGTCAGGTCTTTGGTGAGTCCAATAATGAGGTCTTCCTGGTCCTTGTTTTTCTTGGATAGTTCGGTGATTTGTTTTTTGTATTCAGAAGACAATTCAGTCACGAGCTTTTTGTGTTCCGCAAGTTCTGTGCGTAAAGCGTCCAAATCTTCTTTGACATGCATTGCTTCTTTGAATTTTCCGAACATATTAATGTGGATAAAGGAGGGAGTTCTTATGTTTATTGGGAGGATTGTCAAGATCCCCTTTGGTTATATAATGGAGAGAACTTTGAAAAAATGAGCCGAAGGCGAGTTTTTCAAAGTTCTCGTTTGTATAAATCACTTACTTCCCGCGTTATAGAAATGATTAAATAGATTGGCATCCTCCACTTTTTCATGGCAAACTTCATTGAACAGATTCAAAAGATTAATGCGCTCTCCCAGGAGCTTCTTCGTCAAGGCAAGGCTCGTGATGCTACAGAGGCCTCAAAGATGGCTGAGCAGATGATTGCAGGTGATGATCTTGCGGATTTTAATAAGAATGCCGAGACAACAGTTAAGCATTTCCAGGCGTATGGTGATGCTGTTAAGAGTAATGATATGCGTCAGCCGCGTGATTGGAAGCACCCTGATAAGGACAAACCAAAGGATTCCAATGAACAGCGGAACTGTTGCTAGACCCTAAGTCGCTCCCCAATCTTTGCAGGTATCTGGTCTGATAGTTCTAGGACGTGCCAGTAGGGTTTCTGTGCACGATGCGTGCCAAACAATCGAAGTTCTCCCAGTTCTATAATCCGAAGGCGTTCATCCAAATACAGCAATTGTAGTGGTGCGCAAAACCAGCCGTGGATGCGGTACCGCACAGGCGATCCAAACGACAGGAGTGCGTTCTCTCCTCGGCGAAACATCAGTCCGATGTTCTGCGTCCAGAAGGTATCGCAGACTCGTGCGTTGATGCGTTTCTTGCCGACAGAAATGTGTAGTCTTCCTCGCTGATGCCCGGAAGCTAAACATTTCTTCTCATGTTTTGCCATGGGTGAGTTTAAAAGAGGGGGTCTCCCCTCTTTTCACAGGTATCTCCAGAATGAGAGTTTAATTCTTTTGTGTAGGTCGATTTCCTGGGCTTTGGCCCGTGATTGCGAGACGACCGTTGGTCTCTCTTTATTGCGGTCAATGAAGTCCTGCAGTTGTTTGTTTCTGACCTTCATGTACGCCTCAAAATCGTCCTTGCTTGTGATGTTGTGCGCTTGGATTAACTCAAGAAGCACTTTGTATTCTGGGTAGATTTTGATGCGTTCTGGCACATTGGCTTTGACTTCGTCGATGTAGGTCATAAGAGTCCTTTGGTAAGCTCCTATTTATGTGTTTGCCGGATGGTGGTAATCGTTCAGTCTTCACTTTGAGAAGTAGTCTTTAACCTTCTCCGCGCTCATCCAGTTGATGATATCGTTGCGGGTCACCCATCCTCGTCGGGCTGTGGAGAGGCCATACCGGATATTTAAGAAATGTTCAACCGCGTGCGAATCCGTGTCAATGGATAATGTCACGCCACGTTTGATTGCTTCGCGCACATCTGAATCCTTCAAATCCAATCGATCAGGAAAGCTGTTGATCTCAAGCACGGTCTCGGTTGATTTCGCAACATCAAGCAATTCGTCAAAGTCATAGGCGTAGGGTTCTCGTTTGTTGATGATGCGTCCAGAGAGGTGTCCGATGATATCAATATGGGGATTCTCCATTGCCATCCGAATTCTCCTGGTCATCGTTGTTGATGGGTTCTTGAATCCGTGGTGAATGCTGCCTACAACGACGTCCATCTTCTTAAGGGTCGCGTCAGGCAAGTCTGGTTTGCCGTCTTCCATAATGTTGACTTCGCATCCTTTGAATATCGTGAAACCTTTCTTGGAGGATTGTCTATTGAGAGTGTCGATTTCTTTCCATTGTTTTTCAAAGTCCTTGGGTTCGAGTCCGCCGGCGATTTTGAGGACGCCTGTGTGATCTGTCATTACTATATACTTGCGTCCAGCGTCCATGGCTGCTTTTGCCATCTCGCCGATTGAGGCTGTGCCGTCGCTCCACGTCGAGTGGCAGTGAAAGTCACCGATGATATCCTTGATGGTCACAAGATCGGGTAGATTCTCGGATTGCGCAAGTTCGATTTCTCCGGCATCCTCACGCAGTTCTGGTTCGATGTAGCGTATGCCAAGCTTGCGATAGACCCCCTCTTCGGTCTTGCCAGCAAGGCTCTTGCCTTTGGCATCAAAGAGTCCGTATTCCGAGAGTTTCCACTTCTTGGAAATCGCAAGTTTGCGTAGCGCGATGTTGTGGTTCTTTGATCCGGTAAAGTACATAAGAGCAGCGCCCCAGCTCTGCGGTTCGATGATGCGCAGGTCGGCTTGAAGGCCATTGGTAAGGAGGATGGTGCTTTTCTTGGGGCCTGTGGCAAGCACGGTTTTCACGTCAGGCATCGTGGTAAAGTAGTCCATAATGGGTTTGCTTTTGGTTGCTGTGACCAGGATGTCTACATCTCCAACAGTTTCCTTGCCTCGGCGAAGGCTGCCTGCAGGGATGATGGATATAATGTCCAAAAATCGTTTCTTAAGGTCGGCGACGATGCCTTGTGCAATGGGTTCTGCAACGCCAAGGAGCATTCTGCCCTGATGACTGCGTGAGAACTCAATTGCCCTGATGATGTTGAATTCTTCGCGTTCGCCAAATCCTTTCAATTTTCGGATTTTCCCTGATCTGGCCGCTTTCTCAAGTTCAGAGACGTTCTTGATTTTGAGTGATTCATATAATTGTTTGACGCGTTTAGGCCCCAGGCCTTCGATGGAAAAGAGTTCTTCAACCTTGATGGGAGTCTCCTTGCGCAAGTGCGCGAGTTCCTTTACCTTTCCTGTGGAAAGGTACTCGTGGATTTTCTCTGCAATGCTTTTGCCGACGCCGGGAATGTCGAGGAGTTTGCCCTTACGGTCGATCTCTTCGATGTCTTGGCCAAGGGATTCGATGTTCTGCGCTGCCTTGCGATACGCGCGTGGTTTGAATTCAACATTCTGTAATTCAAGGATGTCTGCAATTTCATAGAGGATTTTGGCGACTTCGGTGTTTTTCATGGGAAAAAGGGGGTAAAACCCCCTTTTAAATCCCAGCAAAGAGGCTGTGCGCGTTTAAAAGAGGGACAGGGCCCCTCTTTTTATCTTGACGACTTTACTTCCCAAAAACTGGCTGGCTTTCAACAAAAGGTCGGCATCGGGTTTTGAGAGGTGTCGAAGGCAGGTGTCAAATGGCAGCCATCGGTATCCAGTATATTCAGATAGTGTTACTTCCTTATCTCTGCAAAGTGCCAAATAGTATGTTGCTTGGTGTTGTTGGGGGTTTGCAAGGGGGCTTGATTGTTTTGTGATTGAGGGTTCAAAACGGGGTTTGCCCGCTTTTTCATACCACAGGCTTTCGTTTTTGAATCCTGGAACAAAATCATAGGCATCTGTTGTTTTGGATGTTTGTGAAAAAATCTCCCGCACAGCAGTTTGTTCTTCACCTTCTTTTACCTTTGGTGGTCCATGCACAAATCCCCAGCTGCCATCAGGATTGTGTAACAAAAGATATTTGAATCCAATGCCTTCTTTGATGGCGAGGATGCATCCGATATGTCGTGTCATATTTATTGTTTATATATTTAATCAACTGGCTATAAATATTTAGTGGAAGCGTTTCTTAACCATGGCACGCAGCTCGTCAGTAGTGGTGGCTTGGGAGGCGTCTTTGTCATTGCGAAAGCGCATGAGGCGTGGGAAGCGTAGGGCAAGGCCTATTCCGTCGGATGCAGAAGCTGTGTGGATTGGGGAGTTGGTGAGTTCAGCGCCCACAATCTCGCACACAACTTTGGGCGAAAACCATACGTCCGGTTTCATTGCAGGTGTGCAGACCACGTTCTTGGGTTGGATTAGTGACATGTATCGATCCAGTCTTTTCGGAAGCGCCACAAGATCAGCGTCAGTAAATCCACTGCCGAGTTTGCAAAGGGTCTCATAGCGATCCTCGTGCTCATTGTACACAGCGCACAGGAGCGCCCCGTATCCTCCTGCTCTCTTGCCGCGTCCACGATACGCGCCTACGATTACCACATCAAAGGTATCCCGTAGATTATGTGCGTATTCGCGTTTCCATTTGATCCAGTTCCAGCCCCTGGTGCCTGCTTGATACGCTGATCCGGGGTCGCCTTTTTTGGCCATGATGCCTTCGCTGCCATGTTCGATCGAGACATTGAAGAATTCTTCCACATCCGAAAGGCCGGTTGTGACGAGTTGTTTCGCGAGCTTGAGTCGTGACGATTCCTTAACTGTCTTCTCAAGTTGCTTGCGACGGACCAAGAGATCCGCTCCGATCAATGTGTTCCCGTTATAGGACAAGCAATCAAAGACAAAGAGGCATACAGGTATCTTGGCAGCATACGCGGCAACATCGTGTTTACGGCGGCGTTGCATCACATGTTGGAATGGCAGGAGATTGCCTTTGGAGTCCACAGCGACTGCTTCGCCTTCGATGACAAAGCTCTTGCCGCGTATCTGTGTGCGAACTGCCTCAACGATGTCTGGATACTGGTTGGTAATATCCTCCATTCTTCTGGAGAAGAGCCAGATGCGTTCGCCGCGTTTATGGACTTGCACCCTCTCACCATCATATTTTTCTTCGCAGACAATGGTCTTCATCCGAGCGGTTATCTCGGAGATGTCGCTGACGCGTTGTGCAAGCATTGAGCGTACTGGTCTTCCGACAACAACGCCAATGTTGCGAATGCCCTTGAGTCCTTTGCGTGCAAGTGTTTCTGCGATGATGCCGATGTCCGGACAAATATTGTATGCTGCTTCTAAGTCAAACTTCCCATCTTTCCCACCGCCATACGCGATTGCAAGTGCAGAAAGGGTCGTCATCGTGCCTGCGCCAAGGCGCAGATTGCCGACAACTAATCTGCAAAGGTACCGTGCTTCGATTGGTGAACATTTCCTAAGCAGGGATTCTAGTTTTTTGGTTTTCTCTGCTTGGCTTCCGCTTCCAGTGGTGTTTGCGATCGTGTGCAGTGTGTCAAAGACTTCTCGAATCGATAGTGATCCCTTCGAATCAATGCGATCTGCTGCGACAAGGCCGATGTCGCCTTTCTTCTTGAACATTCCTGCGATGGCCTTCTCTTCAGTGAGAGCGGCATGTGCGATGGCTGGTATGAGTGTCTTTTCAGCTATTCCTAGATTGACATCTTCGAATTCCGAGGCGATTTCGCCAAGGATGATGTGGCACACCATTCCAATGTCTGTCGCAGGGGCCCTGGCAAGGAAGCGTGCGAGTGCGTCCTGCATTGCGAGTTGTGATGAGGTCTTCTCAATTGCTTGCAGGACATTGCATAGTTCCAAAAAGCGCATTGTTTTGCAGTGACGCCATGACTTTTAAGATTGGCGTTGGACAGATGGTTGTGGGGATTGTAGCGTGGTCTGTGCTTCCAAAAGCGCCGCGGTGATGGTTTCTTGGTTGTATCCGCTTTTGGTGAGTTCTGCAGCAAGTGTGTTGGGTGGATAGTAAGATTGGTATGCTTTAAGGTATGCGACGACTTGGTGGTAGGTCTGTGCGTCGATGCCGCCGGGCGCTTCTCCTTTTTTGCCTCGGATCACGATGAGGACTGAACCGAGGATAAGGACGATGAGTGCTGATGCGATTCCTGCGATGAGTTTTGGATCCCATCTGATAGGTGCCTGTATGGGAAGCGCCTCTGCAGGGACATTTGCTTCGGTGGGTCTGGCGACATAGTCAGCTCCAGGGTAGGTGGGTGCGGCGTATGGAGATGGGGGTGCTTCGTAGGTAGGGATTGGCGCTGTTACATATTCAGCTCCTGGATATGCGGGTTCTACAAAAGGCGGTTGTGATATTGCCGGAGTTGTCGTGACGGTGAATGATCGTGTGACGCGGCTTCCTTCGATTGGTGTGCCGTCAGGCCGGACAAGTTGTGCGATGAGTTGGTGCCCTCCCGGTGTGACAAAGAAGACGACCGGTTCGACAGAGAAGCGCAAGACAGGGGGTTGTCCATCAAGGCTAAATGATGCTGTGGCATCGCCGCTCATCTGCCATTCAACAGCCAAGGTGCTGAATTGGCTGGTGGGATCCTGTGTGATGGTCATGCCTTCGATCGGCGTGAGGATAGTGATGCTTTGCGCAAAGGCAAAAGGAAGCAGGAGCAGAATGCCAAAGAGTGCGGATCGCATCAGTGGCATTCCCATGAGTCAATATTTAAACATTGCTTTAATCATACTTCTCTTTGCGTATCTGTTTGGCTTCAATGCCAAGCGCGCGAAGTTCCGCAATGACTGCGTCGACGAATTCCGGTGGTCCGCAGATGAAGAAGAGTGATGTGGAAATATCGACGCACCACTCGCGCAGTGTATCTACGGTTAGTCTTCCTGTGTGCCCACCCCATTCGGTTCCATCAGGTCGGGTGATGGTCTCAAAGATAGAGACATTCGGATTCGCTGCTGCAATTCGGTGAATTTCCTCGCGGTAACAGATGTCAGCTGGTGTTTTGTTTGATGAAATCCATCTGATGGGTACTTCGAGTTTGCGCGCGGTCAGGTCCCGCAGCAGCCCCATGACTGGTGCGACGCCGCTTCCAGCTGAGATCAAGTGCACTGCCGATGGCTTGTCGTGGTCATATAGCATGAAGGTGCCAAAGGGGCCTTGGATGGTGACTTCATCCCCAGCCTTAATGTATTGCAGGAACCATGGCGTGAAGATTCCTCCTGGGGTCAACTTGATGCACAACTCAAGAAGATCCGGATGTGGCGTAGGCGAGCTTGCGATGCTATAGGATCTCTTGGCTTTCTTTAGTGCGCCATCTGCTTGCGGAATCCCTATTTCTACAGTGACGAATTGCCCTGCTTTGTATCCATAATCAGCAGGGACAGAGAGGTGGTATCCTTTGGTGTCGTGCGTGATCGGAAACACCGAAGTGATCGGTACGATGAGTGTTTTGAATTGGGGCATCATTCGTGAAAAACAGGGGCTCTTTATATATCTGTATATCTGATGGGATAGTGGGATAATTTATACCGCACAGAGTCGGTCACTACATTAGGTAGATTTCGTGATACCATTGCGCGGACATAATGATGATAGCGCACAGCGTGAGCAGAATGGCGTCGGCGCCTTGCATGTCTCTCGTCCGTGTCTGATGAAAAGATAATTGATGTCCCACCACTGCTCCGGTCTAAAAGTCCGCAAGAGGTCTTGTTCAATCCTGTCCGTGTTAGTCTCCCGAGTCAGTCCAAGTCGAGTGGATACGCGTTTGACATGCGTGTCAACGGCGATGCCTGTATGGTGTTTATGCGCGTTTCCAAGCACGATATTGGCTGTTTTGCGGGCAACACCAGGGAGTTCCAATAATTTCTCCATTGTGGCAGGCACCTTGCTTCTGTGTTTTTCAACAAGTATCTTGGCCGTGGCAATGATGTGTTTGGCTTTGGTGTGATAGAATCCGCAGGACTTGATGTAGGACTCCAATTCTTGTTGGGTAGATTGAGCATAATCGTTGACTGTTTTGTAGCGCGCAAAGAGCGCAGGTGTGGTCATATTGACGCGAACATCAGTACATTGCGCTGATAGCATCACCGCAACTAAGCATTCAAATGGTGTGTTAAACTTCAAGAACGCATACGTGTCTGGGTAGAGTTTCTTGAGCGTTTGATAAATCTCTTGCGCACGCAAACGTTGCGCCGCCGCTGGTGGCGTGCGACGGCGCCCGTCAACAACAACGGCGAGAGCTAAAGATTCTCCTATTAGTTTGGGATTCTTAGTGGTCGACATATATCGCCACTCCCCGTATCTCTTTGATGATCGCGATCGCTGCATTGCATCCATCGCCAAGTGATTTCGCGATTTGGATGTTTCCACCGATTGCTCCTCCTGCGGCAAACACGCCGTCTGCTGATGTCCTCATGTCCTTGTCTACTTTGATAACGTTCTTGTCCATCTCAAGCCCGAGTTTGTTGGCAAATGCTACAGCCGATGCTGATCCCAATGCCACAAAGATCGCATCGCATGGTTCTGTGTGTCCGTCCAAGAATGCAATGTCAGTCAATTTCTGATCGCCTTTCGCTTCGGTGATCTTTTCCTCGCGTATGGGAATCTTGTTTGTTAAGAGTGCTTCACGATATTGCTTGCCCATACTGATCGCTTTTCCCTGTGTCACGATGTGTATGGTGTTGGTGTGGGCGAGCATTTCGAGTGCCTCTTCTGCTGCAAAGTCCCCATTTCCGATGACAATAACCTTCTTTCCCGCGAACAAGGGTCCATCGCATGCAACGCAGTACGCAATGCCTTTGCCAGTCAGTCCGTTCTCGCCTTTGATGCCTGCGTGTGTATATGCTGCGCCGCTTGCGATGATGAGTTTTTTTGCCTTGCGTTCGCTTCCATCATTGAGTTTGACAAAGAAGTTTCCATTCTCTCCCCAGGTGTGGGTGACTTCTCCAGGGTTGTGGTGTACGTTGTACTGTTTGCAGTGTTCCAAGAAGCGGTTGAGCATTTCGATGCCGCTCAAACTATCAAGACCAAGATGATTGCCCACGATAGCAGCTTTGGCAAGTAGGCCATTGGTGTGCTCGCCAATCAGAAGAACAGATAGGTTGGCGCGTGTAAGGTATAGTGCAGCGCACATGCCTGCTGGTCCTGCGCCGATGATGATGACGTCGCACGAGTTTGGCTCTGGGCTCTGTTCACTGCGTTCAGGGGCGGTTTTGATGTTCATGCAGCTTTTGGTGTCATCGATGTATTTATGGATTTGCCCCATTGCATTTCTCGTGCTTTGATCCAGGGCACAAAGAGGTTGCCCAGGGCAAGTGCGACAACAGTCATGTGAGGGATGAGGGGTTGTGTTGCGAGAATTGCAGTAAAGAACGCTACAAGTCCTCCAAAGAGCATGCGTCCTCGTGTGGTCCAGGGAGTGGTCATGGGTTCGATGAGCATGACACCTGCGAATGTGAGGTTGCTAAATGTGAATGCCGTCCAAAACGCAGAGGATAACGCAAGGCCTTGGGCCATCCAAAAGCTGATCCCTACAAAGAGTGTGTTCGCGACAATGTAGGTTAGGAATAAGTCCCATCGTTTCATTCGCCATACAAGGGCGAGTGCAACAATGAGCGCAGGCACAGGAAGGAATTCAAGTGCAAAGAGTCCTGATGGGGCGCTTTCAATCCACCATGTTTGGGCAAGGTCTAATTGTAGTAATCCCGCGTCAGCGCTCATTTGGAGAAATCCTGCGACAACAAGTCCAAAATTTGCTGGGTTGAAGATGTGTCTGCCATTGTAACGGAAGATATGCTTGCTGGCCACAGCGATCGTGGCAACCAGTGCCACAATCCAGGATGAGGTACCTTGCAAGAGGATGCCGCCTACCAAGAGACCGCTAATAGCCGCGCTCTTAGGAACGGTCCATTGTGTTGTATCATAGCGCGTCCATAGCCCATCAACAAGGCACGCTACAAGCATACTAAAGAGTAATTGAAGAAAAAAAATCTTGCCTTCGAAGACTGATGCGATAATGCCAAGGATGGCAAGGCTTGCAAGCAATTGTCGTTTGGCGCTGATCATGGTAAAAAGAGGGGCATTCCCCCCTAAAAATCGTCCATGAGAATTCTTTTAGGTAATCATGTGTTTCTCCGATATATTTAACTATTGGTTTGTGGTGACATCCAATGGTGTGAGTGAAATTTGGGTTTTCCATCGGAAACATATCCCTCAAGGTAGGGGTGTTGTGAGTGATTGGTATTTTTAAGGAGGGGCTGGTGCGTTT
>JACQSU010000089.1 GCA_016211165.1 Candidatus Woesearchaeota archaeon | reverse complement strand
TTTGCTGAATCGCCGCAGCAGCACCACCAGCTTGCGCCAAAGTGCCAAGAGCGCCACCCCCACTGTATTCATTCGCGCCACCGCCGGAGGTGCCTGTAGAAGAAACTTCCCCACGCACAATACGACCCACCTCATCCTGGGCTTCCCTGGATAACAACTCCACACTCCCTGGCTTGAGCTCCTTATCACCTGCACGGGCACCCGCAATCCACGGCTTCATAAGAGATGCATCAACACGACTTTTGTAATTATCAGGAATGAAGTCACTACCATATTGAGATCCGCCAATGAACATCTGCTCTGGAGTAAACTCGACGTAATCCTTATCTGCCAAACGCTTCAGCGCAGCAGGATCACGGATCTTATCACGCTCCACTTTAGTCATCGCTAACATTTGGTGATCAGTCCAACACTCGCGATGCTCGAGCAAGTTTTGCTTGTTAACGGCGCGTGCGGGAATAGTCGCTTGGGTCGGTATCGTGGACGAAGTTGGCATAAACGACCACGACCATATTGGTTGACCGTCTTCTTCCGGAGCAGGAGCAGATGCATCCAATCTAATTGTACTCAATCCTTCTTCGGGCAAGTCTGGCGTAGCTGAGGATGATCCTCCAAAAGATGCCGCAGGTTTTTCTGATGACACAATAGCAGAACTACCTGACGATTGAACTGCACGAGACACCGGAGGAGAAGCGGCTGGAGTTGCAGGGGCTGGTGAGACACTTGGTGCAGGCGGAGCAGCCTGTACGGCTTGAACCGCTCCCTGCCCCGTTCGGTACAAATCCGCCAAATTCTGTAGAACCTCTGCACCATACCCGGTCTTTGCACGACAATCAGAAACTTCTTCCCTGGGGACTTTATCACAGGGATTAGAACCGTCATTGCTATTATACATTAGACCTTTGAGCTCGTTAATGAGATGTACTTGCGCATCCTTGCCGGCTTTCATGCACTCATCATTGTTGCCTTCGTAACAGGCTCTTTTGCAGCTATTTACAGTCACTTGATTTGTCTGGGTGTTGCCTCTCGGAATCACACACACCGAGCAGCCAGTACCATCGACCTTACACGCATCACACTTCTTGTCATCCCAGCACTTCTTGAATCCATCAGCGTCACCCTTAAGGTTGCTTCCCATACAACACACCAATTTACCACACTCGACGATTTTCTTTCCTTCCTCGTTCTTATCACTAGGCGGGGCAGCAAAGACACCGTCGACATTCTTCGTCTTCGGATCACAGGGATTCGTGATAGTTACGCTAATGGCATTTGCTGCTGCATCACGCACGATTTTCTCACAGAGCTGGTACGTATCCCCACCCTCAAGAATCGCCTCTCCACTAACCCCAGATGTCGCCGAGTCATCCCCATAAGCCAGATTTGCAACAGACACTGGAGCAAAAACCATCACCACTGCAAGCATCACTGCAATAGATCTCATACAGCCAACACGACCCACGCCACTATATAATCTTCACGGAAAAAGATGGGGCAAAGCCCCCTCTTTTTAACAAGAACAAAGAATGGACAACCATCGCATTCATCATCTGGCTCGTCTTGTTCGTACTAACGTTCTTTGTAGCCAACAGATAGCACGCCTGCTCAACATTGGTACATTATGCTTATCACAGGAGTGACGGCAGCGCAGGATAGTGTTCATTACTAATGAACAAAAGTGTGCATTAGCAATGAACACCTTTAAATAGTAGTTTCTTTATATACTCGCATGATCCTTCCTGACGACCTTAAGACGATCATACGCGACCAACGAATCACTCTAGGCACGCAAGACACGACAATCCCTCGAGAACTCGCAGCGAACATCAATCTCAAAACAACACACGCCCTCATCATCTCAGGCATCCGACGCTGCGACAAAAGCACCCTACTTTGCCAACTCAGAAGCAAGAATGACTGCTATAGCAAGTCCGCTTAATATAGGAGCTTTTGTTAGCGGACTTGCTATCTATCAAACTCACCGGCAGGCACCTCACCTATGAACTCTTCCAATTCTCCTATGCCGAATACCTCAAAGCATCTGCCCCGAGCTTCGAATCCTATCTCAACGAAGGCGGATTCCCCGAGTACGTACTCCTTGGAAGCACACAGATACTCCAAGAGCTCTTAAGCGACATCATCGCACGCGACATTGTCACCCGATACAATTTGCGCGATCCAGCAACCATCAAGCAGATGGCCGACATTAAACGTCTTTCTCGAAAGCCTCATAAATGATGAGAATCAAGAAAAACAGCATGAGATCATACATTACATTAATACTGATTGTTGGAATTACAGCGAGTTTTCTGATGCTGCAATCGCACTCGACGAGCTCAAATGATATTTTGCTTGGCAATGGCATGAACGGAGCAGTAGGAATTGAGCTTAGTGGGAAATTTGCACCACAGATCACCATTAGCAAAGGCATCCCTGGACCAAAACGCGAACGAACACCAGCACCCATCGCTGCGAATGTCTGCAACATGACCACGATGGACGAACGCATCGCGTGCAGGCTCCGAACAAATGTATCAGCAATCGAATACCTCCCTGAGGCTTGTCGACTCGTCGCAACACGACTCCAGGACCGATGCCGCGAACAATACGGCCACACGCACAAATGCCTCACGCTCAAAGACGTCGCCAGACGATCAGTATGCATGCAAAAACAAGCAAACCTGCAAAGCATCAAAGCAGAACGCATCAGCTGCACACTCGGACGCGTCAATACCACCCAATGCATGCAAATCCTGCGCATCCGCGTTGACGGACTCATCACGCAATCACTCTACATGCTAGAACTGCGAGCGATTGAAATGCACCAACAACACGGAGCGCCATCGGGAATCGTCGCACCAATGCTTAAGACGATAGAAGAACATATCCTAACGTATGGAGCACTTCGCAAGACACAGGACAAAATCCGCATACTCAAAGCAGCACAAACAGACTGGAAAAAATTCGTGGCAGCTGCGCAACAACTCGCGAAGAAACCCATCGGGCCATACAACGCCAATGACCATCTTGATTCGCGAATCAAGACGCTACGCGAACTTGGGTAAAAAAAGAGGGGCTGCGCCCCTCTTTTAAACACAACAAAGAGCAAAGCTCTTTGTGTGCACAAACTTCTTCTGGACTTTATTGCTCCCCCTAAAAAGCATACGTTCACGCTTTCAGAGCGCACGTATCATAAAGAAATAAACAACCGTACATATCGTTAGCAAGGTCATAGCGACCACGTACTCCTTTTTTACTTGAGTTATCGCAACTGCTTCAAGAAGGATTACCACAAACCCCAGAACCTGAACATCTACCATAGCGGCCCTCCAATGAAACGAGCAATTCCAAGAATAGCAACGCCAATCGCTCCAACAAGCCCGGCCGCAATCTCCAACAGAGGATCCGAAGCATATCGTGCAAGCACCGCTGCTATCACAATTGTCAGAAAACCAATAATATCAAGCAAAAAGATGGGGGAAATTTTACCTTGTTTTCTCATAACACCCCCATGCATTCCCACCTTTTTATACTATACGATTTTATATACAAAAGAACACACGCATTAGCATGGAAGACCAACTCTTTTCCATTCTGATGGACCAGGATGAGATCACCTGGAAAGACATCATCTACGACCTGGTCCGGACCGAACGGATGAACCCGTGGGACATCGACTTGGGATCGCTTACCAAACGATTCATCGAGCGATTGAATCAACTCAAAGAAACGAACTTCAAGCTATCAGGAAAAGCAGTCCTTGCCGCAGCACTGCTTCTAAAGATCAAAGCAAACCGATTAGTCGGAGAAGACCTGGACGCACTTGACGCCCTCATTGCACAAAAAGACGTGGACGAACACGCATTCTATGACGAACTCCAAGCAGAGATGCGACCGGCAGGATCCATTAGCGATGAAGAAAAGATGCACCTCATCCCCAAAACACCACAACCACGACAACGCAAGGTGTCCATCTTTGACCTTGTCAATGCGCTTGAAAAAGCACTCGAAGTCAAGAAACGCCGACTCATCAAACACATGCCACCGCTAGATATTGCAATCCCATACAAGAAGCGGGACATGACACTATCGATTAAGAGATTATACAAGATCGTGCTCGAGAGGTTTTCTAAGACCCAGCCAGTACACTTTGAGCATTTACTACACGAAGGGCACACGCGCGAAGACAAAATCTTCACATTCCTGCCACTTCTGCACCTTGCCAATGAGAGAAAAGTCGACTTAGAACAAGAACGACCATTTGAGACAATCAAGATACATGTGATCGACCCAGCAAAACTATATAAAGCGCCGCTGGCTCCTCTCGACGATGAAAAAACAGATCAGCACTGAAGATGGAAAGAAGCGCAGACTTGAGCAGCAATACATGCAGCTCCAGATGATCGCCGAACACATCAAAACAATGCAACAACAATTAGGCGCGCTGACCTCACAGATAGACGAATTGGAACAGACCCGCGAAGCGCTCAAGGAATTCGCTACTGTACGAGCAGGAAGCGAAATCTTGGTGCCGCTTGCAGGAGGCATCTTTGCCAAAGCAACCATCACCGACACGCGCGACCTGATCGTCAACATCGGCGGACGAGTGGCAGCGACAAAAACCATTCCTGAACTTGACACGATGCTTGGCGAGCAAATCACCGAGATCCGAAACGCCGAGACGCAACTCACCAAACAACTCGAAGCCGCGGCAACACAAGCAGGAACTATCGAATCAGAACTTAACGCGGCGGCACCATAACAATGTTTAGCTTCCTTAAAGACAAACTCAAAAAAGCAGTACGCGCATTTTCAAAGAAAGTAGAAGAAGCAACAGAAGTCGTCGAGGAGACGCCCGTTGCAAAGAAGGCAGCTCCTGTCCAGAAACCAGCGATCAAAAAACTCGCTAAAAAACCCAAGAAATCATCTGGCAAAGCGCAAAACAAACCATCTGCGCCCCAGACCTTGGCACCAACCAAGCAAGAACCTTCAAAACCCACAACACTAGAGCAGGGATTCTTCTCACGCGTGTTCGGATTCGGCAAGAAAGAAACACTGCCAGAAGCTGTGAAAGAACTCCCAAAAGAAACAGAGCCAAGCGAAACCGCTCTCAAACCTGAAACGAAACCAGAAACGCTGGAAGTCCCCGGATTCTTCACCAGGCTTGGCGAGAAAATCGTCTCAAAGAAAATCAACGACAAAGAATTCGAAAACATGTTTTGGGAACTTGAAGTCGGCCTCCTTGAGAACAATGTCGCAGTCGAGGTCATCGAAAAAATCAAGACCGACCTTAAAAACGAGCTTGTGAACACGCCCATCCGCAGAGGACAAATCGAAGAGACCATCATCGCAGCCCTACGCAAGAGCATCTCAACACTCTTCATCCACAAACAGATCGATCTTATCAAGAACGCCAAGGAAGCGTCAGCGAAGAAAAAGCCCTTTGTCATCTGCCTGGTCGGCATCAATGGATCAGGAAAAACCA
Organism: Candidatus Woesearchaeota archaeon; assembly: GCA_016211165.1. Taxonomy (GTDB): domain Archaea; phylum Nanobdellota; class Nanobdellia; order Woesearchaeales; family JAGWAF01; genus JACQSU01. The sequence goes on along the minus strand of JACQSU010000089.1, from coordinate 2,602 downwards.
CAAGCGTCGCCAAATTGACACATTACCTGCAGAAGCACGGACTTGACGTCGTCATCTCTGCGTCAGACACATTCAGGGCAGCGGCCATCGACCAATTGCAGCTCCACGCGGACAAACTCGGCGTGAAATTAATCAAGCATGATTACGGCTCAGATCCTGCGGCAGTCGCATTCGACGCCATCAAACACGCGCAGAGCAAAGGCAAGCAGATCGTCCTCATCGACACTGCCGGACGAATGCAATCCAATGTGAACTTGATGGACGAGATGCAAAAGATTGTACGAGTTGCCAAGCCGGACCTCACCATCTTCATCGGCGAGAGCATCACAGGCAATGACTGCGTGGAGCAGGCACGCAGCTTTGATGAGGCTGTAGGAATAGACGGGATCATTTTGTCCAAGGCAGACATCGACGAAAAAGGAGGAGCTGCGATTTCTGTTTCGTATGTCACGAAAAAACCCATACTCTTCCTGGGAGTCGGACAAGGCTACGACGACCTGAAACCCTTTGACCCAACAATCGTGATGCAAGGACTTGGATTCTAGGACGCATCCCGCGATGGTCCATACGAAGTCAACCTGCACCACAACACCATACTATTATTATATCTAGCACGGTGCAACGCACGAATAAAAAATCCCACCGTTCACTATCGCTCACTCCGCAGCAAGCTGCGGGTATGAACCCAGTTTGAGCAATCATCGGCCACGCACTCGCCTCCTTTGTCTTAAGCTTCACGCGAACTCGAGCCGGCCTTCGACATACACGCCCTTTCTTAAGGGCACTGGACGCCACTCATCCAAGACAAGCTCTGCCCCCAACCAATTCGCGAGTTCAAGAGGATTACCAATCGTCGCTGAAAGCGCCACAATATGAAGTTGCGGATGAATCTTGCGAAGCAAGGTAATCACGACTTCCAATGTGGGACCACGCCCCCTGTCGTTTAAGAGGTGCACTTCATCGATAACCAAGGTCGCGATATCCTTAAGCCACGAAGCGCGATGACGAATCAGCGAATCAAGCTTCTCTGACGTACACACAATAAGGTTGGCATCACCAAGATGGACATCCTGGGAATCTGAATCACCGACGGATAGTGCGATCTTGGCAACATCGGCATAGCGACGCTTGAACTCCTTTGCCTTCTCTGACGCAAGCGCCTTGAGCGGCACGACATAGACCCCCTTGCCCCTACCATCCAAGATAGCTTTGAGCATCGCAAGCTCGGCAATCAAGGTCTTGCCCGAAGCAGTCGGCGTGCAGATAAGCACGTTACGCTCTTTGAGAAGACCTGCATTGATTGCTTTCTCTTGCGCAGGACGAAGCTCATCAATACCCACCCTTGATAATATCTCCGAGAACTTCGCAGGAATATCCGAACAAATGTCAGAGAGGCGCATAGAAACCTCACTTCGCCCTGCTGAACTCTGTATAATGACACTTCCCACAACACACACGATCCTTGTGCTGCGCAAGAGCAAACCCACCACCACATTTGGGACAGGACTTGCCCTTCCTTGCAAGGGATTCACCCTTTGCATCATAGAGCCTGTGCAGCTTATTCGACTTTGATTTTCCCGCAGATTTCTTCTCAGCCATCGAGATTCACCTATTCCGCCTTTGACGCTTCCTCTTTATGCGCCTCGGCGATCTTTGCTGCCTCTTGCGCATCAGCAGCAGCCTTTCTCACTGCATCAAACTTCACCTTAGCATCTGCCTTGAGCTTCTTTTTTGGAATAATCGTGAAGAGATCCTTTGCCTTCGCATCCTTGTACGCATACGCGTGCACTACTGCAGCACGCTGACCATACGCTGAATAGACGTGATTGACAACTACCAATCCCGGCTCAACGTGAAGCTTCTCTCCAATCGCATTACGAAGAGCGTCGAGCCTTGGCGTCGCTGCATCAAACTTCACACTGCCTTGCAACTCTGTACGACCCATCAAGGGGAATTCCGTTCTCTTTGTGATCTCAAGTTCCATTGTGAAAAAAGGGAACCCAGGTTCCAACAAAAAGCTTTCGCTTTTTGTGGACCACAAGACCGCCTGCGACCTTGTTGTTCCCTTTTAAACCCTCATCATGATCATTGTAAACATTCTCACTTTACTTTAATAGCATACTCACCGACATCCTTAATATCAATCTTGTGCGCAATCTGCGAATGCTGCACATCCAAAATAAACATCCTACCACTCCAAGTCGTCGAGAACTGACTCATCTTGCAAATGGGGCATTCGTCTCCCTCAACAAAGACGCGATCCTGCACACACACCTTACGCTTTGCCATGGTTCCCTTTTAAACCCTCCTGATAATCGTGAATTCCATCATACCCTCACTTACCTGACACAGGACGCTTACCCTTGGTTGGCTTCTCGACCTTCGCAGGCGCGGCCTGTGCACGGACCGACTCATCAAGCCACTCAAGCTTTCCTAATCGCGGCTGACGCATCGTCAGACCAAGCTTGGGATTCGACGGATCCTTGTATGAAACAGCAATCATCTTGGCACGACACCGATCACCAACCTTAAGCACGCGACTCGACTCCTTGCCAACAAGCACCTTCTCCTTGCTAAATGAAACGAAATCATCCATTGTCTG
>JACQSU010000087.1 GCA_016211165.1 Candidatus Woesearchaeota archaeon | reverse complement strand
TGTAACTACTAAATGGTAGTATTATTTTGCTGGGAACTTGTCAGCAAAGCGCTTATAAAGGCGAAATCGACGAGGAATGGTATGAGCCAGCGTCGAGCACAAATCACGATGTGGATAGTCCTGGCCGTTGGCGTGCTTGTGCTTTTTGCCATACCCTGGAGAGCGCCTCCACGCGTGGCGCCTATGTCCACAGGGGACGTTGAGATGATCCGTTCAAGCATCCAACCCTGCATCCAAGAAGGCGCAGAGATTGTTCTTGAAGATTTCACAAAACAAGGAGACTTGGATGGGGAGAGGCACATCTCCATTGGACTTGAGGAACGTGCTGTCTTTACCAATCAAGGGGATGTTCCTACCATCGCTGCGGCGCTTGAGCAGATCGCCAGCGAAACAGCCTTGGAAGCAGAATACTGCGTCGACATGACTGAATATCCATTTGAAGTGGCCCAAGATGGAGCAAGTAGTCAAGCACTGCTTTCTGCTGATCAGATCTTTATCAGTGTCCATATGCCAACACGGATCATCCGCGAAGGACAAGAAAGCATTATCTCGGAGTACAGCGTCACACTAACCTACCCGCTCGCATCATACCTTGCCGCGGCACGCACAGCAGTGGAAGCTATAACAACATCTCCAGAACACATCGATTTGACCCTGATGCATTCACAAGCATACCAATACCTCATCACCCCGGAAGACGATCTGTTTGATGTCTCCCTCTATGACCCGACAAGAGAACCGACCACATCCTATAACTTCGCAGTGGAGGCACGATGAGACTCACACCCATCATCATTTGCTTGCTCTTGATGAGCATCGTCCACGCTGCTCGGGTTGATGTGGTGTTTAATCCCGCAGACGTCAAAAACTTTGATGTGTGCATCAAATCCGACCCCTGCATCCTCCACATCCGCGACTACTACAGCAACGACAAAGGACCTTTGAATGTCGGAAAGAACCCTGCAATGGATGACAAATACTTCAAAGACCCAACGAACGTCATCGCAAGCCCGGAAGCCGCAAAAGTCTACTTCTCTGGAAAGGATGCTGTCAAGCATGTGCAGAGGAATGCTCAAGGTGCAGACGCATATTTTGGAGATCCAACAAACCTTCAAGACCTTGGCGACACACAACTTGATGGAGCCAAGGAATACTTTAGAAAACCCGGCAATCTTGGAAAGAACCCCGAATCTTCAAAGATGTTTCTTAAAAAAGTCGGAGGAGAAGACGTCACCTATGACATCCCCCAAGGCACGACGGCAACCTATGACCCCACAACAAACTCACTCCTCAACAAAGGATCACGCCTTGCACTAACCGAATTCAAAGGAGCCACAAACTCCATTGCCCCACTTGCGAACGGAGGCTACAAGATCGACGGAAACGTGATGACCGGATTCAAAAACATCAAAAGGATCGGCATGAGCGACTTTGAACTTGATGATGTACGAACATCACTTGGATACCAAGGCAACGAGCTCACTCCCACAAAGATGACCCTCACCCAAGGATCACGCGTGCAGAGCGTCGCAGAGAAATTCGGCAAGCCCATCTGGTCTGTCACCAACAAAGGAGACACATTAGCAGTGTTCCGAGATGGAACAAACGTTGAAGGACTCACGACCGCCGCTGTCTTGGTCAGTGAAGGTAAACTCCTTACCAATAGATTCGCCCACGCTGAACTCACCCACGGACCACTCACAGCGCTTGCAAAAGATGGAACCATCCTGATGCGCTCCAAGACCGACCTTGCGAACTGGATCAAGGACCCATTATACAACCAAGGACCAGGCTATCACATCGGAGTGCAGTCAACCTCTGCTAAAGCTGACGGAACATATGCTGTCAATCGAATGGACCTTAACCCAGCCAAGTCCAATGGCAAGAGCGTCAATGCACTTGACAGAGAAGGCCGAGAGGAAGTCCAACGCACCCTCAACAGGCTTGGCTTTACTGATAACCGCGACAAACAACTTCGCATCGATGGAGACATCGGCAAGCGATCACGACAAGCCATCACCAAATTCCAAAAAGAGCACGCCTCTGAATACAGCCTTAGCGTCACAGGAGAACTTGACCAACAAACCCTTGACGCACTCATCGAGAAAGGAGCTGACGGAATACAAGGAACAAGTGAGGGGTCTTATCGAGGCACGATCGCGACTCGCCCCTCTCCTGTTCAATCACAGCTACGCTCCATCTTGGCGTCCTCAAAGGTGGGATTACCCATTAAAGGCAGGATAACTGATGTATTTGGAGTCACCGGACGCCGATACCGCGAAGGATCTCACTATGGCCTAGACATAGCTGTCCCGAGCGGAACAAATGTCATGTCCCCTGCATCCGGAACAATTGCCTACAAAGGGTGGCAGCGCGGTTGGGGCAACTTCATTGATGTATGGGATGGGAAACACCTCCATCGCCTGGCCCACCTCTCTTCATTTGTTGCAAAGGTAGGCGCTCCTGTAACTACCGGACAAGTCATTGCCAAAAGCGGACAAACCGGCAGGGCTACAGGACCCCATGTCCATTGGGAAATCTATGCAGAGCGCCCACCATCCAAGGGACGGGTTATGGGACGCGGCAACATTGATCCTGAACAGTGGCTTGCGGACAATGCGTAACACAAGCCCTTTTAACCAGACATAGATTTCCTTCCCTATGAAATTCGCACATCTCTCGGACATCCACATCGGCGGCTGGAGGGAGCCAAAGCTGCGGGATGCGTCCACGATTGCGTTTTGCAGGGCAATGGAGATGTGCATTGCAGAACGCGTTGATTTTGTCTTGATCTCTGGAGATTTGTTTAACACGTCAATGCCTCCTATGGATCATTTGCGCGAGGCTGTTGGGGCTTTGCGCAGGGCACGAGAGGCAGGCATTCCCGCGTATAGCATCCCAGGATCACATGATTTTAGCCCATCAGGAAAAACCATGCTTGATGTCTTGGAGACCGCCGGTCTCCTTATAGGCGTGGCCAGGGGCAGCTTTGTTGAGGGGAAACTGCGACTCGAGCCAGTAGTTGACGCTCGCACTGGCATTACGCTTGTTGGCATGATGGGCAAGAAAGGCGGACTTGAGAAACACTACTACCCAGCACTTGATTATGCGCATCTTGAATCATTACCATCACCAAAAATATTCCTCTTTCATTCTGCCATCACAGAACTCAAACCAAAGGACCTGGCGGACATGGACGCACTGTCAGCATCCTATCTGCCAGAGGGATTTGATTACTATGCAGGAGGCCATGTCCACGTTGTCGACGTCGCCAATCTTGATGGGAGGAAAAATGTCGTTTTCCCAGGACCACTCTTTCCTAATAGCTTCTCTGAACTTGAAAAACTGCGCACTGGAGGATTTGTGATTGTCGATGACTGGAAGCCAAGGCATATCCCTGTAGTTGTGCACCCACACCTTGGCATCGTCGTCGACTGCCACAACAGGCCAGCAAGCGAAATCGAAGGACTCATCACCTCATGTATTGACGGAACTTCTCTCTCTAGCCACGTTGTAACGCTGCGTCTAAGGGGAGAACTCTCCAACGGACGCCTTAGCGACATCCCCTGGAGACAAATCATCGACCGAATCATGGCACAAGGCGCCTATGCAATCCTACGTAACACCAACGAATTACGAACTCCTGAAATCGAACATGTCAACGTTCAAACAGGCAATCTTGATGAGATTGAGCATCGAGTCATCACTGAAAACCTTGGCAGAATCAAACACTATACCCCTGATGAAGAACGGTCTGTTATTGGCAACCTTATGACCCTGCTTTCATCAGAAAAACACGAAGGAGAAACACAGGCTGCATTTGAGAAACGAATCATCGATGACGCGCGACTCTAATAGCGAATCTCATTAATTATTGAACATTTGTGAGATTCGCTAACAGGTTGCTATCGTCGTATGACAGACTCATTTGCCAGGGCCGGACCTGCCTATAGGCAGTTGACGAATTATATGAACTTTTGCGTCAACTGCCTAATAAGCAAGTTGAGTGAGATGCACTTCGTGACAGCCCGACGCAAAAGTTCCAACATTAACTCAACTTGCTATATAATTGGATGGACTCGCATTTGAAGATGTTGGGGCGGATTCGTGTCTTCTGTAAGCTCTAGGAACCTCATATACGCGGACTTTACTTCAGCCCAATTCCGACGAAGAATCTCAAGGGATGCCATCACGAGAATTGCGTTCTCTAATTGCACAGCCTGACTAATGCGACCCTTAGTCTCATCACGCATCTTGCCAAGGAAAAAAGACATTGTAAGGAGACACTCCGTGATCTCTTTTGTGTGACGTTTATCCTGCAGGGATTCAAGTGCTTGCAACGCACTGCCAAGATCAACAATGCTTTGCTCGCAACGCCTGCCCATCTCACTATACAGGCTCTTGGAAGGATGCGCAAGCGTGAACTCAGAGACCGCTGTATCCACATGAATCTCGATTCGGTGCAAAGGCTCTTTGAGGACGTCTTTCATACTCTATTTGGAGTTGAATCAATTATTAAGCCTACTCTTTGGTGTGGCCTTAGGATACCAACAACTTCATCAATTCATTGATTTTCGCAGGATCTCCACGACCCTTGGCCTTTTGCATCACTTTGCCAACCAAGAAATTAAATGACTTCTGCTCGCCTTGCTTGAAATCCTGTACGGCTGTGGGATTCTCTGCGATTACCTGCTTGCATAAATCCTCAAGATGGCCTGTATCAGAGACAATGCCAAGCCCTTCCTTCTCGATGTAAGACTGGATATCGATGTCCTGGCTCACAATCTTCTCAATGAGCCGTTGGCCGACGCGATCCGTGATCTCGCCTGACTTGAGAAGTTTGATTAGGCACGCGACCTGTTGCGGCGTTGCCTTGCTCTTGCCGAGCTTGAGCTTTTCTTGATTAAGCGCCCGGACAAGCTCCTTGCGCACCCACTTCGCTGCAAGCTCTGCATCAGCACCCTGCAAGATTGTGGCATCCAAAAACTCGGCAAGATCCTTATCCTGCGATATCACCTTGGCCATCTCAAGATCAACCCCTCTTAACGCGAATTTCTGCACCTTCTCCTCTGCAAGCTCTGGCATGGAGTTCCGGATCTTTCCAATCCATTCTTGCGATATCGTTGTTGGTACAAGGTCCGGGTCAATGATGTACCCGTAGTCCTCTTCAGTCTCCTTGGTTCTCATCGAATAGGTCAGCCCCTTGATAGCATCCCAACCTCGAGTCTCCTGCAACAGCTTTTTCCCCTGGGCGACTTCTGATCGCTGACGTTCGACTTCATAGAAAAGCGCACGCGCGATCTCCTTAAATCCGGTGACGTTCTTGATCTCAACACGAGTATACCCTGACTCCTTAATGGAGATATTTGCATCTGCCTTGATAATGCACGATTCGACATCAAAGATATCCAGGTACTCGATTAAGGTGACCAAACGCTTCATAAAGTCCCGCGCTCGCTCTGGAGATTCAAGTTGTGGCGCCGTCACTATCTCGATAAGAGGATTGCCAGAGCGATTGTAATCGACTAGGACATAGGACCCAAGATGGCCTAATGCAGCAGGATCCTCCTCTAGATGGATCCGCGAAACATGGATCGTGCTTCCATCAGAGAGTTTGAGCTCCCCATGCGTTCCAAGCGGCTCTTCGTACTGGGTTATTTGATAGTTCTTGGACATGTCCGGATAGAAATAGGACTTCCGAGAGAAGATCAATTGCGGCGCAATCCTGCATTTGAGCGCAACGGCAAGTTTGAGCCCCATATCAATACACGCACGGTTCAACATAGGCTTCGAACCAGGATGTCCAAGACAGATAGGACACACACGCGAATTTGGCGTCTCGCCATCAACGGCCGGCCTTGGACATGAGCAAAAGAGCTTGGTATGCGTCTTGAGCTCGACATGCACCTCCATGCCGATCACGACATCTGTGGTGAATGCATGTTTCATCGACTCACCTCCAGATGACTTGCGATGCGCACCATCATCGCTTCGTTGAAGTGATCTGATGTGAGCATCATACCAATTGGCATGCCCTTACTCTGCCCACATGGCATGGAGACATGCGGCATCCCTGCGACATTTGGACCAACGGTAAGAATATCCATCATATACGACTGGAGCGGGGTTAGCTTCTCAATATCAGCAAAGCGGGGAGCGATGATTGGCATGGTAGGAGAGAGAATAGCGTCATAGGACTTGAAGATCTTTTTATACTCTTGAATGATGAGCGAACGCACCTCTGCCGCCTTGATGTAAAACGCATCACGATGCCCCGCCATCCTTGCAAAGGTGCCAAGAAGGATCCGGCGCTTGACCTCACTACCAAAATGCAGCTCCCGAACATTACTAAAATAGTCATCAAATGAACCCTCCAAGGGCTCTGCGCGACCATACCGCATCCCACAGAACTTTGCCAGATTTGTCGAAGCCTCGGACATCGCAAGAAGATAATACACCGGAAGAGCATACCTTGAGGTGATGTCCATCTCGATCTCATCCACTCTAGCGCCACACTTCTCAAGAACCGCCTTGACATTAGTTGCCGCTTTTTGAATATCCGAATCAACTGCTGTCCGAAACGAATCCTTTAGTAGCGCGATACGCCTGCCCTTAATATCCTGATGCAATTCTGCACGCAAGGATGGAATTGCTTGATGCGTCGAAGTTGCGTCCTTTTCATCATGTCCAAAGATCACTTCGAGTAGCAAGGAAGCGTCTGCAATTGATGCACCCATCGAACCGATTTTATCAAGACTATTCGCATAATCAATAAGCCCCCAGCGCGAGACTCGACCATACGTAGGAGTGATACCCACGACACCGCAGAATGCCGCAGGAGCTGCAATCGAACCACCTGTTGATTCAGCAATGCTTAGGTGCGCAAATGGCGCCTTAGCAGTTATCCCTGCGCTTCCTCCTGAAGACCCCCCAGTCACTCGAGACAGATCATGCGGATTCTTGGGTGTTTTGAAACCCCTACCCACATTGACATTAAAACTCCCAAACCCAAACTCATCCTGCGCTGTCTTGCCAATAATGATCGCACCCGCATCCTTGGCCTTTCGAATCGCCGTGGCATCCAAAAGCGGCCTGTAGCCCTTAAGAATCGCAGACCCTGCCGTCGACTCCATACCTTTGACACAGATGCAATCCTTTACTGATACCGGCACACCAGCCAATGGCAAATCCTTACGCTTGCGCTTGATAAGATCATCTACCTGATCCTTAACCAAGGTCTCATCGATAATGTTAAAATACGCATACTCCTCGTTAATCCTGCGCGCCTCTTGTATCACCCGATGCATCTCCTCCTTAAGATCCAGGGATCCCTCCTGAATCTGTCGCGCATATTCATGGACACCCACGCGCATCATCCCCACTCCACATACTGCGAAAACACATTGCGGAAATCTGAAAAATTCCCTGCCCTTATGATAAACTTAAGTTCTTCAAGCGTTGCTCGGAGCACGCTTAGGACACGCTCATCTTTGTACAATGTGATCCTTGCCAAACCCTCCTCTTCCAGTACCCCTGCCAATCGAAGCTTCATTGTATCGCCTTTGGACCTTTGAAATACTCATCCTTCTTGTTCTGCGTGAGTGAGAGGGCATCCTTTGCGGAAAGGCACTCACCCACCACATCTTCCCGTAACGCGTCCTTGATCTTAATGGGATGAAATGATGGGCCCACATGATCTGTCTTCACTTCACTAATCTTCGTGAACGCGCTTAGTATCTCCTGTCCATCCTTTCTGAATTGCTCCACCTCATCAGCAGTCAGCCGAAGGTGGGCGACCCTTGCCACTTGCCGAATAGTCTTCTCGTCGAGATGCATACGGAAAGGAGCGAGGAAGGATATAAATGGCTTTTGAAAAAAAGGGGACTTCGCCCCCTTTTGAACCCCCAAAAAAGGGGAGGCCCCCTTTTTTTGGGGAGATAATATGTATCAAGAATTTCCTTCCTCCATTATAGCTTCTTAGGGAAATAGACTACTTTTGGCTGGAACTTTGTTGGAGTTGTGGGATGAGGGGCTTTGATTGCTTGAATAGCGTCTCTTAGCGAAACTACAAAAGACGCTTCTGTCTTTGCTCCCTCCCTATTTACAATAAGTCCACTAATACCAAGCTTTGCGTCAATCTCTTTGTTATCTCCGATATGGAAGACTTCAAAGCATCTGTGAGAAGAGCCGCTCATCGATCTTTGCTGTGTTCAAGCCATCAACAGCAGAGAACACAGAAGCATAGTCACCTCGAAGATATATCTGGCACTTCTCGATGGATATTCACATGATGAACCAGCCTTGAGTGCGATGGTTGTATTTATAGCCAGTTGATTAAATATATGAACAATAGAATCAACTGGCTAATAAGCAAGTTGAGTCGCCAAGGC
>JACQSU010000012.1 GCA_016211165.1 Candidatus Woesearchaeota archaeon | reverse complement strand
GACTTGCGCATTGTAGCTACAATGTAGCTACACTAGTTAATAAGAATTTCGCTACTCAAGAACACATATTATTACTGACGAGAATTTTCAGAAGACTGAACGATTACTTTTTCCCGGCATATTTATATAACAAATCAGAATCCCCCGACTATGAAGCTCACCCTCACCGACCCGAGTTATCTCAAAGATTCCGTCGCTGTCATCAGCGAACTTGTCAATGAAGCACGATTCAAAATCACCAAGAACTCGATTGAACTCATCGCCATGGACCCGGCCAATATCGCCATGGTCATCTACAAACTCCTCGCATCCTGCTTCTCTGAATACCAACTTGAAAAAGATGTCGAGGTCTCAATCGACCTTAACAACTTCAAACAGATCCTTCGCCGTGCAAAACCAAGCGACCAATTGACACTCGCTGTGGAAGATGATAATCAACTCCACATCACACTCAAGGGCGCAAGCACACGCACATTCTCACTGCCTATCATCGAAATGGAAGGCAGAGAACAACGCGTGCCTGAACTTGAGTTCCCTGTCAAAATCAAAACCAACTGCTCGGCTCTTGTCGATGCCATCGAAGACGCTAGTATCGTCGCAGAAAGCGTGGCATTCATCGCAGAACCTGGAAAATTCGTCATCAAAGCACACGGCGATTTGTCCAAAGCCACTGTCGAGATCCCCTCATCACCTGAAACATCAATTGTGACCCCTGGCAGCGTCCGAGCAAAATACTCAATCGAATACCTCAAAAAAATGATGTCCGCATCAAAACTCTCTGAACAAGTCGAAATCGGATTCAACCAAGACTATCCACTCCGCATCGACTACAAAGTCGTTGATCGAGTGCTTTTGGCATTCATCCTTGCACCACGAGTGGAGAATGACTAGCAGCATTGAGATTGAGAGGGATTCGTGTGACTGCAAAAGACCTTGACCTGATATCCAAACTTCCACCAGAAGAACGACGCCACGACGAATTCGCCATGGAAATGAGTTCTCCAGACGACTCCAAATACATCAAGTCCGCACTCAAGCTTAAAGACTTCTGAGCAATGGAGCTGAGAAGCTACCTCCATCCGGCGAAATTCATAAATAACAGTTCTCCTGTCGCAATTTATGAGAACCACTATTCTGCTTTGCTTGCTTGTCACCATCGCCGCTTGTTCGTCTTCAGAAGCACCACCGCCTGCGACCAGCGGAGACAAATCCACTCTCACAACACCACCAGGGCCGCCGACTGCACAGCTTGAATCGCCGGACTGCTCTACGAATGAAGGACGATCAAAAGACTTGTGCAACTTTGAAATCGCAGTCAACGGCACTGTCTTTACACTGCAGTGCCTTGAATCACACACAGAATGCAGAAAAGACAGGGACTACGCGACGTGCCTTGTCGAACAGAAATCATTTGGATGCCGAGATGGCAAGGAACGCGATCTTGCGGCGTGCGACGCCATCGTGAACACAAGCATCCAATCACAGTGCAGACTCTACACATCATTTGCCTACGATGATATCAGCCAATGCCACACGATCACGGATACGACTGTGAAGGATGTGTGCTTGCAAGGATTCCTCGACCGCCACATCGACTGCACATACATCAACTACCCATGCAGGACAACGCACACATTGCAATCCGAAGACTGCGTATTCAACGACACACCGCTATCAACTGCCTGCAATGGCATCGCGGCACAAGATGAGAAGAGATGCAGCGCATCTGCATTGCCCATCTGCGACTTTGTCTTCATCCCCACATTTAGTTATAGCATTGATGGAAAAAACTACAGCAGCCTGCTCCAAGAACCAGAGCTCGATGGAGCGATGCAGTGGATCAAGGACCATACCCCAACGGATGCTGTGATCCTCGCCAATTGGGACCATGGCCACACGATCCGATCTGCAACCGGACGCGCAGCAGTGGCATACAACACACCTGTCACATTCCAACCAGGACCTGAAGATGCCAAAACCACATTCTCACTTGGCAACCTCATTACCATCAAGGACCTTCCCTACTACGATGCAGAACGCTACGGCCCCCAAGCAAGCGCGGAGGACGGGGCACTCATTGCATCAGTACTCACTGCAACCGACCCAACTACAGCAGTGACGATGCTTAAAGAACACAACATCGATTATGTCCTCACAACCATCACTGACCTTGAGGCACTGCCACTGCTTGCCGCCCTTGCCCCATTTGATGAGACCCAAACCCCACTCATCGACTCGATGAACAATCTTGCCTTCATCGATGGATTCCTTTTGATGTATAATGACAGCACGACGAGTATCTACAAAGTCGAATAAAAGATCGGATTTTAAAACTTCTTAAACAGACACCTCTGCTATGATTAAAGTCATCTGCTTTGGCACATTTGATCCACTCCATGAAGGCCATCGTTCGCTTTTCACCCAAGCACGAGCACTTGGCGACCACGTCACGGTCATAATCGCCAAAGACAGCACCATCCGACACGTGAAGAAACGCGAACCATACCAATACGAACAGACAAGACTCCTTGCGGTCTGCGCAAGCGGCCTTGTCGACTACGCCCGCCTTGGACGAGAAGATGACGTGTACGCAGTCCTTTCGGAAGAACGACCAGACGTCATATGCCTTGGATACGACCAAACCCACTTTGTTGATCGACTTGAATCCGAACTTGCCAAGCAAGGCATCATAGCACGGATCGTGCGCGCAGAAGCGCACGAGCCGCAAACCCAGAAAAGCACCCTCCTTAGAAAAAAAAGCCACTTTTTTCCGAAACACACAAATAGGCGCGAATGCATCACAACACAATGATTCGCAGCGTTCTTAAGGCGCCCATACGGAACAAACGCGTCCTTGTCCGCGTTGACTTTAATGTCCCACTCCAGAATGGACACATCATTGATGATGGCAGGATCGTTGCTGCGCTTCCCACAATCCGCGCGATCCTTAGAAAAAAACCAAAGCAGCTCATCCTGATGAGCCACTTGGGACGACCGGAAGGCGTCATCGACAGCTTACGGATGCGACCAATTGCAAAACGACTTGAAACCTTGCTAGACAAGAAAGTCCATGCAGCGCCGGATTGTATCAACGTCGACATTGCCGCAAACAAGATCGTCCTTTTGGAGAACCTGCGATTCCACGCAGGAGAAGAAGCGAATAACCCCCAATTCGCCAAACAACTCGCCGCGCTCGCAGACATCTACGTCAATGACGCATTCGGCACAAGCCACCGCAAACACGCAAGCGTGCACGCGATCACACGCCACCTCCCTGCCTACGCAGGGCTACTGTTGCTCGCGGAACAACAAGCACTCGCCAAAGCCGCAGAACGACCAAAACACCCCTACATCGCCATCATTGGCGGCGGAAAAGCGGATAAAATCAAGATCCTCGAATCACTGCTCAAGCGCGTCGATACAATGATTGTTGTAGGAGTCCTTGCCAATATCATCCTCGCCGCACGCGGCATACGCATCGGCACAAGCAACGTGGACCATCACGCAATCCTCCTTGCGATGAAAATCGCACAACACCCCAAGATCATCACCCCTATCGATGTCGTCGTCGCGAAATCAATCCATGCCCAGCCACGGACGTGCAGCATCCGAGACATCAACCACGATGAACGAATCGTTGACATCGGACCGCGCACAGCGCAGATGATCGCACACCACCTCAAATCAGCGAAAACCATCTTTTGGGCAGGACCAGCAGGGCTCTATGAACAAAAACCCTATGATCAGGGCAGCATCGCGATCGCAACAGAGATCGCGCGTTCAAAAGCCACAAGCATCATCGGCGGTGGAGACACAGCAGCGATCATCCACAAACTCAAACTCCAGAACCGCGTCACACACATCAGCACAGGAGGAGGGGCCAGCATCGAGTATCTTAAAGGCAGCAAGCTCCCGGGCATCGAGGCACTTACATGAAACTCCCAAAATCAGCGGCACGAGCAATCGCACGAGAACGCATCAACGCACTCTTTGCCCAAGCAGCCGAGGTGAGTAGAACACGACCCGACCTTGCCAATCGATATGTCACTCTGGCGCGCAAACTCTCAATGCGCTACAAGGCACGCATCCCCCCCAACCTCAAACGACGCATCTGCTCACACTGCTATCAATACCTTGTCAGTGGCATGAACGCACGCATCAGGACACGCGAGGGAAAACTTGTGATTAGTTGTCTTAGCTGCAAAAAATACACCAGACTCCCCCTAAAAATAGTTTAATGCTCCTCTGGAGCTTAAACCATCTTTGGTCTCACTTCCTTAACTTGCCCTTCTTTGGCACTCGCACGCCAGCCACAGGATGCGCAAAGACCGCATTCGCATATTGTCTTTGGAGCAAGAGCGCATAGACAAAGCAGACGATGATCACAAGCTCAAAAAATCCATTAAGATTACGAACCTCTGGCGGAAGGATTCCCATCACACGAAGAACCGTGACAACCTCCTCGACCACGAAGGTCGCCACAGCCACAAAGAGATACACCCATGGCGCGATGAACACATCAGGATTCTCCTGCGCCGTACGAAAGAGCTTCACAAAGAGCCCAAGCACAATGAGCACCAAGGCCAGATTATAATACGGGGCGACCATCGCAAGAGCCATACCAAACTCAGTCAAGATACCACCCCCTATTGATATTGAGCTGATTGAGAAGCGCCGCGATGAGGAACACCAACACGAATGTCGGAACAACGTGACTCACCCACGCATATTCAGTGTGCAAGACAGGAACCACACCAAAGGTGCGAAGCGCACCAATAATCTCCTCAAGCGTGAATAATACAAGCGCCCACACAAGATACCTCCATGCACGCAAGAGGGGCTGACGAGCGGCAAGATGAATCAATGAGAGCGCAATCACACCAGCAACCACCGAGAGAAAGACAGCAGCTAGCTGGGTACTGCCATACACCCATTCAAACGTTGTGAGCACTGTTGACAACCCCTTTTTACAACCAACTCATCCTAAAATCGCGTATATAAAAGTTTCCCACACAACAAGGGGGCTCCGCCCCCTTTTAAACCCCCACATAGATTTATATATTTGCCACCGACGGAAAGAGCATGGTGCGCGAGACTATCTTTGGAAGAGTCATCGACTTTTTTATAAAACTCGGAATCTACGACGTCGTCTTGCCGTTCCTGCTTGTCTTTACCATCGTCTTTGCCATCCTCCAAAAAACCCGAGTCATCGGTAAAATGAAGGAAGGATCAAACAAGAACCTTGACTCGATGGCGGCATTCTGTATCGCATTCATGGTCATCGCATCAGCGCAACTTGTCGAGATCATCACACAAGTATCCGCACAGATGGTCATCTTGCTCATGTTGTCCGTGCTGTTTTTGATACTCGTCGGATCGTTTGGTGGCCTCACGACTGACGGAGGACTAAGCGAGGGATGGAAAAACGCATTCATCTGGATCATGTTCGTCGGCATAGTCCTCATATTCCTCAACGCTATTAAGATGGACAATGGACAAACCTGGCTGGAATTTGCATTCGACTATCTGCGCCAATACTGGTCAAGCACAGCAGTCGCAAGCCTCATCCTGATCATAGGTGTTATCTACGCTGTGCGCGCGATTGTGCAGGAAGAGAAGACGTCTGTTGAGGAGAAGAAACCAGGAATCTAAGCAAGTCCATAACGACTAAATACCCCTGTTTTTATACACAATGCATGAATAGCATACGAGACACCCTACGCGAATGGCTTTCGCACCACATCACAACACGCAACCAGATCCGAGCAGACATTATCGAAATGGCCCAGAACACCGACGGCTGGGACTACTACCTTAAGACAAAGAGAGGAGATCAAACCTACCTTGTGATGCCTACCATTGATATACAAGAGATTGCCAAGCGCGTATCACCGGACGCTCACGTGATCATTATCACATCCAATAGCCCATCATCCCTGCAGGCAACGATTAATGGATGGGATGCGCTCACGCGACTGCGCAGACTAAGCATCTTCTTTGTCAACCCTTATGCAACACATGAAAAACACTGGGCCCTGCACCCAGCTGCACACGACATGCTTATCGGACGCACAAATCTTGCCGCAAGACTCAAGACCCTCTTTGAGAGCGTGGCGCCCTACACAACCTAGGAGACGACCCCATTTTGAAACCCCACAAAAGACTCTTGTCACACGAGAGGATACACGACGAGCACGGTGAGAATCCCGATGATGACACCCACACCAACCTCAGCCGGACGATGACCAATGTGATACATCTCCCCAACAAGCGACGCAGTCGCATGACGAATAAACATCTCACGCACAAAAAGCACATCATAAATGATCAATACAGAGAAGGCCAAGGTGATGTAAAACACCGTAGCGAGACCCTCTGCGAAATACGTAGCCACACAAATCGCCGACACCAACGCAGAGTGACCAGAAGGCATCCCCGCCTGATAGAACGCTGCCGTTGGATAGAACCGACCCTTGCGCCAACTCACCACAATCGTCTTACCAATGATCTGCGCAAGAAACCACGCACAGAACACTGAAACAACAAACGGATTCATTCGCTGTCAACATCGCCTGAATAATTCGGAACAGCGGCCTTGGAGATGATCATGATATCCCCCACGCTCTTCACGAGCTGATGCGGCACAATGACCCCCTTTGCAGAACCCAAATACTTGATGAGCATCGAATTCTTCGTCGCCCGCACACGCCAACCCGACACCTTGGTCTGGGTGAGCAAGGATTCCTCAATATCACCAAAGTACTCACCAGCATCAGTGAAGACCTTCATATCATACATCTCTGAAACCTTCTTGAGCTTGAGCATGTGCATCCCTCCTTGCAATTGATGATGATCCACTTGCGTTTGTATATAAATGTTTTTGCGGATGGATGCGCTGTGTATCCCTTTAGTGGGACGAAAAGATGGCTGTGCCCCCTCCTTTTATGGGCAGTTGAGGATTTTGAAAAAGTCGGCTGCGGCCTCCTTTTTTCAAAATCCTCTGGTGTGACGTGACTGGTTTAGCG
>JACQSU010000083.1 GCA_016211165.1 Candidatus Woesearchaeota archaeon | reverse complement strand
CGTAGCGAGCGATGACCGGTAGGAAAACTTATTATACCAACCGGCAGTCCAACGACGATATGGTGGACCACCCCAAGATCGAGACCGCCTGGCAGAAGAAATGGGTCAAAGCAGAGCTTGGCGCGTCAATGCCTGATAAGCGCAAGAAATTCTACATGATCTTTGCCTACCCGGGCATCTCTGGCTATATGCACGTCGGTCACATGCGCGGCTACAGCTACGCAGACGCGGTGTGCAGATATAAACGAATGACAGGGCACAATGTCCTCTTCCCCGTCGGCACACACGCAAGCGGCAATATTGCGTATGCATTCCTTTCAAAAATCCAGAAGCAGGATGCTGACTGGGTTGAATACCTCAAGATCAATGGCGCCACGGACGCTGATATCAAAAAGATGAAGACAACGGACGCCATCATCGAATATTTTAACAATGTCTATATCAACACGTGGAAACGATTCGGATTCCTCTGCGATTGGGATAGATTCACCTCAACGTTCTACCCTGATTATCAACGATTCATCCAGTGGCAATTCAAACGACTCAATGACCAAGGTCTTCTAGTGCAGAAACCATACTATGCCACATTCTGCCCAGAAGACGGACCCATCGCCGTCGACCTTTCAGAGACCGACATTTCCAAAGGAGGAAATGCAGAAAAACAGGAATACACGCTCCTGAAGTTCAACTTGAACGACTACTACCTTGTCGCAGCGACGCTGCGCCCAGAAACTGTCTTTGGACAAACCAATCTATGGATCAATCCTGATGCCATGTACGCGCTATGCGAAGTCGGCGACGGGGGGGCTGTCGAGAAATGGCTCATCAGCCCCAATGCTGCACAGAAATTGGCATACCAAAAAGCACATGTCAAAGTCATCGGTGAAATCTCCGGACGAGGCCTCATCGGCCAGACGGCATTGGCGCCGATGATCAAACGCAAAATCCCAATCCTACCTGCGAGTTTTTGCGATCCAGCAATCGGCACAGGCATCGTCACTTGCGTACCATCGGATGCGCCCTATGACTACATGGCGCTGCGCGACCTACGCGATGATGCAAAGCGATGTGCGGATTTTGGACTGGATGTGAATGAAGTACGATTGCTCAAGCCCATGCCTATTATTGCAACGAAAGGATACGGACCATTGCCAGCAGGAGAACTGTGCAAGAAAAGAGGCATCGCTAACCAGCAGGACCGCGCGAAATTAGACGATGCCACCAAGGAACTCTACAAAGCAGGACACCACACAGGCGTGATGACGGACACGTGCGGATCATTTGCCGGCCTGCGCGTCGACGAAGCAAAGGAAAAGATCAGAGCAACACTTATTGGCGAGGGATCAGCCGACGTCTTTTACGACCTTTCTGTCGAGGTAATCTGTCGATGCGGTCGGCATGTTGTGATCAAACGCATCGATGACCAATGGTTCATCAAGTACTCGGATGACGCACTCACACAACAAAGCAAGCACTGCGCAACCCAGATGCACATCGCACCTAGCGAGTTCAAAACGAATCTTCCAGGCATCCTTGAGTGGTTCTCGGACCGCGCGTGCACGCGCTTGGGCAACTGGATCGGCACCAAACTGCCATTCGATGACAAATGGACCATCGAACCCATCGCAGACTCAACACTATACCCACTCTACTACCTAGTCAGCCCCTACGTAAACTCCAAACAGATAAAGACCGAGCAGCTAAGCGATGAGGTATTTGACTACGTGTTCTTGGACAAAGGCAGGATCGAAGCAGTAGCCAAGAGTTCGGGTGTAAAGAAAAGCGTGCTTGAAAAGATCCACAAGGATGTTGAGTACTATTATCCACTAGATATGAATCTTGGGGGAAAAGAGCACCAAACCGTCCACTTCCCTGTCTTTATCATGAACCATGTTGGACTCTTGCCAGAACCAATGTGGCCCAGGGGCATCTTCACCAATGCCTGGGTCGTGGGCAAAGGTGGAGGAAAAGTATCGAAGTCCAAAGGAGGCGCAGGCACACTTGGAGGCATCATCGAAAAATGGGGAGTGGATTCCCTGCGGCTTTACTATGCTCACATCGGATCGCCCCACACCGACGTCGAATGGACTGATGACATCCTACATAACTACAAACAGGCGGTAGATCGGGTGTATTTGCTGCTTGACGAGTTGAAAGCTGTGAAAGGAAAGGGCAAGGAAAGCATCGAGCAGTGGATCCTGTCACGAGCGCATCAGCACATCATCACAGCGAGCAGCGCATTTGAGTCCTATGAATTGCGTGAAGCAGCCACAGCACTCTACTTTGGATTCGTCGATGACTTGAAATGGTATCTGCGACGCGGCGGGAACAATGCGACAGTGATAAAAGACGTACTACAATTATGGACACGGATGCTATGCCCAATCACACCACACCTTGCTGAAGAGATGTGGTCTATGGCAGGAGGCAAGGGACTCGTGTCTACGGCAGAATGGCCCACACACGATGAGAAAAAAATCCACCTCAACGTTGAAAGTAGCGAAGCGTCGTTCATCAAACTCTCATCTGATGTTCGCGCAGTCATCAAGCTGTCAGGCCTTGCATCTCCACGATCTGTCACACTACTCGTCGCAGAGCCGTGGAAGTACGAACTCGTCACCCTTGTCAAAAAACAGATGGGAATCACACGAGACCTTGGCGCAGTGCTTAGATGCGTGATGGCTATGGATTCACTTAAGCCCTATGGACAACAGATCAGCAACATCGTGCCAAACCTCTTAAAAGATCCTTCGAGGATACCTGCGATTGTCACATCTGAAGCCGATGAGATCAAAGCACTTAGCAGTGCATGTGAGTACTTAACTTCTGAAGTAGGATGCGCAGTTGAGATTGGGAAGGCAGCGAACTCTCTTATTCCAAAAGCAGGACAAGCCATGCCTGGCAAACCGGCGATCATTGTGTCTTGAAAATCGTTTATTGTTCCTCGGAACATAAACGATTTTCTGTTATGAATGACTATATTTTACTGGATTAAAAAGGGGGCTTGCCCCTTTTAGTGCGCTTCACGAATAATCTTATCGACTTCAACACTAATCAATTTGAGAATGTCATTATCAGACGCATCTGGATTTTTCTTTCGGAGTTCCAAGGCTTTTGTTGCTGCAGAGAACGCAATTAGACGCATCTTGAGATTCGAATCCTCCTTGCCTAAGAATGCCATACCTGCGAAGTTGCGGGCCTGTTAATAAACGTTACTAGCAAAGAGGGGGCTTGCCCCCTCTTTGAAACACCCCCTCATAACGAAACGGATTCGAGGAGGATCCTGCGCTCACTACAACCCACTCTCCCTGAGTGAGAAAGATTAAAGATTTTTGAGAAGAAGCGGGCAAGCACGCCTGCGCATGGCAACGCAACGCATCCGATGGCACCCTTGATCCTTTCTCCGGTCCGCACCCCGCAGAGCATCGATATGTTGCCTTAGGGCTGCTGCCTTCCGGCCCTGACCCGGTTCGGTAGCGCACCAATCCCTGCGGACAGACCATCGCCGTCCAGACCAAGACCACACGCACACGACACGTAACGCTGCGCAAACTTCACCCCGCGTAAAGTCCGTTCGCGGTAACAACAGAGGACTAACCTGCCGGTAAGAGCTTGCCCAATCAAGTATGAGTGCGTGGCACTTTTAAAGGTATTGGGGCAGGCCTGTCGAATCTTTGTCTAACTGTGCAAGTCCATGTCCTTCTTAGGACAAAAGCCTTGAGTTGTTGTGTAGTGGTTAACTTTTTTCTTTACTCCTATAAACCATGGAATCGAGACTGATGAGACACTGGGTTCATACAAACGTGTCCAAAACTACATTGGAGATGTCCACACTACATCTCATGTGTTTGTAGAAAATCGCATGAAACGACTCCTTCGATGGATCAAAGTCTCTCTACGCAAGATCGATGATTTTGAAGCGGCGTTCCAATCACACGCACAATTCGAGATCATCCATCCATTTGTCGACGGCAATGGACGTGTCGGAAGATTGCTTCTCAACTGGATTCTGATACACCGCAAACTCATGCCCCTTGCCATACGCGTCAACCGGCGATCAGATTACATACTCGCTTTGGACGATTCTCGTCGCGGACGACTTGACGCTATTTGCATGTTTTGCGCAGGAGAATATCTGAATCAATACAAGATAATTTGAGTCATTCAATCTCATCCCAAACTTGGCCATAGATTGTAATGAGAAGACCAAGAACACTTACTGTATCAAATGCAGCCATCGGCGCACTAAATTTCGATCCCTTCACGTTCCGCCACAGCAACCAGCGACACTTTTTTCCGGAACATCCGATACTCCTCGGGAGTGTATCCTACAAAATCAAAAGGCTCTTTGAGCGTCCACTCCTTGTACAATCCAAGGCAACGATACCGTGACTCTTTGCCCTTGAACGCAGGAGAAATGATCATTACATCAAAATCGCTGAATTTCTTTGGATTACCAATCGCCCTAGAACCAAAGAGATACATCTTTTCGACTGGCATTGTCCTGGAAATTCTCTTCTTGAATTCCCGCAGCTTTGCTAGATCCTGTCTTGACACCATTTGATAATCTCCTTGGCAATTGACATGTCTGCTTTTGCCATGGATTGAGTGAACTTTTTGCTTGGAATCTTGCCAGAAATATCTGGATACCTTGTCTCTGTATACACTGCTGAAAGGATATCACATTTTTCTAGGATGGTATC
This sequence comes from Candidatus Woesearchaeota archaeon, assembly GCA_016211165.1. Classification (GTDB taxonomy): domain Archaea; phylum Nanobdellota; class Nanobdellia; order Woesearchaeales; family JAGWAF01; genus JACQSU01. Next base: position 6,197 of record JACQSU010000083.1, on the reverse strand, counting down.
CGGCATTCCAGTCTGCTTTGCCAGAACAACCAGATTATGGATCTTCACCAGACCCATACCCTTCTCAATTAAGACGGCCTTTAATGCCTTTTCCGCGGACTGTTGTGCAAGAAACGATGCCACATAATAATCTTTAGCCTTCGACGCGTGAGCTGCACTCTTTAAGTCCACCTTAGCTTGATCCATCCAGAGTTTTGTTTCTTTTCGCATCACACTTGCGCAGCTCCATCGACTTATATACTTGTTGTATACACAGGGCTTTGACTAACAGATTTTATGTAGTTTTCCTATCGAATCTCATCCCGGACTTGGCCATAGATTGTAAATGACCAGACTGTTACGAGAAGCCCCAAGAAACTTGAAATCACTAATGTCATGACAAGTTGGAGAATTCCTGTAATAGCCCAATCTTGGAGTGGGTAGGTAATTGCTGTTGCAAGAACTGAAAAGGCGGCTGCAATAAACCAAGCGCCAAGATAATGCACGTTGAACGCTGCGCGTGCTATACGCAGAACATTAAGCGATGCTGCAAGACCCTCATCGAGCAGGACCATCAAGGCGATTGGGATGAGGATAAGCGCAAGCAATGCGAGCAGCATCACACCAATCGCTCCCGGATCTGCAATCGCAGCTATCTTGAGCGGCTTCGCCTGCGATTGCGCATAGCGCTTCGCCACCTCGCTCTCTTTATTGACAAGGAATGCCTGGCGGATGTTGTGTACAGCTAGGATTCGGGAAAGCGCTTCGCCAACGTACGTATCTTCAGTCACAACAAGGGCTGTCTGTTCTTTCCGAACTGTATCAAAGAGCGCGTGCGCAACAGTCTCTGCATTATGTTTATACTGACGAACGTGATAGTCGAACGCGGTGCCTTGAGTTGTCAGAACCCCGTTACCGTGAACATGTAAAGCTTCCTCCAGATACTAGGAACGCTCATTGTGGACAACATTTGATTTGACTGAATCAAGGCCGCCTAGCGTTGGTCCGTCAGCTACCAGCACGTCGACTCTTATCGATAAATAACTAGCTATATCAAGCACATTCCGACCTTTACGCGAATCCGCAAGAACATAGATTTGAGGCTTATCATCTTGTCGTAGCAAGGCATAGCCATGTCGTTCGAGAATAGTGTCATCTAAACTATGTACGCGGCTCCCCATTGGGACACTGTGTGATGGAGAACTTAAAAAAGATGAGTGTTATAGCACCGCAACACATACAATATCAATTCTCCAAGCTAGGCTGTCTTGGTCGATATCTTCTAAAAGATTAACCAACATCACAAACCATTAAAAACTACTTCCCGACGAGAAAGGCCTATGCGCACCCTCTCGGAACTGGTCAAGGCATTGGGACGATTCGGCAAGGCCGCGGCCATTGTTGAACACACTGATTATCGGCGATTGCCAACGACGTATCTTGAACTATCCTCGATGATCGAGCGCTGCTGTACGCTCTTTGCCGAGATGAAGCTCTCCAGGGGAGATCGCATCGTCTTGTGGGGACCTAATACCACCGAGTGGATCATCGTGTTCTTGGCTGCGATGAAGATGGGTGTCATCACAGTCCCTCTTGATGTGAGGAACACTACGGAATTTGGAAAGAAAATCATGAAAGAAGTTGGCGCCACAGCAGTCTTTTCCACACGATGGAAACCACTCATCCACAAGAAAACCATCGTGCTTGAAGAACTATCTGAATCCTTGCCTAACAGACGAGCAGTGCCTACCCCGCCTATCACACCTCGCGATATCGCGCAAGTCATCTACACCAGCGGCACAACAGGCAAACCAAAAGGCGTCATCCTCACACACGGAAACATCGCAAGCAATATCGAAGCAGTAACACAACTTGGCACATCGACCCACACGGACCGCAATCTCTTGCTTGTACCACTCTCCCACACCCTTGGCATGTGCGCACTCTTGTCAGCGCTGCGCATCGGCGCATCAACAAGCATCAGTAGCGCGCTAAGCACGCCACGCATCCAAGCGGCGATCATCAAGGATCAACCCACTACCATCACCCTCGTCCCACGCATCCTTGAGATCCTCACCTCAAGTATCAAAGACCGCATCGAAGCACGCATCGGACCACACTGGAGTGCGTACACGACCATGGGCAGAGCACTGCCCTTGGCATTGCGCAGAATTTGGTATTACGAAGTACGACACCAGCTTGCATCACTACGCCACATCATCTGCGGAGGCGCTGCGCTTCCTCTTGACCTTGAGACATTCTGGGACGCCCTCGACATCCCCATCCTGCAAGGATACGGCCTTACAGAAACCTCCCCGCTTATTAGCATCAACACGCCGGATCATCGCAACGTCGGCAGCGTCGGCAAACCCATCCCTGGCGTACGCGTGAGAATCGCAGAGGACGGCGAAATCCTCACCAAAGGATCACATGTTATGCAAGGATACTACAAGAACGCCACAGCAACCAGAGCAGCACTCCGCGACGGATGGCTATCCACAGGAGACCTTGGACGCATCGACACGAATGGATATCTCACCATCACCGGACGCGCAAAAGACATGATCAAAACCCCCAGCGGCATCAATGTCTACCCCCAAGACATCGAACCCGTCCTCAAGCGCATTAAAGGTGTCCGCGACTGCGCCATCATCCCCAAGAAGACCACACAAGGCGAAGAGGTTCACGCCATCATTATCTTGGATGAAACAATCTTGCGGAGTCCAGATGACATCATCACCGAAGCAAACAAACGACTAGATAGCTCGCAACAGATACTGGGCGTTAGCGTATGGCCAGAACTCGACTTTCCCCGAACACCCACACACAAGATCCGCACATTCAAACTTGTCGAATGGCTTGCCATGCGAAGTACGAAACGCGATGATACAGAACTCCCTGCATCCACAAACCGCATCACCACACTCATCAGCCAAGCAACAGGAACACCCACCACGAAGATCACAATGACAAGCAGACTTGTCCGCGACTGCGGCCTTGACAGCATCGGAAGGGCAGAACTTACCAGCAGAATCGAATCAGAATTCCAAATCGACCTGCCTGAAGACGCCATCAACGCCACGACAACTGCGCGAGACCTCGAAACACTTATCAAAGAACGACACACCATCGAGCCACCACCCTATCTACACTGGACGCGACACTGGAGTCTCATCCCCTTACGCAGAGTTCTCCTTGCACTCCTGACCTCCTTTGTCCGACGCTACGCACGCGTCACGGTTAACAACGTCAACAATATTCCTGAAAAACCCTGCATCATCGCGGTCAACCACGCAAGCCACTTCGACGTGCCCACACTCTTTAGCATCCTCCCACGCAACCTGCGCAAGAAAACCACAGTCACAACCTGGGCAGAATACTTCACATCGCGCGAACAGCCCCTCATCCAACGACTCGCACGACGACACATTCTCCTCCCTATCATGACGCTTTTATATCACACTATCCTCTTTCCGCAACAACACGGCATCCGAGAAAGCATGCGCTACATAGGATCACACATCGATAAAGGAGGCGTCGTCGTCGTCTTCCCTGAAGGCAGACGGACACGGGACGGCAGTGTCGGCGAATTCAAACCCGGCATCGGACTCCTTGCCACACAGATAAAGGTGCCTATTGTTCCTGTACGCATCACAGGACTCTTTGATATACTCCCCTTTGGAGCCAGATGGCCGCGACGAGGAGCAGTTGCAATCACGATCGGCAAACCGCAATCATACCACTGTGGCGAACCAGAGAAGATCGCAAAGGACATCGAGCAGAAGATCAGGACACTCTAATAGCAGGAAATCATTCGAAAAAAATCTGGTTTACCGAAATTCTTGCGCCAAGATCAGCGTAGTTTCCGGCTATTTCGCAGGCGGTTTTAAAAAGGGGGTTCACCCCATTTCCGACCATGAAGCACCATCAGATGATTATCGGTGTGATGTTGGGGATGTTTGTGCTTGCCCAGCTCATTGGCCTTGCGGTCATTCACCGTTATATCGACGTTGAGGCTTCGGCACGGGAAGGCAAAGTGATCTTCCGCGGTCTTAAGATCGCGGATCTTACCTTGGAGCGCCCTGATGTTGACGAATCTTCGTCGTTTGTGTATATGATGATTGGCGTGCTTGTCGGAACCCTGTTCCTCTTGCTTATTATTCGTTGGAATATCGCGCTGTTGTGGAAGCTGTGGTTTTTTAGTGCCGTGTTTATTTGTCTCTCGCTTGCCTTTGGTGCGTTTTTGGACACGTACTCTGCATTCGTCGTCGGCCTCGTCCTAGCGTATGCAAAGGTCTTCCGGCCCAATGTTATCGTGCAAAACCTCTCCGAGCTCTTTATGTACGGCGGGCTTGCGGTGATCTTTGTTCCGATTATGAATTTGTATAGCGCAATTGGTCTCTTGGTTCTCATCGCGCTCTATGATGCGTATGCAGTTTGGAAGTCAAAGCATATGATTGAGCTTGCGACGTTCCAGTCACGGCAGAAGATGTTTGCTGGGCTCTTCATTCCGTACGCACTCAAACCGCACAAAGCTCCAGATATACCCATTCACATGCACGCAAAACCCTTGTTAAAAACACCGCCAAAGATCAAGAAGGGCATGATCAAGAATGCAGTGCTTGGCGGTGGTGATGTGGGTTTTCCACTTATCTTTGCTGGTGTTGTGATGAAGACATATGGTCAAGTCATTCCAGCCCTTATCATTGTCCCATGTGCTGCCATAGCTCTTGGTCTTCTCTTTGCAAAAGGCGAGAAGAACAAATTCTATCCTGCGATGCCGTTCTTGGCCGCGGGCTGCCTTGTGGGCCTCGGTCTTGTCACGGTGATCTTCTAAGGCCATCTTTTTAAGATGATGCGGCTCCTGTGCATCACCATCGGGATAGGCGATCGCAAAATACGCTAAAATTCGAATCATGGAATGCCATTTTCATCACAAGATATATATTGGCACCTTGCCCGAGCTGTGCTATGAAACTCATCGACCCCTGGGGAGCAGAACTGCCTGAAGACTACACGTCGATAATCAAAGACTTTGGACTTGAGCACTTTGATCCAAAGCTGTTTCCGGAAGCTAATCGCGTCATGCGACGCGGCGTTGTCTTTGCCGGGAGGGATTTAGGAAGGATCTCTGAGGCGATCAAGCACAAGAAGCCGTACTATGTACTATCGGGCATCATGCCCTCTGGCGATCGCATCCACTTTGGCAACAAAGTAGTCGTTGAGAATATCAAATACTTCCAAGAACACGGAGCTACATCTACGTACATGTTAGTTGCTGATCTTGAAGCTGCATCTGCGCGCGGCGTTACACTTGAAGAGGCAAGAAGACGAGCGATTGAGTTTCATATCCCTGCATACATTGCTTTAGGGTTGGACCCGAAGAAAACGACATTCTACTTCCAAAGCGAAAACCAGAAAGTATTACACTTGGCGTATGAATTTGCCAAGAAAGTCACGTCTGCTGAATTCCGAGCAATCTATGGCACCAATGATCCTGGCAGAGTGATGGCGGCACTGACGCAGGCAGGCGACATATTGTTCCCACAGATGGACCAGCGCATGCCAGGCATCATCCCTGTCGGCATCGACCAGGACCCCCACTTACGCTTGACACGGGACATCTGCCATCGAACGAATGAAAAATATGGATTTGTGGCACCCTCTGCAATCTATCACAAGTACACTCCGTCGCTTGATGGCGACCTTAAGATGAGCAAGAGCAAACCCGAGAGCTGCGTTGAATTGCCCGAGCCGGTGAATGCTGTGCTCAAGAAAGTCAAACGCGCAAAGACTGGCGGACGCGACACTGAAGACGAACAACGAAAGAAAGGCGGGATCCCAGAGATCTGCATGATCTTTGAGATGTACAAACAACATCTCATCGAAGATGACAAAGAACTTGACAAAGTCTATAAGGACTGCACCAAAGGCGAGCTTTTGTGCGGCACTGACAAAGCCAACGCATGCAATCGAATGGGCACATTTATGGAAGACTTCACACGGAAATTGGAGAAAGCACGCAATAGCATCGACAAACTCAATTTTATACGGCTTTAAAAAAGAATACCAAAAGATTACTCGAACTCTGGCAGCGACGTGAATGACTCATGTCTTTAGCGAGAGTCAATACCGGCAAAAAATATAGCCAGTTGATTAAATATATGAACAATAGAATCAACTGGCTAATAAGCAAGTTGAGTCGCCAAGGCTTTTTG
>JACQSU010000082.1 GCA_016211165.1 Candidatus Woesearchaeota archaeon | reverse complement strand
AGATACGTCAAGCCCGAACGCAATGAGGGCTTGACGAGGAGCGAGGCGGAACGGGGATCAAAAGGGGGCCGCGCCCCCTTTTCTCATCCTGCTTTCTCCTTCTTCTTTAGTTATCCTAATGATGCTTTGTGCGAAACTCTCCATCTTTGTCTCATGAGACACGATAAGCACCTGTTCTAATTGGAGTTGATCCAGGACATCTCGCACGTTGTCAAGCTGCTCCGAGCTAAATCCATCCGTTGGTTCGTCAAGGATGAGCAAATCCTTGGTTTTGATCGTGCTCACGACGTCATTGATGACGCGATTCAGCGCGAGTCGGTAGGCAAGTGCGCAGCTGGTTTTCTCTCCACCGCTAAGAAAGCTGATCTCGGTGTCATGACCGTTCTGGGTGATTATGGGGGTGAAGGTCTCATCAAGTCGAGTGGTGATAGTAGGGTCTTCAATCAGGATGCCAAACCAGGTGCAGAAGTGTTCGGAGAATTCGGTATGGATGGTTCCAAGGACGTGTGATTCGATGTGTCCCATTAGTGGGACAAAGTGTTCTTCAAGCCATGTGGTGGTTCGCAATAGCGCTCCTGATGTGGTATTGGCTGCTTCTCGTTTGGCAAGTTCGCTCTCCAAGATAGTGATGCGGGACGCAAGTTGCTCGCGGGTGACAAGAATGGTTTGATGTTCTCGTGATGCGTTCCGCTCTTCTATCGTGAGCTGGGCAATATGCTCATGAAGACTTTTGATCTCTTGGGTAAGATTGTCGAGGCCGTGCATCTGTTCTCGAATCTTGCTTAGGTTGGAGAGTAAGAGCTCAGATTGTTGTTTGGCGTCATTGTGTTGTGCAAGAATGATCCCAAGTCGTTCTTTGGCATTGTTGAGGTTCTGATAAAGAATGGATACTTTCTCAAGTTCTCCGATAAGCGTGATGGATGCTGCGTGTTCAGTTTCGAGTATGCTGATGTCTGTTTGGTGTGATGAGATGGTTTGTTTGATCCGATCCAGGTGTTCTTGGTGTTTGATGATGATGTGTTCTTGTTCTGATGCGATGGTTTGTTTGTGTTCTGGTCCAACAATTTGAAGGCAGGTTGGGCAGTTGTCTATGGTTCTGATCTGTTCTTGGATGGTTCGGGATGCATTGATGTGGGCTTGGTTGGTTGCGTATTGCGTGTTGAGTGCAAGTGATTCCTTTCGTTTTTGAGCAAGGGATGCTAAAAGTTCTTGGGATCGGAGCTTTGCTGATTCAATAGATGAGGGATCATGGACGGGTACTGTAGATTCTAGAGTCGTAATGGTGTTGCGTAGGTGTGTGATCTCTTGTTCAGAAGATAGGGTTTGTTGGACAAGGAGTCGTATGGTTTGTTCAGTGATATCGTGTTGTTTTTTGAGTTCGAGATATGCAAGATGCTGCTCATGAAGCGTTCGTGCGTGATCTTGGGCTTTGGCAAGGGTCTCCCGGGCGCTTAATGATCGGCTAAGCGTGAGCTCAACGTGTGGGGTGAGTGCGGTGTGCTCCTCTCGTAGCGCAGAATGTTGGGTTTGTTTTTCCTGCCAGTCAAGAAGGTATCCTTCGAGTTTCTTGCGTTCTTCACGAAGGTGTCGCACCAGTATCCCAGAGTTATCTTGGATGCGTTTGTAGCGGTCCATTCCAAAGACTTTGCGTAGTGTGCCGAGTCGAGCTTCAGCATCCCCAAGAAGGATTTCTTTCATTTCTTCTTGCGGTGTGTACACCGTATATCGAAAGATGAGCCCTTTGCTTTTGGTTAGCAGTTCAGATGGATAGCCAAGCATCTCAAGGATCTTGCTCTTAATCTCGATTGCTGTTGCTGGTTGCAATGCTCCGTCGATGAGCAAACTTCCGGCATCCTGTCCTACAGATTCCTTGTTACGTTTGAGTGTCCGAGTGACAACCACTTCCTTGCCATCAAGCAGAAAGCAGAGTTCGACTGATCCCTCGCGACTGCCGCCTCGAAGGAGCGCATCGCCCGATAGCATGCCGCGTAGGAGTCCAAAAAGCGCGAATTCGATGCTGTGCAGGATGGTGCTTTTGCCTGATCCGATGTCTCCGCTAAGAAGCGTGGTGCCTATAGGAAAATCGATCTTTGCATCAACATAGCTTCGAATATTGCGAAGATGCAGTGATTTGAGGATCATAAGGCGCGGATTCGTGCCAATGATTTATGCATTCCGGTAGAAAACGTTTAATCACGCTCGCCTGCGGCTCGCGTGTTAAACGTTTTTTGGTTATACAGCATGCGTCAACTGCCCTACTTTCGTTCACCGGTCTTTTTCTTAAGCTCACTGATTAAGTCAACTGGGTACGGATCAACGCCCACATTCATGGCGTGATAATAGCTCACCCAGTCGCCCAAATGCATGGCAGTGAAGAGTTTCACAATGGTAGATTGCCCCTTGAATGCGATCTCCATCACTTCTTGACCGCGCGATTTGATGATGTCGCGGGCTTTGTCCATCTGTTTGGAAAGTGCGAGGCTGTCTTTTTCATCTCGAAGCATATAGACATAGTATCCTTCTTGTGGTGTGCTGTAAGCAAGGATTTCATTGTGGACAAGTTCTGGAAAGATGTTGTAGAATGCGTGGGATTTTGCGTTTTCGTTGAGTTCGGATTTCCAGCGGTAAGCGACGCATGCCATGCGTGGTGAGCCGTAGATGATGGGTGTTTTTCCCTTCAGCTTCGCAGCCAACTGTTCTCCTTTGGCCTGTAATTGTGCTGTGGATAAGTGCGTGATCGCGTCCCGTAGTTGTTCAATTAATCCCTTGACATATCCATTGCGCTCAAGGATCGTGATCATCGGGATAAGTAGGTATCCTGTTGCTGTTCGTGGAGGATATCCTCGCGGTACAACAACGCAGGGGATGTGTTGGTCATCGCAGAATGATTTGATGTTGCCGCCGCTGGTGATGCAGATGATGGGGCATTTCTTCTTTTGGGCATCTGAGAATGCAGCAAGTGTCTCTGCAGTGTCGCCCGAGTAGGTGACGCAGAATACCAGGGTCTTGCCATCAACCCAAGAGGGGAGTTGGTAGTCTTTGCATGCTGTGACTAAGATCTTCTGATCTGCAAGAACCGCGGTCAGCATATCGGCCGCAATCCCAGACCCGCCCATTCCTACAACAAGGATATTGCTGATGCCTTTGGGGAGTTTGATCTTCTCTCCTAACGTGAGGGCCAAAGAGAGTTGGTCAGGGAACGAAAGCAGAAGCTCCTTAAAGTTATGAAGGTCAGGCATGGGTGTGCGTGGTGTAGATTTGTATTGTATATAAAATGTGCCTATGCAGGAAAGCAAGTATATAAAAGTCACGCAAGGACTCCGGGAGTATGCCGCCGATGCAGTATAAGTCCTTCACGCTTGATGCGTTCCAGGAGGAAGCAGTTCAGGCGATTGAATCCAATCACAGCGTTCTTGTCAGCGCTCCGACAGGAAGCGGCAAGACATTGATCGCAGACTACATCATCGATCGTGATATCAAGCAAGGAAAATGCGTGATCTATACTGGGCCGATAAAAGCACTCTCGAACCAAAAGTACCGTGACTTCTGCAGAGAATACGGTCACGAGAATGTGGGGATTCTTACCGGTGATGTGGTTATCAATCCAAATGGCACCATTCTTGTGATGACTACCGAGGTCTATCGTAATATGGTTCTTGTAAATGATCCATTAATCGAAAACGTCTCCTATGTGATCTTTGATGAGGTGCATTTCATCTCTGATCCTGATCGTGGATACATTTGGGAGGAATCCATCATTTTCTCGCCAAAGCATATTCGTATGGTATTCCTAAGCGCTACCATTCCAAATGCAGATCAGTTCGCAAAGTGGGTGGAGCTAATCAAAGGGCATCAAGTCATCATTGTAAGGCACGAGACTCGCCCTGTGCCTCTCGCTTCTCTATTCTTCGACGTTGATAGGGGAATCACGACGCTTCCAGAGATAAGAAAACAGATGGATCTTGATCGTATTCCGCACTATGACCAGTTCAAGAAGAAGCATCGAAATAAAGGTGCGTTTATCAGAGCGCCAAGCCATCTTGAGCTCATTGAGGATCTCAAAACAGATAATCTCGTGCCGACAATCTATTTCACGTTCTCGCGAGCATCAACTGTGGAAAAGGCAAAGCATCTAGCAGAAAAGCATGATTTTCTAAGCCCAGATGAGAGGCACCGCGTGGTCTCATTTGTCCAGGATCAACTCGACTCCGCTGATGAGCAGATCAAGCGTTTTGAATCAACACAATTTCTAAGAAGAGTGCTTGGAAAAGGTATCGGTGTTCATCACGCCGGTCTTCTGCCAAAACTAAAGGATATTGTGGAGCAGCTTTTTGGGATGGGATTAATCAAGGTACTCTATGCAACAGAGACATTCGCTGTTGGAATCAATATGCCTGCCAAAGTGGTGTGCTTTGACTCATTGGAGAAATACGACGGAAGAAACTTTCGGTATCTGAATTCAAAGGAATACTTCCAACTTGCCGGTCGTGCGGGAAGGCGAGGTATAGATAAGGAGGGTAAAGCAATCGCGATGGTGAATCGTCGATTCTTCGATCTAAAACGAGTGCACGACATCACGACTCGTGACATCGAGCCGCTCAAGAGCCAGTTTCGGCTAAGCGTAAATACGATCCTTAACATGGTCCATCGTCACCAGCCAGGGCAGATCGATGTCATTCTGCGATCTAGTTTCGAGTTTTATCAAAAATACGGCCCAAGGGCATTCCATGAGAAGCGCAATCCCTACAAAGAGTCATTTGAAAGAAAGCGAAAACAATTGGAGAAGATGGGGTACGTGCAAGGCTATACTCTGACAGAGAAAGGCAAGTTCGCAGCAGAGATTTTCTTTGAGGAGCTCCTTATTACGGAAATCTTCTTTGAACAGTTCTGGAAGCAGTTTGATGATGTGCAGACGCTCGTCCTCTTGGCCATCCTTCTCTATGAACCAAAGCGTTCGGACAAGTTCGAGGCATCCCGTGAACCGCTTCACGGGCTCAAGCCCTTGCGTCAAGCAGTATCCGATCATCCGCTCTTCAAAAAGAAAATTCATCTCGACAGAATCGACAAGCTTGCGCCGCTGATCTTCGAGTGGTACAAAACAGCGAATCTGCCGCAGCTCCTTGAAATGACAAATCTTTTGGAGGGCGACATCATTCGTCTGTTCCGTCAGATTATTGATATGTCAACGCAGATCAAGCAGGCTGCCCAGACGCACGAGCTTAAGGATCGTATGGAGAATGTGATAGGAATACTAAATCGGGGGCTGATTGAAGTTGAGTTCTAGCAATCAACGGAAATGCTTCCGGGCTTTTCAGCAAGGACTTTGAAAACCGACCAAGGGGAGGTTATTCAAAGTGCTTTATAACATTTCTTCTCACATTCCACATGTGCATAGCGCCAATGAGCCCGGGATACGGGTGCGTGATGAATCGCACAGGAATCCGCGCAAGCACATGCTGCATGGTGTCGTGCGTTCTAAACAAGCGAACAAATCGTTTGTCAAAGAGGTGTGGATTGTGACTCGCAAGTCCGCCGGCGATGTAGAGCCCTCCATAACAAAGTGTCTCAAGCGCAGTGTCTTGGCAGAATCGCGCGTAGTATGTTTGAATAATCTCCCAGGTCTTCTGCGTCTCAAGTGTCTTTTTCATAGTGCCAATCTCTTCTGCAGATGCCCGATGTCCTGATACAAAGTGGTAGACATCACTCACTCCCCTTCCCGAGAGGATGTCCTCATAGCTCAGCAAACAAAGTTTGCGTTTGTGTTGTATGAACCTACAAAGGCTATATTCGTCACTTGTCACACAGGGAGCATGCGTGTGCCCTGCTTCGCTTGGTATGATGCGCGATCCAATAAGGCTCGCTCTGCCAAGTCCAGTGCCAGCGGCAACAACACTTATTGGTCCTTCCAAACGACTCGTAGGGGCATAGACATTCTTCACGTCCCTTGACAAGAGGAAAGGAATGGCACACGCCATTGTTTCAATGTCATTGGCGACCTTTACAACGCCAAGCCCCAATCTTCTACGGATCTGTTTGGCATCGACTACCCAGCCAAGGTTTGTGAGATGTATTCTACCATCAGCGCATGGTCCTGCTGCAGCAATGATAGCATTGTTTGGGCGATGCTCAGCAAAAGCATCTTTGCATGCCTGCAAAAACCTCTCTTGATCCCCACTTCTAAAAGTTGTGACATGCACAAGTCGCCCTTTCTTCCCAATACCAATTCGGGTATAGGTGGCTCCGATGTCTGCGACAAAAACCGAGTTTTGCGAGGTTTTGTTCATGCTCGTTTGTATACCTTTTTGATGATCTCTTGGATAGGTGGTTCTTCAATGGACATATCAAGAATCTGGTTTCCCCTGCCAATCAGTTTGATGAATTCTCCAATGCCAAGGCGTTGCGTATCAACGATGAACTCTTTTTCTTCTCGGGAGATGAGGTTCTTGATAGTGACTGCTCTGCTTCGTGGGGTGATAATGGGCCGCTTGCATCGTATTCGGACGTGTTTGCCACCGCCGAGACGTGCTTTGAGTGCGCTTAATGAATTGTCAAAGACGATGCGTCCATGGTCTATTACGATGATGCGTTGCGCAAGTGTTTCGATGTCTTGTAAGTCATGTGTTGTTAAGATGAATGTTGTTCCACGGAGACGATTCCATCGCAGGATAAATTCGCGAATCGTCTCTTTGGCAAAAACATCAAGTCCGATGGTTGGCTCGTCTAAGAAGACGACGGCTGGATTGTGGAGCATGGCGTTGATGAATTCGCACTTCATCCGCTCGCCTAACGATAGTGAGCGTGTTGGTCGATGGATAACCTCTGGAACCTCAAGCAGCCGCACCATCTCGCGCAGATTCTTCTCATACTGTGCATCAGGGATGCTGTAAATGGATTTCATAAGACGGAACGAGTCAATGGGAGGCAGGTCCCACCACAATTGACTCTTCTGTCCGAACACAGCGCCGATATGCCCTACATACGAGATCCTACTCTTCCATGGAACATATCCCAGCACAGTTACATCTCCTGATGTGGGGTGCAGGATGCCGCTTAGGATCTTCAGGCATGTGCTTTTTCCTGCGCCGTTTGGTCCAATGAATCCAATAATCTCGCCTGCTTGGATGCTAAAATTGATCCCTCGGAGCGCATGGATCTCAAGGTGTTCCCTCCATACAAAACTCTTGAGGGATTGCAAGAGTCCTTCTCCTCGTTTGTGTGTGAGGTATGTTTTCTTTAGATTCTTGACAGACACTGCAGGCAGGATGCTGTGCTGTTCCGATCGTCCTTCTTTTTGGTTCATGCTTAGCCGCCTGCGCTTGCATATGCTTTGATGCTTGAGTGCCAAAAGCCATAGGACAGCAATGTGAATACAGCGGTTGCTGCGATGATCCAGCCGATGTGAGGTACGGTCATCTGAAGAAGTACGGACGCAGGAAGGTACGCAATGGTGATGATGGGGATGGCAAAGGACAAGACAATCCGCACTGTTGGTTGTTGGAGTGTCGCAGGGTATTCGCCAAGCATGTAGAGCGCGTCAAGGACTTCATACATTCTCCAGGTCTTGACAAAACGTATGGCAAGGCCGCTGCAGATGATGCCCAAGGATAAGAGCACGGCAAGCCCAACGAGAAGCAAGAGCGCATAGCGAATCCAGGCCCAGGCGCCAAACGGTCCAAGCTGTGCTGTTGCGTAGGTCACGGTCGCGATACCTGCAAGAGCTCTTCCTATGTCTTCTGTGTCAAATCCTGTGGCGATGAGCATCTGGAGTGTGGATCGTGGCTGCAACAGGACAAGGTCAAGCTCTCCTGCTTCTACTTTGCGCACTGTGTTCCAAATGACGCCCATAAAGCCGGTGCCGCCGATGCCGTGGACAAGAATGAATGTGCCTTGCAATAAGAGGGCAGCAGGAAGGCTCCATCCTGGGAATCCTTCGCTGGCTGTGTAGATGATGATGGTGAAGATTACTACAAGGGATTCATTAATTGCCATGGTCGCGGCGCTCAGGAGAAGGTCTGTGCGAAACGCGAGTCTGCTTGCGATCATGCGTTTGACTGCTTCAATGTGGACGATGAAAGCTGAGGTCATACGCCAACACCTCCAAATTTGCTAACCGAGTGTTCGTAGAATCGGATCATGGTAAATTCAAGAAAGATGACATAGAGGCATTGGTATCCAATCAGCATCCAGGGGCTAAACCAGATGCCTGCGATGGTAACGCCGCCAAGCGCTGCTTGGACAGGGAAAAATGATGTGAGTGCAAATGGCAATCCCAAAAAGAGCCACTGCGCCCATGCAGGAAGGAGTGGTAGTGGGAAGTATTTTCCTGCAAAGATAGCGCTTGTCCATGTGATAAGTCGTGTGAGTCCGGAGCTTTTGGTTGTCCAGAATGTTGTTGTGCCCATGATGAATTGGATCTGAAAATTGACATAGCTTGCGATGATGACTGACGCCACAAACGGGATCAGATGCGTCCACTCAAGCGGGAGGATTCCAAAGATGAGCCCAGAGATGGCAAGGAGTGGGAGGAATTCTACAAAGAACGCAAGTCCCCTATGGCCAAGTTTGTAGTAGAGGTAGTGCCTGTAGACGTGCATGGGTTTGGTGAGCAGATTGGAGAATTTGCCTTTGGAGATTTCAGACTCCATCCAGTCGCAGGTGTTGTCCCACACAAGATAGCTTACCGAGAATGTGAGGATGTAATAGGACATCATCTGCTCGAATGTGTAGCCGCTTATCGTTCCAGCGGGATTAGCAGAAAAGATGCTCTTCCATACGATGTAGTTGACCAGCAGGTACACAGGTCCTGTGATAAGGGAGATAAGCATTTCTGCTCTGTAGTGGAGTTGTTCTCGCCATGAGAGCATGATCATGACGCGCACATGTGCCCAGTTGATCATGGGGAAAGGTTAGAAAATTGGGTATTTAAAATCGCTTAAGTTTACCGCAGGTGAACATTAAGCGATTTTTATGCCAAACTCCTTTGTCCACTCAATCTTCTCAACTCCATGCGCTGCGGTAAGGTCTTTTTCTATTGTCTTGAACTTCTCTGGCAAGGAGAGTTCCTTAATTGTCGCTTTGAGGGATAATCCCTTGTCCTTTTTTGCTTTCCAGATGGTACTGTTGAGTTCTGCGATTTCTGATCCGACAAGTGTAGTGGTGTGTTTGCCGTGGACTTCAACCATCTTCTCGCTGTGGATGTCCTTGCCGCGCAGTTCAGTGTAGATGCGTGATGTGAGCATGGGCATCACAGGTGACCACAGGCGCAGGATGACATCCAGCGCATAATTCAGTGTGTGCAGTGCCCCGTTCTGTTCGGCAAGGCGAAACTTCCCCTCGGTGTTATACGCGCGGGCTTTTACAAGCTCCAGGTAGTGTGATGCGAATGTTTCCCACAGGAAATTGCGAAGGAGTAGTGATGGATTGTGGAAGTCATACCTCTCGTACCCATCGCGTGCTGCGTGGATAATGGTATCGAGTTCTGTGATGATCCATTTGTCAGTTTCAAGTAACTCAACCTTTCCCTTAACTTCAGGAAAAGCAGCAACAAACTTTGCCACGTTCCACAGTTTATGGATGGTTTTTCCTGCTCCTTCGATGCGCTCAAAGCTGCAGCGCAGGTCCGTCGTTGTGATATTGCCTTCAACTGCGCACCAGAGTCTGAATGGTTCTGCACCGTACTTCTCTAAAATCACGTGGGGATCAATGACATTGCCAAGTGATTTTGACATCTTGACACCCTTTTCATCAAGCACGTGGTAGTTGATCCATGTATCAGAGAATATGCACTCGCCAGTAAGGTGGTAACATTTGAGCAAGGTATAGTAGAGCCACGTGCGGATGATCTCTTTTCCTTGCGGCCGCAGTGTACATGGTTTGGCCTTTGTAAAGAACGCAGTATCACTTCCCCATTTCAAGATATAGAGGGGGCTAATCGAGCTATCAAACCACGTGTCAAAGACGCGGGTCTCGCCTTCAAAGTCACGACCAGAACATGTAGGGCACGTGGCAATAGGACATTTCTCGCGCCAGGGTTGATAGTATTTCCCAGGTGAGGGCAACACTGGTTCGCGGCATTTTTTGCAGTGCCAAAGTGGCACCTCTGTTGCGTAGTATCGTCGACGGGAGATGGGCCAATCAATGGATACAGAATCGATCCAGTCCATGAGTATCTGCTTGGATTCAGGAGCATACCACTTGAGTTTTTGCGCGAGTTCGCGCATCCTGTCCTTGTGATCCATCTGTTTGACATAGAATTCAGACATGCCGATAAATTCAATGGTGTCCTTGCTGCGCTCGCAAATAGGGGTGTGGTGGGTGATCTGTCGTTGTGCGACAATAAGTCCTGCAGTCTTGAGGTCTTCTAAGACCTTGGCCCTGGCTTCTTTCACCTTGAGCCCCTTATACGCTCCAGCATGGTCGTTCATGCGTCCATCAAGTCCGATGGAAATGCGGGGCGTTAGTTTTTCATCTCGAAAGAATCGAATGTCCGTGTAATCTCCGAATGCGCACATCATGACAAGGCCAGTGCCTTTGTCCATTTGAGCAAATGGGTGTGCCTTAATAGGCACTTCCTTACCATACAGTGGAACAATCGCATGTTTGCCTTCAAGGTGTTTGTATCGCGCATCCTCAGGATTGTAAATAACCATCTCACATGAGCACAGGAATTCTGGTCGTGTTGTGCCAATGACAATGGTTTCAGAACTACCTGCAATCTTCCATGTTACATCGGTAAAAAGCGAGTTCTCATCTTTGTAGTCAATTTCGGAGTCAGCGATGGTAGTGCGGCATCCAGGACAGTAATTATTGGTCCGTTCGGCCTCATAGATCAATCCTTTTTTCCACATGTTAATGAATGTGGCTTGTGTCAATGCGCGATAGAAAGGGCTGTCTGTCAGATAAACATCGCCAACGCCGCTGCCTTGTTCGAATGAATTAAATGAGATGCCAAGCCGCAAGAACGAGTCCGTTGTCTCTGCTGAGCTCTCTTCCAGTACCTTCTTGCACAGTTCCAGGAATTCTTCCCGAGAATACATGGTGAATTTCTTGCCGCTCTTTTTTTCAGCCGCCATCTCGATGGGTAGCCCATTCCTATCAAGTCCAAGAGGGAACAAGACTTCGTAGCCCATCATGCGCTTGTAGCGTGCAAACATATCCATCAAGGAGTAGGTCGTAGCGTGGCCGATGTGAATCGGTGTATTCACGTAAGGTGGGGGCGTGTCGATGGAGTAGATCTTTTTCTTGGTCTTGGGATCAAATGAGTAGATCTTGTTCTGCTTCCAAGAATCATAGATCTGCTGCTCCATCTCCTTGGTCCACGCTTTTTCGGCAAGCTTGCCTGGAGTCATTGATGGCATTGGAGGAATACAGTGAGTGCGCGCTCCGACTTGCTTGGCCGCAGTCGCTTTTTTTGTCATCCAGTCAAGGACTCCGGGTCAATTTATAAGGGTGTCGAAGGATTTGCCCATGAATAAAGAAGACTGGTGATCACATGTCAGGCAATGTTATCGGTAATAGTAATACGTGACAAAGTAGCATGCTTCTCGTTGTTCCTTTGTGAGAAGGATCCCGCAGATTTCAGAATGACGAACAGACCCGCCTTGCGCAAGAAGTTCGCAGGCTGGTTTGAGGGATGGATCTGAATCCTCGCAGGGCTCTTTTGATATGTCGATGTATGCTTTGACAAGTGGGCAGTACGAACGAGCTTCCCCATTAAGATTTTCGCAAGAGCCTGGAGTCGCTATCTGCTTGTTCGCATGCTGCACACAGATGTCCTGAAATGCCTCAACATCAGTCTCTGCACAAGATGCAGGGCGATTTGTATCGGGAAACATGACGTGATCGATATGACAAGAAGCTTGCGCTGATCGAGTACTGGCATTTGCGCAGAATTGGTGGTCATTGTACAGGTCAGCGAAGTAGCCGATGCATGAGTCTCGCGAATCAACAGAATCATGATCCATACAGAAGTTAACATCTCCTAACAAGAGGCCTACACGTGTTTTGCAGGAATCAGAGATGAATTCTTCCAAGATCAACGAACAGGGGAATGAGGAGTTGGTAGAAAGTGCATAATCCGTCAAGTAGTAATTTGATATGGGGGTTAGCAGGGCATAGACCGCAAGGACCATGACTATCACAAGCGCAAGGATGGCGGGCTTGCGAGCCTTGCCAGCAAAAGAGTGATATGTCGAGTACAAAATCACAAAAAGTAGTGGAGGAAGGAACTCGGCAGGCCATGAGATCGAAAGAGACAAGATAGCGACTGCGCCTACGACAAGAAGAGCAATCTGCAGCTTAGGAGATAATCCTGAATAAGGATCTTTTCGAACAAGATAGAACAATCCATACGAACCTCCAGTAAAGAGCAAGAAGAAAACAAATATCGGTGCTAATAGATTCGTGGTCACATCATCTTCTTGCCATACTTGTGGATACTGGATATAGGTGAGACTCGAAGCGATGATTGAGACAAACAGCATCAGAGAGAACACGATGCCAACACCACAAAGAAGGTACAACAAAGGATACCCAAAGAATCGGGTTGCTATTGATGAAGGCGCGTTATCGGCGGCGCGATATCCCATGCGCAGCACAATGGTAAAAACCACTGCAAGCGAAAACCACCTAAGATTACTCACAAGATCATAGGTTGGTCCGATGTTAAAAGTAGATGGATTGATATAGGTATCGTAGAGAAGCATATATCCTAAGAACAAGAGATAGCAGAAAAGGAACAAACCTGCTGCACCGGAAGTTGATCGTTTTTGGATTACCTGTTTTACCACACAAAATACAACGAAGGGATCATTATTAATCTATCGGCACGATTATAAATCCTATAAGAATAACACCTCGATGGCCCTCTCGTACCTCAAAACGCACGAACCCCATAATCCAGAAGACTTGGTTGGTCAAGAAACAGCATGGAAAGCGTTAGACGATTTCATCGCAAACTTCAAAACGCAAAAAAAGAGAGCTATTCTTGCGTATGGCCCGCCTGGCTGTGGAAAATCAGCATCAGCATTAATTCTTGCAAAGAAGCACAATCTCGAATTCGTCGAAGTGAATGCTTCAGACAAGCGGAATGCTGGTTCTGTGGAGGAATTCCTTGGCGCTGCGGTTAAGCAATCTTCCTTATTCTTCAAAGGCAAGCTTATCTTAATTGACGAAGTGGATAGTATGTCAGGAAAGGAAGACCGCGGGGGTCTTGGTGCAGTTCAGGACATCATAGACTCGAGTTCATTCCCCATCATACTGACTGCAAATGACGTGTGGGACACTAAATTCGGCAAGCTACGAACAGCAACAAAGATGGTTAAGTTCGATGAGCCCAAGGATGAGCACGTCGCAAAGGCGCTCGCGAGAATCTGCGCAAAGGAGTCAATTTTGGCGACGCCTGATGGGATTATGGAATTGGCCAAGCGTGCAAAAGGAGATTTTAGAGCTGCAATAAATGATCTGCAGTCACTTGCACAAACAACAAAGCGCCTGGATATATTCTCCCTAGTCGATCTTTCAGCGAGGGACAAGGAAGAGTCTGTGATGGATGGTCTTGCCAAGGTATTTACCGCAAAAGACGCCAAGCGAGCAAGCGAGGCGTTTCTTAGTGTTGATATGGATCCTGATGAGATCTTCCAATGGCTTGTGGAAAACACGCCAAGTGTCCTCACACACCCTCCGGATCTGGCGCATGCCTATGACGCCCTAAGCAGGGCAGATGTCTATCGTGGTCGTATCTTACGAAAACAGCATTGGCGTTTCCTGGTCTATAAAGGCGCCCTAGAGACCGCTGGAGTTGCAACATCACGAACAAAGCCGCCGGCATTCAGTCAGTACAAACAGCCGCAGCGAGGCCTGATGATCTGGCGCATTGGTATGAAACATCAGAAGCGTAAAGAGATTGCGCAAAAGATTGCGGATCAGATTCACACATCCAAAAAGCAGGCGGTTCAAAGTGTTCTTCCTTATCTCAAGCACATCTGCCACAACAAGTCCTTCGCAGAGCTCCTTGCCAAGGAGTTTGATTTCGGAAAAGATGAGATGACCTATATTTCAGGCTAAAAATTGTTTATAGCCAGTTGATTAAATATATGAACAATAGAATCAACTGTCTAATAAGCAAGTTT
>JACQSU010000081.1 GCA_016211165.1 Candidatus Woesearchaeota archaeon | reverse complement strand
TTGAGGGATATGTTTCCGATGGAAAACCCAAATTTCACTCACACCATTGGATGTCACCCGCCGGCAAAAAACGCTTAAGTCGGGTGAAAGCCGACATTAAGCGTTTTTCCTGGGAAGATTGGTTTTTATAGGAGGATTGGAGAGAAAAAGTATGGATCCCCTGCTTGCGATCATCGCGTGCCTGTTTGTCGCTGCTCTCTTGGCTGAGGTCTGCGCGCGCGTAGGCATCCCTCGGGTGATTGGTCATATCAGTGCTGGGATGGTTTTGGGTCTTGGGCCTATTAGGTCTGTGGTGTTCTCATCAGATTCTGTGTGGCTTTTGCAGATGCTTGCGCAGATTGGCATTATCTTGTTGCTTTTTTTCACTGGGCTTGAGATCAATTTGCGGCTTTTTGTGCGCAATGTCGCCCTGGCATCGAACTTGAGTTTTTGGAACACGACGCTTCCGCTTGCTGGCGGGTTCATCGTCTCGCGCTATGTTTTTGGTTTGGAGCCCAGTGTGAGTTTTATTGTTGGGGTTTGTCTTTCGGTTACCGCGACAGCCTTGGCGCTGGATCTGCTTGAGGAGTTTAAGCTCTTGCACACTAGGTTTGGAAATCTTGTTGTGGCCGCGGGAACTGTGGATGATGTGTATGAGCTTCTGATTATCACACTGGCGCTGTCGTACATTCAGGCAACGTCGGTAACGACCCAGTTCGCGACGATGGCGGGAAATGCCGCGATTCTTGCGCTTATCTTGCTCATCGCACATCACATGTTGCGCAGAACGAGTCTGTGGGATATATTCCAGACGCGTGATTCGACTCTGATGGTGGGTATCCTGATTCCTTTGGCTGCGGCGGCGCTTTCATCAAGTCTTGGATTTGGGTATCTTATTGGTGCATTGCTTGCTGGGATTTTCATCCGGCATCTGTTGCTCATTGATCGTCACCCTGCGCGTGTGTGGCAGGAGCATAGATTAAGTCATAATATTCATACAATCGCATTTGGATTCCTTGTGCCTCTTTTTTTTGTGCAAGTAGGGATGCTTACTGATGTTCCCTCCCTTGGTTCAAATCTGCCATTCGCGATCACGATCACGATCATTGGTGTCGCTGGCACTGTGATTGGGTGCGCCATCGCCCACTGGCTTAGGGATAGGCAGTGGCGTCTTGGACTTCTGCTTGGCTGGGCGCTCAACAGCAAAGGTGATACAGAGATTGTTATCGCGACGCTTGCATTGCAGGCAGGCATTCTGACCCGTGATTTGTTTTCAAGCATCATTTTTATGGCTGTGGTGAGCACACTTGTCTCGCCAATCATCTTTCGCAGGATGCTTGCGACGACAACGCTTAAATAAACAGGGACTGGTCAAGAATTATGGTCAAGAGCATCCCGCAGCCGAGCATTCCCTGGGCTAGGATTGTGGCTGCGGTAATCATCGTCGCAGCGCTTGCCAGTGGCACGATAGTGATGGCTGCGTTCATTGGTGTTGTGCTTGGAGGGGACATTGCACGTGATGGCAATGTAGCAGTCATTCCTATCAGGGGCGTGCTGATGGTGGATCGTGCAAGGGGGTTTCCAACGCAGACGGTCTCATCGTCGACTGATCTTGTCAAGCTCATTGAAGAGGCGAATGCCGCCCCAAGTATCAAAGCGATTATTATTGATATCAATAGTCCTGGCGGTTCGGCCACTGCGTCTGCAGAGGTTGCGGATGCGCTTAAGCGCTCAAATAAGACCGTTGTGGCTGTTGTACGTGAAGTTGGTGCTTCGGGAGCGTATTGGGTCGCGTCAGCGTCAGATAAGATCTATGCTGGCAAAACAAGTGTTGTCGGTAGCATCGGTGTGATAGGGTCGTATGTGGAGTACGCTGGATTGATGGATCGATATAATCTGACCTACCGGCGTCTTGTTGCGGGGAATTATAAGGATGCAGGCAGTCCGTTCAAGCATCTTACAAGCAAGGAAGAAAAAAGAATTCAAGATCTGATTGATCAGCTTCACACGTATTTCATCGATGAAGTCGCAATAAATCGCAACCTTAGTCAGGAGAAAGTGAGATCCCTAGCTGATGGCTTTATCTTGCTTGGAAAAGAAGCAAAGGACAAGGGTCTTATTGATGAGATTGGGGGGCGCAAGGAAGCAGAACAATATCTTCGCTCAATTCTCAATGAAACAATCAGCGTGACCGAGTACAAGAGAACTCCTTCG
>JACQSU010000084.1 GCA_016211165.1 Candidatus Woesearchaeota archaeon | reverse complement strand
TGGGAAACGATCCCACGACATACCCGCTCAGGGCGCTGACAACATACGAGATCAAGGAAAAAGCCGGCTTTTCAGTGGTTAAGAGTAGAAAAAGTACTCAAAAGTGGCGGGAGAAGCAAGCAGAAGAAATGTTGGGTAGTGGGTCAGTTTGAAAGAAAGGACAAAAAACATGAATAACAGGGACATCAAACTTGAAATCCTAAAGCTGGCGGCACAGATTTTGCCGCCAGCCAGTAAACCAGAAGAAATAATCAAGACAGCTTCCGTCTTTCAACGATGGATTTTAAATCAAGACCAAGCACTGCAAGGTGGCACTCATGAAAAAGGTTGAGGTAATAGTCACGGTCTTGTTTCATCTTGCCCTCAATCTGGGATATCTCCTCCATCAGGTCGTAAGCCACTCTTTCAGGAGAGTTGTCCTGAACCTTGATCTTGCCGTCGATTGTTTGGTCTGCCATGATGGGTTCTCCTTATGATGGTTGAAATTATGATGCTTGACCGGATACGCATGTTTTTCGTATATTGCATGGGGTACGTCAAAATCTTAATCGGAGCAATATATGAAGAAAATCAAAAGACCGCGGGATGCCAACCAGTTGGCGGCGGCGGTTGTTGGCATAGCAACGGGTCAAATCCCGAAATTGCCCGAGGAAGATACCCGCAACCCCCACGCCGTAGAATTAGGCAGATTAGGCGGGTTGCGTGGTGGCCGGGCAAGGGCGAAAATCCTAACGAAGAAGCAAAGGGTGAAAATTGCGAAGAAGGCCGCAGAGGCGCGTTGGCGGAGAAGGAGGCGTGTGGTCAAGGAAGGGCCGTCCAGATGAGCCCCCCATTTAACAAAGAAGAGCGTCTTAAGCTGATTGGTCAGGTGTTTACGCCTGAATTGCCGATCAAAACAAAAGACTTCTTCATAGGTAGGCTTGATGTTTTAGCAAGATGTCTTTCCGTTGTCGAAAGACCGGGCGCGCATGTAATACTTCACGGACACAGGGGCGTTGGGAAAACGTCCTTGGCAACCATATTAAAGATTTTGTGTGATGTTGAGAATAGACGTACGTTTTTTGCCTCGTGTGATTCCGTTGATACCTATGAATCTCTTTGGAGAAAGGTGTTCAAGGATGTGCTTATTCAACGAGATGGTGATGGCGACGAGGTCAGTGAAGATATTTCCACATTAGAATCACCGTTCCCGGAAGAAAGCTATGCTACGTTTGGTGCAAGTAAGGTTGTTGAAGTACTAAAGGCGATCAATGACGAAACCGTGATAATTCTGGATGAGTTTGACCGTTTGGATGAGAAGTTCAACCGTCGCTTATTTTCAGACACTATTAAGGTGGTTTCCGACAACCTCTCCGGTGTAACCTTCATAATCGTGGGGGTGTCGGAAGATGTTGTTACACTCATTGGCGAACACGCATCAATCGAACGGAACTTGGTGCAGGAAAATTTGCCGGTTATGCCTCCGGCTGAATTGAGGGAAATCATAGAGAACGGATTGCAAATTCTCGGTATGACGATGGATATAACCATTCAAGAATCTATCGTCAAATTCTCATGCGGCTATCCACACTTTACCCATCTTTTAGCTCTCCATGCATGCAGGAATGCTGTTTTACGTGATCGACTTGATGTTCAGGCCGTTCCAGACCTCCGTTCGGCTGTGAGTTTGTCCATTGCACAGTCTTTGGACAGTTTGAGGTCGGCATATCGGGATGGGACGAGTGGAACGAGGGAAAGCATATATGAGCAGGTATTATGGGCCTCTGCGTTGGCAGACATCGATGATAACAATACCTTCCAGGCGAAGGATTTGTTGACACCACTTTCCAAGATACTCCGAAGGCAGGTAATCTATCAATCTTTTATCGGTCACCTTTCAAAGTTGTGCAACCGCGACCGCGGAGAAATTCTTCAGAAGTCGGGAGGCAAAGGGAGGGTTCGTTATACCTTTAGAGATCCAAGAATGCGGGCTTTTTGTCTCTTGAAATGCGAAGAGTCAAGGAAAATAGCCCCCCTCGGTCAAACTGAACTTTTTACTTGACAGCTTAAGCATAAAGTCATATATTGGTGGTAGGCGAAAGGGCTGCCACCATGAATCAATTGTCGGTTGAAAAACGAACTCAGATAGTCGGGCTACTTGTCGAAGGGAACAGCATAAGGGCAACAACACGGTTGACGGGCGCATCGAAAAACACCGTGACAAAGCTCCTTGTTGATCTTGGCAAAGCCTGTCAAGAGTACCACAACGCAAACGTGCGCGGGCTTGCTTCGAGGCGGATAGAGTGCGACGAGATATGGGCCTTCTGTTATGCGAAAGACAAGAACCTACCAGATCAATACCGAGGGCAGTACGGTATGGGGAGTATCTGGACATGGGTAGCTCTGGATGCAGACAGCAAACTTGCTGTAACATGGCTTGTAGGAAACCGCGATGCGACGTATGCGCGTATCTTCATGGCGGACGTTGAAGCGAGGCTGATTAACCAAGTGCAACTCACAACGGATGGGCTAAAGGCATACTTGGACGCTGTGGACGAGGCTTTTGGTGCGGGTGTTGATTTCGCTCAGTTGGTGAAACTATACGGGAAACCGCTCGATGGCACTCATCGTTACAGCCCTGCGGAATGCACTGGAATCATCAAGACACCGATCACGGGAAACCCGAAGCTAAAGCACATATCTACGAGCTATGTGGAAAGGCAAAACCTGACCATGCGGATGAACATGCGGAGGTTTACGAGATTAACGAATGCCTTCTCAAAGAAGGTGGAAAACCATGCTCACGCGGTGGCCCTACACTTCATGTATTACAACTATTGCCGAATTCATAATACCCTAAGAGTAACCCCCGCGATGGAGGCGGGATTAACAAAAAAACTATGGGATATTGAAGATTTGGCGAGGCTTCTTGAAAATCAAGAATCAAACTGACCCACTACCAAATGTTGGGTAGTGTCTGAGTTTACTCTTACTAACCGGCATTTTGCCAGACCTCTGTGTCACTCTGTGTC